>NZ_JBSFSA010000108.1:0-1005 GCF_053589515.1 Streptomyces sp. NPDC003327 | reverse complement strand
CGAGCTCGGGCAGGTCGAGGAGGCGCTCGGCGTCGGAGGGGTGGGTGAACCCGTGCCGCAGCAGCCGTGAGAACGTGCTGCTCCTGCGCCCCTGCTCTTTTAACTCCAAACGGAGAGCTCTGCTATTGTCCTCTCGATCAACCATTGATTGGAGCTGCTTTAGCTGCTTCATTTCTTTTTTAGATAAACGACGCTCTCCAAACATGATATAGAGCAATGGGCCAAACACTGGCACAAAGGCTACTAACAGCCATGTTACCTTACTCTCAGGATTCATAGACCGATTAACAATCGATACAATGGTCGCCATACTCATCAAAATAACTAGAATAATCCAGAGAATCGGAGCCATCCGACCTAGATAGAGAAATAAACCAAAGATGATAAACAACTCTGCCAACATGATGGTAATACTAAAACCATACTTAGACATGAGTAGCTGCATTTTTCTAGCTGTCATACATCCCCTTTCTTTTCTAACATTCTCCTTAACTGCTTGATAAACTAATCTTTCTACTAGTATACCTCAGTCCAGGGGTAGATGGCAACCTTTTACCTTTGCTCAAGTTCCAGTCGTTCCGTGTTTAGATGATTATTACAATTTCAGAGCCAACATATTGACCGTCATACCAGCTGCAGTCCCCATAAGGTAGACGACATCTCCTTCTTTGATAAGTCCATGCTCCAAAGAATAAGCCAGGCCAAACGGTACAGAGACTGACACCATATTTCCATAGTCAGTAACGAGATTGAGGTACTGATCCTCGGCCACACCTAGTTTTTCCATGACCAAAGGAAGAGCACGACTTGCTTGGTGAGGAATGATATAGTCCACGTCTGCCAAGGCTAGCTGTGTTTTTTCTTGAAACTCTTCAAACATGACTGGGATTTTACGAGCAGACAAGAGGAGGATTTTCTTCCCCTTCATGTCAAACATATAGTTGGTCTTCGTCGCTTCAGAGTACTCTTTTGGTTGAAAAGAAGTCAGACCTCCACGAATCTCCG
>NZ_JBSFSA010000107.1:0-1012 GCF_053589515.1 Streptomyces sp. NPDC003327 | reverse complement strand
GACCGGTCGGTCATCGACGCTAGGAACCACCATGACGCTCCTGTCGACGTCAGCACAGGCGGGTTCTCCGCCCCGCCGACAAGCCCGTTTCCGCCTCCGCAAGGAAGCCTGGGTGGGCTGGGGCTTCACCGGCCCGTTCGTCGCGGTCTTCGGCCTGGTGTTCCTCGCCCCGATCGGCTACGCCCTCCACCTCAGCCTCTTCCAGGACCGCCTCGTCGGAGGCACCTCCTTCGTCGGCCTGGACAACTACACCCAGGCCCTCGCCGACCCCCGCTTCTGGGAAGGCCTCACCCGCGTCGGCCTCTTCCTCGCCGTCCAGGTCCCCCTCATGCTCGGCATCGCCCTCCTGGCAGCCCTCGCCATCGACAGCGGACGCCTCTACGGCACCAGCTTCTTCCGCATCGCCGTCTTCCTGCCCTACGCCGTCCCCGCCGTCGTCGCCAGCCTCATCTGGGGATTCATCTACGGCACCCAGTTCGGCCTCGTCGGCAACATCAACGACACCCTCGGCACCACCCTGCCCGACCCCCTCTCCCCCTCCCTCGTCCTCGCCTCCATCGGCAACATCGTGACCTGGGAATTCGCCGGCTACAACATGCTCATCTTCTACTCCGCCCTCACAACCGTCCCCCGCTCCCTCTACGAAGCCGCCGCCATCGACGGCGCAGGCCAATGGCGCATCATCCGCTCCGTCAAACTCCCCGCCATCCGCAGCGCCCTCGTCATCGCCACCATCTTCTCCGTCATCGGCAGCTTCCAGCTCTTCAACGAACCCAGCATCCTGCAGAAACTCGCCCCCAACGCCATCACCAGCGACTTCACCCCCAACCTCTACACCTACTCCCTGTCCTTCGCCGGACAGCAGCACAACTACGCGGCGACCGTGGCCATCGTCATGGGCGTCATCACCGCGATCATCGCCTACGCGGTCCAGCTCCGCGGCATGCGGAAGGGCTGACACCACCCATGACCACCACCCACACCACCGCCCGCACCACCGCCCGCACCACCG
>NZ_JBSFSA010000106.1:0-1149 GCF_053589515.1 Streptomyces sp. NPDC003327 | reverse complement strand
TCTATCTTGACCTTCGTAAATACGGTACAGTTCCACACGGAGGATTTGGTATCGGTATCGAGCGTATGATAACCTTCGCAGCTGGAACCAAACACATCCGTGAAGCCATTCCATTCCCACGTATGTTGCATCGTATCAAACCATAAACTAGTAAAAAGAAGATATTTTCATCTTCTTTTTTCACTTTTATCTTGCTATCTATCAGTTTTTCTAGTATAATAGTTTATTGTGAGCAAACCTCACTTACCCCTTGCAAAGTCTTGGGGTCATTAGACCAAAAGGAGGAATATATCAATGGCTAAATACGAAATTCTTTATATCATTCGTCCAAACATTGAAGAAGAAGCGAAAAACGCTTTGGTAGCACGTTTTGACTCTATCTTGACTGACAACGGTGCAACTGTTGTTGAATCAAAATCATGGGAAAAACGTCGTCTTGCATACGAAATCCAAGATTTCCGTGAAGGACTTTACCACATCGTTAACGTTGAAGCAAACGACGACTTAGCTCTTAAAGAGTTTGACCGTCTTTCAAAAATCAACGCTGACATTCTTCGTCACATGATCGTCAAACTTGACGCGTAAGAAGGTAAATTATGATTAACAATGTTGTACTTGTAGGGCGTATGACACGTGACGCTGAGTTGCGTTATACCCCATCAAATGTAGCAGTTGCGACTTTTACTCTTGCAGTAAACCGTACATTTAAGAGTCAAAATGGCGAACGTGAGGCTGATTTTATCAATGTCGTTATGTGGCGCCAACAGGCTGAAAATCTTGCTAACTGGGCTAAAAAAGGCTCTCTTATCGGGATCACAGGTCGTATCCAGACTCGTAGTTACGATAACCAGCAAGGACAACGTGTCTACGTAACAGAAGTCGTGGCTGAGAATTTCCAAATGTTGGAAAGCCGCGGAGTGCGTGAAGGACATACAGGTGGAGCTTATTCTGCACCAACTGCTGGTCAATCAGCACCTGCAAATCCAGTACCAGACTTTTCACGTTCTGAAAATCCATTTGGAGCAACCAATCCATTGGACATTTCAGATGATGATTTACCATTCTAATGGACAATTAATACTATAAAGGAGAAAAAACATGGCTCAACAACGTCGTGGCGGATTCAAACGCCGTAAAAAAGTTGATTAC
>NZ_JBSFSA010000105.1:0-1152 GCF_053589515.1 Streptomyces sp. NPDC003327 | reverse complement strand
CAAGGACTTCGACCTGTATCGGCCCTCCGAGGAGCACGAGATGCTCCGGGAGTCGGTGCGTGCGCTGGCGGAGGCGAAGATCGTCCCGTTCGCGGCCGCGGTGGACGAGGAGAGCCGGTTTCCCCAGGAGGCCCTCGACGCGCTGGTCGCCAACGACCTGCACGCCGTCCACGTCCCCGAGACCTACGGGGGTGCGGGCGCGGACGCGCTGGCCACGGTGATCGTGATCGAGGAGGTCGCCCGCGCGTGCGGTTCCTCGTCGCTGATCCCGGCGGTCAACAAGCTGGGCTCGCTGCCGGTGATCCTCTCCGGCTCGGAGGAGCTCAAGCACAAGTACCTCGGCCCGCTGGCCAAGGGCGACGCGATGTTCTCCTACTGCCTGTCCGAGCCCGACGCCGGCTCCGACGCGGCCGGGATGAAGACCCGCGCGGTCCGCGACGGCGACTCCTGGGTCCTCAACGGCGTGAAGCGGTGGATCACCAACGCCGGCGTGTCGGAGTACTACACCGTGATGGCCGTCACCGACCCCGACAAGCGGTCGAAGGGCATCTCCGCCTTCGTCGTGGAGAAGGGCGACGAGGGCGTCTCCTTCGGCGCGCCGGAGAAGAAGCTCGGCATCAAGGGCTCCCCCACCCGCGAGGTCTACCTCGACAACGTCCGCATCCCCGCCGACCGCATGATCGGCGCCGAGGGCACCGGCTTCGCCACCGCCATGAAGACCCTCGACCACACCCGCATCACCATCGCCGCCCAGGCCATCGGCATCGCCCAGGGCGCCCTCGACTACGCCAAGGGCTACGTCCGGGAGCGCAAGCAGTTCGGCAAGCCCATCGCCGACTTCCAGGGCGTGCAGTTCATGCTCGCCGACATGGCCATGAAGCTCGAAGCCGCCCGCCAGCTCACCTACGCCGCCGCCGCCAAGTCCGAGCGCGTCGACGGCGACCTCACCTTCTTCGGCGCCGCCGCCAAGTGCTTCGCCTCCGACGTCGCCATGGAGGTCACCACCGACGCCGTCCAGCTCCTCGGCGGCTACGGCTACACCCGCGACTACCCCGTCGAGCGCATGATGCGCGACGCCAAGATCACCCAGATCTACGAGGGCACCAACCAGGTCCAGCGCATCGTCATGGCCCGCAACCTCCCGTAACCCCC
>NZ_JBSFSA010000104.1:0-1217 GCF_053589515.1 Streptomyces sp. NPDC003327 | reverse complement strand
GCACTTACAGCTGAAAAATAAAAATTGACGAGCTATCTGGCCTTAAGTTAAGGTCAGATAGTTTTTTAGTTATACTCTTCGAAAATCAATTCAAACCACGTCAGCTTTGCCTTGCCGTGTCTATGTTACTGACTTCGTCAGTTCTATCTACAACCTCAAAGCAGTGCTTTGAGCAGCCTGCGGCTAGCTTCCTAGTTTGCTCTTTGATTTTCATTGAGTATAAGCTTTTTGGTATCTCTCCTTGAATGCCCCACTTTTCTTTAAAAAAGGAGTTTTTTATGTTGAAAAAATGGCAGTTAAAAGATGTTATCTTGCTTGCTTTCTTGTCTATCTTTTTTGGTGGCGTTTTTGTGGGTTCGGGCTATCTATTTGATATCCTCACCCTAATCTTGGCCCCTCTTGGTTTACAGGCTTTTGCCAATGAAATCCTCTTTGGTCTCTGGTGTATGGCTGCGCCCATTGCAGCTATCTTTGTTCCAAGAATCGGAAGTGCAACGATTGGAGAAGTGCTTGCTGCACTTGCTGAAGTCCTTTATGGTAGCCAATTCGGTCTAGGCGCTCTTTTGTCTGGCTTGGTTCAAGGCTTGGGAAGTGAATTTGGTTTTATCGTAACCAAGAATCGCTATGAAAGTTGGCTCTCTCTAACTGCTAATAGTATTGGAATTACCCTTTTTAGCTTTGTCTATGAATACATTAAGTTAGGTTACTACGCCTTTTCCCTTTCTTTTGTCCTTTCCTTGCTTGTGGTGCGTTTTATTTCCGTCTTTTTCTTCTGTGCCATCTTGGTTCGTGCCATTGTCAAAATCTATCATCAGTTTGCGGCTGGAGGAAAGGCGTAGATGGGGCTGGAACTACGGGGGATTCAGTCCCCAATCTTTTCGGAACCGATTGATTTTACTTTTCATGAGCAAGCTTTTACCTTGTTAGTTGGGAACAGTGGTTCAGGAAAATCCAGTCTCTTTCAAATTATTGCTCAAGTCAGTTCTCTTCCCTATAGTGGTCAAGTCCTGATAGATGGGAGTCAGGTCAGTCAGCTTTCTATCGTCGAACGTGTCCAGACGGTTGGCATTCTCTTTCAAAATCCCAATCATCAATTTACCATGGAGAACTTGTTTGAAGAGCTGATTTTTACCTTGGAAAATATTGGGCATCCCGTTCAGGAAATTGATGCTAAAATAGCTGAGGTGGTCCGGCAATGTCGTTGCGAGGCAATCTTG
>NZ_JBSFSA010000103.1:0-1240 GCF_053589515.1 Streptomyces sp. NPDC003327 | reverse complement strand
CGTTGTCGTCGGTCGCCCGATGCTCCGCATCGCCTCCCTCCTCCGCCTTGCGATCGCACGCACCAGCCGCCGCTCCCTGATCCGGCCTGATCGACAAGACACCCCCTAGGGGACGCTGCGGGACTGGGGGACGGTGCCCCGGGCGGGGACCGTCGCGGTCAGGACGAAGGAGTGACCCGCCGGGTCCATGTAGCGGCGGACGTCCGTACGGCGGTCGTGCCGGGTCCCGTCGCGCTCGGCCGTGACCGGACGCGCGCCGAGCGAGACGGCCTCGCGCTCGGCCTCGTCGAGGGCGTGCGCGTCCACGAAGACGTGCAGGTGTGCCTGCTGGGAGTCCTCGGGGCGGGGCCAGCTCGGCGGCGCGTGGCCGGGGTCGCGGCGGATCCCCAGCAGCACGCCGGCCGGGCCCGTGACGAGCAGGAGGTCGTGGTCGCCCGCGGCGGGTTCCACGGCGGCGCCCAGCAGGGCCGCGTAGAACCGGGCCAGGGGCTCCGGATCGGTGGAGTCGAGCACCAGGACGCTGGTCTTGGGAACAGTCATGCGTTCCGTGTGCCCCGCCGCGCCGCGCCCACGCCGGGAGACGCCGCGCCGCGCCCGGGCGAAGGCCGCCGTGCCGAGCCCGGAGGGTGATTGCCCCGCTCGGCCCGGGGCATGCGGTGCCCAGGCGGGGACCGCACCCCGCCGCGCAAGGCACACGGAGAAGGAGGGCGACGGCAGCGCGCCGAACGCCCCCGCCCACCGGAGGAGTTGTTATCGCGTGACTGAGCACGTGTGGAGCTACAAGTCGACCGCGGGCCATCTGGCCGGCACCGATCTGACCGGTTACGCGGTCGAGGCGACCGACGGCCGCATCGGAAAGGTGGACAAGCACTCCGACGAGGTCGGGGACGCCTATCTGGTCGTGGACACGGGCGTCTGGATCTTCGGCAAGGAGGTCCTCCTCCCGGCCGCCACGGTGACGCGGATCGACCTGGAGGAGCGCACGGTCTTCGTCGAACGCACCAAGGACCAGATCAAGGAAGCCCCCGAGTTCCACCGCGACAAGCACCTCGACGACGCCGCCTACCGCCACCGGCTGGGCACCTACTACGGCCCCGGCGGCCCCTTCGGCGCCCCGTCGGCCTGATCGCCGCGCGGAGGAGGCGGGGCGGGGAGGGCGGGGGCCGGGCGGCCGGGGGGGGGGTGGAGGGGGCGGGCGGGGGCACCCCGCCGCCGGGGGGGCCCCCCGTCTGGGGGTGTC
>NZ_JBSFSA010000102.1:0-1340 GCF_053589515.1 Streptomyces sp. NPDC003327 | reverse complement strand
TGCTGGGCGGACAGTGATGATGGTTGGTGGTGCCACCGGCAGGTCTGACCCTTGGGCTGACTGACCACAACTTCCGTGTCTTTGCCTTGATCTGTCGGCCTGTCGGTGACACCACCGCACGCAGCCCGGAAGGGTGTCGTGACTTCATAGGAGCTTGTGCGAGAAGCCCCGTCACTGTCGTGTCCGTTCTCCCGACCGGCGCGTGCTGCCCTGTCCACGCGATGAGAAGGCAGCAGGCCCAGCATGATCGACGAGCATCCCGAGCGTGAGGTCTTTGCCGGAGTCGACACTCACACCGACACCCACCACGCCGCTGTTGTCGACCCGCTCGGGCGGCCCGTGGCCGACCAGGAGTTTCCCGCCACCACCCAGGGATATCGCGCCCTGCTGACGTGGCTCGGCACATTCGGCCAGGTACAGGCGGTGGGCGTCGAGTGCACTGGATCCTATGGGGCGGGGCTCACCACCGTGCTGACTGCAAGCGGCCTGGTGGTGGTCGAGGTCAACGTCCCCGACCGGGGCACTCGCCATTCCCGTGGCAAGTCCGACCCGATCGACGCTTACGTGGCCGCCCGGGCAGCGGCCTCGGGACGAGCCCAGGCCATTCCCAAATCCCGCACCGGCACAGTTGAAGCCCTGCGCCAACTGCGAGTGACCCGCGCCTCCGCGATCAAGGCCAGGACGCAAGCGATCAACCAACTCATCGGCTTGCGAGTCACCACTCCTGAGCCTCTGCGTCAGACGCTCGCAGGGCTCACGCGCGCCGCCCTGGTCAATAGCTGCCTTCGGCTGCGGCCCGGGCCCGACCTCGGCGACCCTGTTCACGCCTCCCGCTTCGCCCTACGCCAGCTGGCTCGCCGCATCCGCAGACTCACCGAAGAGATCGACGAAGTCGACGAGCACCTTTCCGTGCTCACCGCGGCGGCTGCCCCCGAACTGGTCGCGCTGTTCGGCGTGGGCACAGAGACCGCCGGCCAGCTGCTGGTCACGGCCGGCGACAACCCCGAGCGCTTGCGCTCGGAGGCCGCCTTCGCGGCTCTGTGCGGCGCCGCTCCAGTCCCAGCCTCTTCCGGGCGCACCGACAGACACCGCCTCAGTCGGGGCGGTGATCGCCAGGCCAACCGTGCCCTTCACATGATCGCGGTGGTTCGTATGCGCTATTGCCCTCGCACCCGGGCCTACGTCGCGCGGCGCGTCCAGCAGGGGCTGACGAAGAAAGACATCATCCGTTGCCTCAAGCGCTTCATAGCCCGGGAGGTCTACCACGCTCTCAACCAGCCCCGCGCTCGCCACGCCATCTCAACTACTTGACGTCTATAGGAGCATCAAGGCGTATCAAG
>NZ_JBSFSA010000101.1:0-1409 GCF_053589515.1 Streptomyces sp. NPDC003327 | reverse complement strand
CTAGTACTACAACGGTGTTTGCCGTGACTGGTGGCCAGGTCGTTCGTTGGTGTGTTCATGGGTGGGGAACTTGCTGATGCCCGGTCGTGGGCGGGTGAACTAAGGTCTCTGCACGAGCGGTTCGTGCACCGTTTTGCCAGGTCGGAGCCGCGTGAGTCGGCGCTTGCGTATATGCGGGGACTGATCGCTCCGCTGGAGCGGAAGAACGGCTGGACGCTTGCCGAGGAGGCCGGGCACGCGGGCCCGGACCGGCTCCACCGGCTCCTGAACCGGATCGACTGGGACGCGGACGAGGTGCTGGACGACGTGCGCGAGTACGTCGTCCAGCACCTCGGAGACCCAGGTGCGGTGCTGATCGTGGACGACACCGGCTTCCTGAAGAAAGGGGTCCGGTCGGCCGGGGTTCAGCGGCAGTACTCCGGCACGGCCGGCCGGACGGAGAACTGCCAGGTCGGGGTCTTCCTCGCCTACGCCACCGGCCGCGGCCGCACCCTGATCGACCGGCGCCTTTACCTGCCGGCGTCCTGGACCGACGACCGGGAACGCTGCCGGCGGGCCGGTATCGACGACACGGTCGTCTTCGAGACCAAGGTCGCGATGGCCAGGGCGATGGTCCGCCGGGCGATCGAGGAGAAGATCCCGTTCGGGTGGGTGACCGCGGACGCCGGCTACGGCTACTCGAAAAGCTGGCGGTCCGAGCTGGAGCGGGCCGATGTCTTCCATGTCATGGCCACCACCCGTCACGACACCGTCGTGACCCGCTGGGCCATGGACCATCCGGTTCACGACCTGTTCCACGATCTGCCGAGGCAGAAGTGGAAACGCCGTTCCTGCGGCAACGGGGCCCACGGACCGCGCGTCTTCGACTGGGCCAGGGTCGAGGTCCGCCCCTGGCACCGGGAGGACCGGCGGCACTGGGTGATCGCCCGCCGCAGCGTCCGCAGACCCGACGAGATCTCCTACTACATCGCTTACTGCCCCGCCGACACCACACTTGACCAGCTGATCTGTGTCGCCGGGGCTCGCTGGGCGGTCGAGGAGTGCTTCCAGAGTGCGAAGCAGGAGTGCGGCCTGGACGACTACCAGGTCCGCCGCTACCCCGGCTGGCACCGCCACATGACCCTGGCCATGGCTGCCCACGCCTGCCTGACCGTCCTGCGGGCCCGCGAACTCGACACCGGCAAAGCAGAAACGGATCCTCCGACCTCGTCCCCCTCAGCCTTCCCGAGCTCAGACGCCTGATCCATCGCCTCACCCACCGCCGGCCGGTCTCGGTCGACCACGTCCTGCACTGGTCGACCTGGCGACGCCGACGACAACACCAAGCCCGCATCAGCCACTACAAACAACGCGGCCACACACCCCCATAACCTGGCCACCAGTCACAGCAAACACCGTTGCAGTACTAG
>NZ_JBSFSA010000099.1:0-2362 GCF_053589515.1 Streptomyces sp. NPDC003327 | reverse complement strand
GGGGCCGGGGTCGCGGCCGGGGCCGGGGCCGGGGCCGGGGTCGCGGCCGTACCCGTCGACGCGGGCGACGACGCCGGGCCCGGAGCCGTACCCCGTACCCGTACGACGGTTTCGTCCTCGGTCCGGGCGGGGTCGGCGAACGGCGGGGACGGCCGTTCCGTCGCCCGCTCGTGCGCTGCGCCCTGCTCCACTCGGGTCCTCCTGCGGCCTCGTGCCGGGCCCGGCTCGCGAAGCCGGGGTCCCGTGTGCACGATAGGCGAACAGGGCGCTCCCCCGCGGCGGCGGCCGCGGGTGGTGAGCAGCGATCGCGTTTCGGGTAAGGTAAGGCTTACCTGCTAACGATCGCGATTCGGTGGTCCGCATGACCGTCCCCGCCCTGTTGCCCGCTCCCCTCACCTCGCCCGTCGCGGCCTCCTACGCCCGGCTGTCCGAGGTCTTCCCCGGCCTGCGGATAGCGGAGTCGGCCGGGGACGCGCGGCTGCCGCGCGGCGCGGGCTGGGTCGGCGCGGACGAGCTGGGGGCGGGCGGGCCCGCCCTCGACGCCTTCCTCGCCTGGGACGACGCGCAGGTGCTGCGCGACTACGGCACCCGGGGCCGCCCCGACGTCGTCGCGAGCTTCGGACTGCACCGGTACGCCTGGCCCGCCTGCCTGCTCGTCACCGTGCCGTGGTTCCTGCACCGCAGGGTGCCCCGTCTGCCCGCCCGGAACGTCTCCTTCCAGCGGGCGCTCGGCCGCATGACGGTCCGCGTCGAGGAGTTCGCCTGCCTGCCGGGCGACCCCGCCGCCGCCCTGCCCGGCGCCCGGATCGTCGCCGACGAGGAGGCGCTGCGCGCCGAGGTGCGGTCCTCGCTCGCCGAGCACTTCGAGGTGGTCCTCGACGGCTTCGGCAGCCGGATGCGCCGGGGCCGCAGGGCCCTGTGGGGGATGGCCACCGACGAGATCGTCGAGGGCCTCTGGTACGTCGCGGCGCTGCTCGGCGAGGAGGAGCGGGCGAAGGCCGAGCTCGAACTCCTCGTGCCGCGCACCGCCAAGCCGTACGTGGGGCCCGCGGGCTTCCGCGAACTGCCCGGGGCCGAGCTGCCGGACGGCACGCCGCGGGCCACCCGGGACCGGGCCTCCTGCTGCTTCTTCTACACGCTGCGCCCCGAGGACACGTGCCTCACCTGCCCGCGGACGTGCGACGCGGAGCGGGTCCGCCGTCTGGCGGAGACCGCCTGACCCCTCCCGGGGGATTACGCCACCCTTCCGGGTGACGTAAATCGAACTCAATTCCCTTTAGCTGGGCAGGCGTTCGACCAGATCGCACCTATTCGCATGTCCTGCGGCCCCGATGGCGTGCACTTGCCCCGAAACCCGGTGTGCGCCGCACGGGGTCGGCCAGTATGGGCGGCCAAACGCCCTACTGCGATGCGAGGGACACCGCATGAGACTGACCGACATATCGCTGGACTGGCTGCTTCCGGGTGGCGTGATGGTGGCCGGAGTCCTGACGGCGGTGGCGGTGCTCGCGCGCGGAAAGCGCGCCGGTGACCAGGCCGCGGCCGAGGACTCCTGGGAGCGCAGCGAGGAACGCCGCCGTCGCAAGGAAGCCGTCTACGGATTCGCCTCGTACGGCCTGCTGTTCTGCTGCGCCGCGGTCGCGGCGGCGCTCTCCTTCCACGGGCTCGTCGGCTTCGGCCGGCAGAACCTCAACCTGACCGGAGGCTGGGAGTACCTGGTCCCCTTCGGCCTCGACGGCGCCGCCATGTTCTGCTCGGTCCTCGCCGTCCGCGAGGCGAGCCACGGCGACGCGGCCCTCGGCTCGCGGCTCCTCGTCTGGCTCTTCGCGGGCGCCGCGGCCTGGTTCAACTGGGTCCACGCGCCCCGGGGCCTGGGCCACGACGGGGCTCCGCAGTTCTTCGCCGGGATGTCCCTGTCGGCGGCGGTCCTCTTCGACCGGGCGCTCAAGCAGACCCGCCGGGCGGCGCTCCGCGAGCAGGGCCTGGTCCCGCGCCCGCTGCCGCAGATCCGGATCGTACGGTGGCTGCGGGCACCCCGGGAGACGTTCGCGGCCTGGTCGCTGATGCTCCTGGAGGGCGTACGGACCCTGGACGAGGCCGTCGACGAGGTGCGCGAGGACCGGCGGGAGAAGGAGCAGAACCGGATCCGCCGGCGCGAGCAGGCCAAGCTCGACCGGGCACAGATCAAGGCGCTCAACCGCCAGCACCGCGCCTTCGGGCTCGGCAGGGGCGGCGGGCGGCAGGTGGAGGTGGCGGCGCTGGGCGCCGCCCCGGCAACGGGGTCCGGCCAGGGCTCCGGCGCCGGCTCCGGGTCGGGTTCCGCGGCGGCCGCCCGGCAGGCGGGCGGCGGGGAGCCCGCCCG
>NZ_JBSFSA010000098.1:0-2658 GCF_053589515.1 Streptomyces sp. NPDC003327 | reverse complement strand
ATAGCCCGGGAGGTCTACCACGCTCTCAACCAGCCCCGCGCTCGCCACGCCATCTCAACTACTTGACGTCTATAGGAGCATCAAGGCGTATCAAGATGCCGGTGGCCGCATCCGAGTACCCTTCCGCTGCCACCGCCTCGAACGGCGGCAGCGCCCACACAACAACACCCACGCCAAGATCCTCTGCCTCGGCGAACAGGCCACGGCCACCCTGAAGGGTCGGCGTCTTCTACGAAAGCTCCGCTACAGCACCAACCGCATCACCGCGATCGTCCCGGCCTTCCTCGTCCCTCATCACGCCCCGGTGTGAGGTTGGAATAGGCTCACTGTCGACTCCCTCTTCGCCTTCGCCCAGGTCTCCCTCCTCCAGTCGGCACGTCGCTTGCGCGCGATGAACGCAGAGGTCGAGGCCGTCGCTATCCGACGCTGAACCACGCCGCCCGGGGGTGATCCCCACGCCCACTTCGCGAGGGCCGTGACGCGTCCAGCACCCGTCGGAACCTGGCCAGCCCAACGCAGCTGATCATCTTCCGTGAACGGCCCCGAGGCGTCCACGTTGGCGGAGAAACAGCGAGCGGTAGCCCGACGAGGCAGGAGACGCAGGCATCCGCTGGAATACTCGCAGGCCGGTTTCGATTGCTCCTCTTGTAGTGATCGCGGAGAGGGACGCTGGTGGCCGAGCTGATGTTGTTCCGGCAGGACGCAGACGGGCGGGATGTCGAGCTGTCCGGGTCGACGGTGGCGCTGGAGGTGGAGCTGCAGCGGCGGGTCGAGGCCGGCCTGGAGCAGATGCTCGGGATCCGGTTCCTGGCGTCGGAGTACGCGACCGGGCCGTGGCATCGGGGGCGGATCGACACGCTGGGGCTGGATGAGAACGGCAGTCCGGTGGTGATCGAGTTCAAGAAGGGGTCCGACAGCGGGGTGCTGTCGCAGGCGGTCTCGTACATGGCGTGGCTGGAGTCGGCGCAGCTCGAGTTCGAGGCGCTGGTCCGGAAGGTGCTGGGCGCGGAGGCGGCGGAGTCCGTCGACTGGCGGCGTCCGCGGATGGTCTGTATCGCGGCCGGTTTCTCGCACCACGATCGGGTGGCGGTGCAGCGGGTGCCGGAGCGGATCGACCTGGTGCGTTACCGGGTCTTCGAGGGCGGGCTGCTGAGCCTGCTGCTCGTGGACTCCTCGCCCGGCGTGCCGAGCGCGGCGCCCCGGCGGAGCCGCGCACGGGACGCGGGGGCCGAGGACGCTGCGGTGGCCCCGGCGGTTCCGGCGCCGGCGGGCGCCGGTCTTGTTCCGGATTGCCTTCGGGATCTGTTCGCGGAGGTGGACGAGGCGCTGACGGCGTGGGGCGAGGTCGAGGTGGTGCCCCTCAAGCACTACGTCGCCTACCGGCGGCTGGTGAACGTGGCCTCGGTCCTGTTCCGGCCGAAGCACGAGGTGATCCTGGTCTATCTCAGACTCGACCCGGGCACGGTCGTGCTGGAGGAGGGCTTCACCCGGGACATGCGCGGTATCGGGCATCTGGGGACGGGGGACCTGGAGGTTCGTGTCGGCTCGGCGGCGGACCTGGAGAAGGCTGCGCCGTTGATCCGGCGGGCGTTCGAGGCGGCCTGAGACAAGCGGAAGGGCGGCTGGAGCATCGGTTCTCGATGTTCCAGCCGCCCTTCGGCGTCTGTGGTCCGCCGGCCCCGGCTTCTCGTTTCTCATGATCAGCTCTCCGGTCCGGCGAGGGTGAAGTCGTCCTGTTCCAGTTCGGCACGCAGGCGCTGTTCGGCGACGTCGGCGTAGTGCGGGGAGAGTTCGATGCCGACGAAGTTCCGGCCTTCCCGGAGGGCGGCGACGCCGGTGGAGCCGCTGCCGGTGAAGGGGTCGAGGACGGTGCCGCCCTCGGGGCAGACCTGGATGAGCTGCTGCATGATCTCGACGGGCTTCTGGGTGATGTGGACACGGTCCTTGCGGGGCTGGGAGGCGATGTAGTGGCCGGGGAGGTAGAGGTCGCGGGTGTTGTCGAGTGATCCCTTGACGCCCCAGACGATGAACTCGGAGTCCTGCTTCGGGCCGCCCTTGCGGGGCCGGCTGGCGGGCTTGATCCACGGGAGGGTGCCGCTCCAGGTCCAGCCGGCCATCTGCAGGGCGTCGGTCGTGGTCGGCTCCTGGCGCCAGTCGGTGAAGACCATCGCGACCGCGTGCTCGGTGGAGGCCCGGTACGCCTCGGTGAGCAGTTCGGTCAGCCAGGAGCGGTACGAGCGCTGGTCGCGGTTCTCGCCAGGGAAGTTGGCGAGGTCGTGTGCCGAGTTACTGGTGACGTACTTGGCGCGCGCGGTGCGGCCGGTGCGTTCCGAGCTCGTACGGCCGCCGGAGTTGTACGGAGGATCGGTGATCACGGCGTTGACGCTCTCGTCCGGGAGGGCCTTCAGGACGGTCAGGGCGTCGCCTCGGTGCAGCGTGTAGCTCATGGGGGAGGGCCTCTCTTCGGGGGGCGGAGGGTCGTGGAACCCATGCCGGACAGCGCGCAACGGCGCTCGTCTCTGGCGGGGTTGTGCCGGAGGTTAGCCGTGGATTCCGGCCGGACCTAGTACTACAACGGTGTTTGCCGTGACTGGTGGCCAGGTCGTTCGTTGGTGTGTTCATGGGTGGGGAACTTGCTGATGCCCGGTCGTGGGCGGG
>NZ_JBSFSA010000097.1:0-2667 GCF_053589515.1 Streptomyces sp. NPDC003327 | reverse complement strand
CTTCGGGACAGAGGTGACAGGTGGTGCATGGTTGTCGTCAGCTCGTGTCGTGAGATGTTGGGTTAAGTCCCGCAACGAGCGCAACCCCTATTGTTAGTTGCCATCATTCAGTTGGGCACTCTAGCGAGACTGCCGGTAATAAACCGGAGGAAGGTGGGGATGACGTCAAATCATCATGCCCCTTATGACCTGGGCTACACACGTGCTACAATGGCTGGTACAACGAGTCGCAAGCCGGTGACGGCAAGCTAATCTCTTAAAGCCAGTCTCAGTTCGGATTGTAGGCTGCAACTCGCCTACATGAAGTCGGAATCGCTAGTAATCGCGGATCAGCACGCCGCGGTGAATACGTTCCCGGGCCTTGTACACACCGCCCGTCACACCACGAGAGTTTGTAACACCCGAAGTCGGTGAGGTAACCATTTGGAGCCAGCCGCCTAAGGTGGGATAGATGATTGGGGTGAAGTCGTAACAAGGTAGCCGTATCGGAAGGTGCGGCTGGATCACCTCCTTTCTAAGGATAAGGAACTGCACATTGGTCTTGTTTAGTCTTGAGAGGTCTTGTGGGGCCTTAGCTCAGCTGGGAGAGCGCCTGCTTTGCACGCAGGAGGTCAGCGGTTCGATCCCGCTAGGCTCCATTGGTGAGAGATCACCAAGTAATGCACATTGAAAATTGAATATCTATATCAAATAGTAACAAGAAAATAAACCGAAACGCTGTAGTATTAAAAGAGTTTATGACTGAAAGGTCAAAAAATAAGGTTAAGTTAATAAGGGCGCACGGTGGATGCCTTGGCACTAGGAGCCGAAGAAGGACGTGACAAACGACGATATGCCTTGGGTAGCTGTAAGTAAGCGATGATCCAGGGATTTCCGAATGGGGGAACCCAACAGGTACTACCTGTTACCCGCATCTGTTAAGGATGTGAGGAGGAAGACGCAGTGAACTGAAACATCTAAGTAGCTGCAGGAAGAGAAAGCAAAAGCGATTGCCTTAGTAGCGGCGAGCGAAACGGCAGGAGGGCAAACCGAAGAGTTTACTCTTCGGGGTTGTAGGACTGCAATGTGGACTCAAAGACTATAGAAGAATGATTTGGGAAGATCAGCCAAAGAGAGTAATAGCCTCGTATTTAAAATAGTCTTTGTACCTAGCAGTATCCTGAGTACGGCGGGACACGTGAAATCCCGTCGGAATCTGGGAGGACCATCTCCCAACCCTAAATACTCCCTAGTGACCGATAGTGAACCAGTACCGTGAGGGAAAGGTGAAAAGCACCCCGGGAGGGGAGTGAAATAGAACCTGAAACCGTGTGCCTACAACAAGTTCGAGCCCGTTAATGGGTGAGAGCGTGCCTTTTGTAGAATGAACCGGCGAGTTACGATATGATGCGAGGTTAAGTTGAAGAGACGGAGCCGCAGGGAAACCGAGTCTGAATAGGGCGAATTAGTATCATGTCGTAGACCCGAAACCATGTGACCTACCCATGAGCAGGTTGAAGGTGCGGTAAGACGCACTGGAGGACCGAACCAGGGCACGTTGAAAAGTGCTTGGATGACTTGTGGGTAGCGGAGAAATTCCAAACGAACTTGGAGATAGCTGGTTCTCTCCGAAATAGCTTTAGGGCTAGCGTCGACATAAAGATTCTTGGAGGTAGAGCACTGTTTGGGTGAGGGGTCCATCCCGGATTACCAATCTCAGATAAACTCCGAATGCCAATGAATTATGGTCGGCAGTCAGACTGCGAGTGCTAAGATCCGTAGTCGAAAGGGAAACAGCCCAGACCACCAGCTAAGGTCCCAAAATAATTGTTAAGTGGAAAAGGATGTGGGGTTGCACAGACAACTAGGATGTTAGCTTAGAAGCAGCTATTCATTCAAAGAGTGCGTAATAGCTCACTAGTCGAGTGACCCTGCGCCGAAAATGTACCGGGGCTAAAACAATTTACCGAAGCTGTGGATACCTTTATAGGTATGGTAGGAGAGCGTTCTATGTGTGAAGAAGGTATACCGTGAGGAGTGCTGGAACGCATAGAAGTGAGAATGCCGGTATGAGTAGCGAAAGACAGGTGAGAATCCTGTCCACCGTAAGACTAAGGTTTCCAGGGGAAGGCTCGTCCGCCCTGGGTTAGTCGGGACCTAAGGAGAGACCGAAAGGTGTATCCGATGGACAACAGGTTGATATTCCTGTACTAGAGTATGTAGTGATGGAGGGACGCAGTAGGCTAACTAAAGCAGACGAATGGAAGAGTCTGTCTAAGCAGTGAGGTGTGAATTGAGTCAAATGCTTAGTTCTATAACATTGAGCTGTGATGGGGAGCGAAGTTTAGTAGCGAAGTTAGTGACGTCACACTGCCAAGAAAAGCTTCTAGCGTTTAAACATACTCTACCCGTACCGCAAACCGACACAGGTAGTCGAGGCGAGTAGCCTCAGGTGAGCGAGAGAACTCTCGTTAAGGAACTCGGCAAAATGACCCCGTAACTTCGGGAGAAGGGGTGCTGACTTTACGTCAGCCGCAGTGAATAGGCCCAAGCAACTGTTTATCAAAAACACAGCTCTCTGCTAAATCGTAAGATGATGTATAGGGGGCAGGTGAAGGCGCCGGACGTCGCGAAATACAGCGTGATGTACGAGCACCTGCGGGCGCAGGCGCTGAACGTGGAGCAGAC
>NZ_JBSFSA010000096.1:0-2695 GCF_053589515.1 Streptomyces sp. NPDC003327 | reverse complement strand
GAACGGCCCGCCCCGTAGAGCGGCGCGGGCCCCCGCGCGGCGGGCGGCCCGACGCCGCGCAGCACGGGCGGGGGGGCGGCGGGGGGGGCAGCGGCGACGGTGCCGCCCCCGGCCGCCGCGCCGACGGCCCCGCGCGCGCCGGGTGACCCGGGCGACCCCGTCCCCTCCCCGTACGTCCCCGCAGGCGGGCCCGGACCTCGGGCGTCCTCGTCCCGGGACGAGGCCCGGCAGCGCGTCGGGGTGGCGCAGGCGGCGCTGCTGTCGGCGCTCGTGGCCGGGACGCCCGCGCCCGAGGGGTTCGACACGCGGCGGCTCGGGGTGCAGAGCCGGGCGCTGGCCGCCAAGCGGGCCGGGGTCGTGGCGAAGGTGGCCCCGGAACTGCCGGAGATCCTCGGCGAGGGGTACCGGAAAGCGTTCCTCGGATACGCGAGGACCCGCCCGATGACCGGCGGCTACCGCCGTGACGCGCTCGACTTCGCCGAACACCTGCTGGTCGCCGACCGTCCGGAGGACCCGGCGGCGCGGGCGCGGCTCACCGAGTGGTGGCGGGACCGTTCCGGCAGCCGTCCGCCGCGCCGCGCCGTCCGCTGGGCGCGGGCGGCACGCCGGGTACTCCGGAAGGGGGACCGTCGATGAACGTCCTCACCGTCGTCCTGTACGTCGCCGGTGCCGTCGGCATCGCTCTGCTCATCACCCGCGTGGTCCGGACGACCGGCGGCGCGGGCGGCACCGTGCACGACCGCCACGAGGCCGCGTTCCTGAACGGCGGCCCCGCCCGGGTCGTCGACGCCGCCCTCGCCTCGCTGCACGCGGACGGCAGGGTCACGATCGGCGGGCCCGGGATCGTGGCCGTCGTCCGCCCGGTCGCCCACGACCCGGTGGAACGGGCCGTGCTCCAGGAGCACGCGGCCGCGCCCCACGGGGCCCTGCACCATCTGCGGCTCGCCGTCATGCGGCACCCGGCGGTGCAGGAGATCGGGGACGCGCTCGCGGCCCGCGGGCTCATGGTGACGCCGGCCGCCCGGCGCACCATCCGCATGTGGTGTTTCGTGCTCGGACTCTCGGCCTTCCTGTTCCTCCCGGTCTCCGGCTTCCTCACCGTCGCCGAGTTCGCGGCCTCCGACGCCGAGGACGTGTCGATCCCGTTCGTGGTCAAGATGCTGCCGCTGCTGATCGCCTGCGGCGCCACCGCCATCGCGTGCGCCGCGTCCACGGCGGGGGCGCTGACCCCGGCCGGGCGGCGGGCCCTCTCCGCGTACGCGCAGGCGCACGCCCCTCTCGCCGACGCGGGCCACCTGGTCGCCCTGTTCGGGCTGCGGGGCCTGCCCGACCCGATGCTGCGCGAGCAACTGCTCGCGGCGGCGCGGGTGTACGGGCCGCCGCGGCGCGGGGGCCGCGGGTCCTCGGCGCCGCACCCCTTCGACTCGGCGGCCGCGCTGGGCGCCACGGCGGTCGTGTGGTGCGCGACGGGGAGTTCCTGCGGGGGCGGCGGCTCCGGCTCGTCCGGGTCGTGCTCAGGCGGCGGATCGTGCTCCGGTGGCGGTTCGTGTTCGAGCGGGTCCTGTTCGAGCGGGGGGTCAAGCTGTTCGAGCTCCAGCTCGGGCGGGAGTTCCTGCTCCAGCTCCAGCTCGGGCGGCAGTTCCTGTTCCAGCTCCAGCGGTTGACGGAGAGGAATACGAGTGGCGGGGCGGCCCTCCGTCCCGTACAACTCGATCGTGCTCTGGGTCCCGCTCCTCCTCGTGGCGTGCGTCGTCGCCGGCGCCGGCTGCGCGCGCGTGTGCCGGGCGGCGCTCGCGGCCGACCGGCCGGCCGCCGGGGGCGGTCCGGTCGCGCCCGCGCCCGAACTGACCCTGCGCGAGGCGGCGTTCCTGGCCGGCGGGCCACTGCGGGTCACCGATCTGACCCTCGTCACGATGCACAGGGCGCGGCGGCTGCTGCTGGCGCACACCGGCTGGGCGACGGTCGTCGACGCCTCGGGCGGGGACGCCTTGGAGCGGGAGGTGGTCGGGGCGATCGGCCCCGGGGGCCAGTGCCCGGTCGACGCGGTACGGCCGGTGGTCGCCGCGGCCGAGCCGGTGCGGCTCCTGGAGGAAGGGCTCGTGGCGCGGGGGCTCGCCGTGCCCGCGGCGGAGCGGCGCGCGTTCGCGGCGGGGGTGCGGACGGTCCGGGGGGCCTTCCTGCTGGCCCTGCTGCTCGGCGTGGCCGCCGCGCTGCTCGTACCGGCGGGTGAAAGGACCGTGGTGGTCTCCCTGTTCACGCTGCCGGTGGTGGCGTCGGGGCTCTGTCTGCTGATCGGCCGGGTCGACGTCTACCCGCAGACCCGTTGGGCGTCTCCGGCCGGGCAGCGGCTGCTCTCGGGGCTGTCGTCGGCCGATCCGCTCACGGCGTTCGCGACGCGCGGGCCGGGGGTCCTGGAGCCGGAGCTGCGCGCGGCACTGGGGAGCCGCGCCGTCGCGCCGGCCTGAGGGCGGGCGCGGGAGGGGACGCCGGTGCGGCGCGCGTGACGCGCGCCGCACCCGGAGCCGGACCCGGTGTCGCTGGAGCGGCAGGCATGCTGGTCCCGCCTGCCGTCTGATCTTCCGGGTCGAGGGGGTGGCGGGGGGGGGCGGGGCGGGGGGGCGGCGGCCCGCAACCGCAACACCTCTATTCTAAAACACATAAAAAAAAAAATATATAATAATGATTTGTTTGTTTA
>NZ_JBSFSA010000095.1:0-2784 GCF_053589515.1 Streptomyces sp. NPDC003327 | reverse complement strand
CGTTCGACGGAGCGCAGGACGCCGATGGGGGTGTGGTGGAGGGTGGTGGGGTCGGCGAGGCGGGAGAGGGCGAACGCGGTGGTGGGGGTGGCGGCGTGGGCGTCGTGGACGAGGAGGTCGGGTTCGTTGTCGGGGGTGACGGTGACGATGCGGAGGTCGCCGGTGGTGCGGTCGCGGACGACGCCCTTGGCGTGGTCGGTGCCGAAGCGGACGGGCTGTCCGTGTTCGAGGCGGATGACGGCTTCCTGGGCCCGGTCCTTGTCCTTGAGGGCGTCGAAGGCGCCGTCGTTGAAGATGTTGCAGTTCTGGTAGATCTCGACGAGGGCGGTGCCGTTGTGGGCGGCGGCCCGGCGCAGGACCTCGGTGAGGTGGGCGCGGTCGGAGTCGATGGTGCGGGCGACGAAGGAGGCCTCGGCGCCCAGGGCGAGGGAGACGGGGTTGAAGGGGGCGTCGAGGGAGCCCATCGGCGTCGATTTGGTGATCTTGCCGAGTTCGCTGGTGGGGGAGTACTGGCCCTTGGTGAGGCCGTAGATCCGGTTGTTGAACAGCAGGATCTTGAGGTTGACGTTGCGGCGCAGGGCGTGGATGAGGTGGTTGCCGCCGATGGACAGGGCGTCGCCGTCGCCGGTGACGACCCAGACCGACAGGTCACGGCGTGAGGTGGCGAGACCGGTGGCGATGGCGGGGGCGCGGCCGTGGATGGAGTGCATCCCGTAGGTGTTCATGTAGTACGGGAAGCGGGAGGAGCAGCCGATGCCGGAGACGAAGACGATGTTCTCCCTGGCCAGGCCGAGTTCGGGCATGAAGCCCTGGACGGCGGCGAGGACGGCGTAGTCGCCGCAGCCGGGGCACCAGCGGACCTCCTGGTCGGACTTGAAGTCCTTCGCCGACTGGACGGCGTCGGCCCTGGGCACCAGGTTCAGCAGGGGCTCGGCGGTCTCAGGCATCGATGGCCTCCTTCAGGGCGGCGGCGAGCTGTTCGGCCTTGAACGGCATGCCGTTGACCTGGGTGTGGGAGCGGGCGTCGACCAGGTAGGCGGCGCGGATCAGGGTGGCGAGCTGTCCCAGGTTCATCTCCGGGACCACGATCCGCTCGTAGCGGCGCAGGACGTCGCCGAGGTTGGCGGGGAAGGGGTTGAGGTGGCGCAGGTGGGCCTGGGCGATGGGCCGGTGCTCCCGCCGCAGGCGGCGGACGGCCGCCGTGATGGGGCCGTAGGTGGAGCCCCAGCCCACCACGAGGGTGCGGGCCTGGTCGGGGTCGTCGACCTCGACGTCGGGGACGGTGATGCGGTCGATCTTGGCCTGGCGGGTGCGGACCATGAAGTCGTGGTTGGCCGGGTCGTAGGAGATGTTGCCCGTGCCGTCCTGCTTCTCGATCCCGCCGATGCGGTGCTCCAGCCCCGGTGTGCCCGGCACCGCCCACGGCCGCGCGAGGGTCCGCGGGTCGCGCTTGTAGGGCCAGAACACCTCCGAGCCGTCCTTGAGGGTGTGGTTCGGGCCGGTGGCGAACGCGGTCGACAGATCCGGAAGGTCCTCCACCTCCGGCACCCGCCACGGCTCCGAGCCGTTGGCGAGGTAGCCGTCGGACAGCAGGAACACCGGCGTGCGGTAGTCCAGCGCGATGCGGGCGGCCTCCAGCGCGGCGTCGAAACAGTCCGCGGGCGTCGCCGGCGCGACCACCGGCACCGGCGCCTCCCCGTTGCGGCCGTACATCGCCTGCAGCAGATCCGCCTGCTCCGTCTTCGTCGGCAGACCCGTCGAAGGCCCGCCGCGCTGGATGTCCACGATCAGCAGCGGCAGCTCAAGGGAGACCGCCAGCCCGATCGTCTCCGACTTCAGCGCCACCCCCGGCCCCGACGTCGTCGTCACCGCCAGCGACCCGCCGAACGCCGCCCCCAGCGCCGCACCGATCCCCGCGATCTCGTCCTCCGCCTGGAACGTCCGCACCCCGAAGTTCTTGTGCCGGCTCAGCTCGTGCAGGATGTCGGAGGCCGGAGTGATCGGATACGACCCCAGATACAGCGGCAGGCCCGCCTGCCGGCTCGCGGCCACCAGCCCGTAGGACAGCGCCAGGTTCCCCGAGATGTTGCGGTAGACCCCCGGCGGGAACGCACGCGCCGCGGGAGCCACCTCGTAGGAGACGGCGAAGTCCTCGGTCGTCTCCCCGAAGTTCCAGCCCGCCCGGAACGCCGCCACGTTCGCCTCCGCGATCTGCGGCCTCTTCGCGAACTTCCGCCGCAGGAACGCCTCCGTCCCCTCCGTCGGCCGGTGATACATCCACGACAGCAGCCCCAGCGCGAACATGTTCTTGCTCCGCTCGGCCTCCTTCCGCGACAGCCCGAACTCCTTCAGCGCCTCCACCGTCAGCGTCGTCAAAGGCACCGGATGCACCCGGTAACCCTCCAGCGAACCGTCCTCCAGCGGCGACGTCGCATACCCGACCTTCGCCATCGCCCGCTTCGCGAACTCGTCCGTGTTCACGATGACCTCACCGCCCCGCGGCACGTCACCGATGTTCGCCCTCAGAGCCGCCGGATTCATCGCCACCAGCACGTCCGGCGCGTCCCCCGGGGTCAGGATGTCGTGATCGGCGAAATGCAGCTGGAACGACGACACCCCCGGCAGCGTCCCCGCCGGCGCCCGGATCTCCGCCGGAAAGTTCGGCAGCGTCGACAGATCATTCCCGAACGACGCCGTCTCCGAAGTGAACCGGTCACCCGTGAGCTGCATACCGTCACCCGAGTCACCCGCGAACCGGATAATCACCCGATCAAGCCGGCGGAC
>NZ_JBSFSA010000094.1:0-2901 GCF_053589515.1 Streptomyces sp. NPDC003327 | reverse complement strand
ACCGTCCTCGACGAAACCGCCCGCTACCTCGGCGCCGGCTTCGCCGACCTCATCAACCTCTTCCAGCCCGAACGCATCCTCGTCGGCGGCTGGGCAGGCCTCCAGCTCGGCACCCCCTTCCTCGACACCGTCACCCGGTACGCCCACCAGTACGCGCTGCGGCATCCGGCGAGCCTCACCGACGTACAGCTCGGCACCCTCGGACCGGAGGCGGTCACCGTCGGCGCCGCCCTCCTGCCCCTCGCGGACTTCTTCGCCCGTGGCGGCCGACGGCCCGAGACCACCCCCCGGGTGCCCGCGCCCGCATGGCAGCAGGCGCTCAAGGACCGCGTCTCGCACTGAAGTCGGCCGCTTTCACCTCGTGCCGGGCCCCGGCCGGCACCCCCTTGATGGACGCCCACGCGGCCGGACGGGCCGCCCGCGCACGGGGCTCGATGGACGCGCAAGGATCCGCCGCACCGGGACCGCCGCCGTACGGACCGCCGCCCGGAGCACGTACCGGACCGCCGCCCGGGGCGCCCCCGGACCGCCCACGCCCGAGGGTGCGGAGGCGCGGGGGGACGCGGGCAAGCGACTGAAGGGAGTGGGGCTTTCGGCGACCACCCGGGGCGCCGGAAACTCCCGTGAAGCGCCGCGGTCCGGGTGGAGGATCCGGGTCGCGCGGGTGTGCGAGAACCCTTGCCAGTGCCGCGCGGGCCGCCCTATCCTCACGGCCAGAAAGCGCTTTCTCCGCTCGTCCGGCAGGCAGGGGCCGGGCCGGTGAAGGCGTGGTTCACGGCGCGCCTGCCGTGACGCCGCACGCACGAGCCGTTCTCGGTCCGGCACGGGGCTCCGCCGACGACGCCGGGGCACCGCGGGACGACGAGACGTGACCGGACGGGGCACGGCAGCCCCGAGCCGCCCGGGCACGTCTCCCTCCGGGACCGAGGGCGCCGAGGTGCGGGCACGCGGAGGCGCGGGGTCGCCCACGCGCGCCCTCACCTCGCCCCACCACCCTAACCGCGTACGGGCACCCCTGCCCGCCCACGGCCGTACGCCGCGCCGCCCCCGCCGACGCGCGCACCGGCCCCTCACCACCCCTGCGTACTCCTGCCACGCCCCCGCCCCTCCGACTGAACATCCCATCAACCGACCGGCCAATTGACCATGTCAGCACAGGAATTGGGGATACGACCATGAAGCGAGCAACCACGGGACGGTTGTGCGCGGCGATCGCCGCGGCGGCCCTGGCGGCCGGCACCGGGGTGGCCCTGACGGGCGCCCAGGCGTCCGCGGCCACCGCGGGCGCCACCGGCTACGCGAGCCAGAACGGCGGCACCACCGGCGGCGCGGGCGGCGCGACGGTCCGCGCCACCACGGGGACGGCCATCCACGCCGCGCTCTGCTCGCGGGCGAGCAGCAGCACCCCGATCGTCATCCAGGTCGAGGGGACCATCAACCACGCCAACACGGCCAAGGTCTCCGGGACCAGCTGCAACACCGCCGACGGGGTCATCGAGCTCAAGCAGATCGGCAACGTCACGATCGTCGGCGTCGGCGCGGGCGCCGTCTTCGACCAACTGGGCATCCACATAAGGGAGTCGTCCAACATCATCATCCAGAACGTGACGGTCCGGAACGTCAAGAAGTCGGGCTCCCCGGTCTCCAACGGCGGCGACGCCATCGGCATGGAGTCCGACGTCCGCAACGTATGGGTGGACCACGTCACCCTGGAGGCCTCGGGCGGCGAGTCGGAGGGCTACGACGGCCTCTTCGACATGAAGGACAACACCCAGTACGTGACGCTGTCCTACAGCGTCCTGCGCAACTCCGGGCGCGGCGGCCTCGTCGGCTCCAGCGAGACGGAGCTCTCGAACGGCTTCATCACCTACCACCACAACCTGTACGAGAACATCGACTCCCGCGCTCCCCTGCTCCGGGGCGGCATCGCCCACATGTACAACAACCACTACGTGCGGCTCAACGAGTCCGGGATCAACTCCCGCGCCGGGGGGCGCGCCAGGGTCGACAGCAACTACTTCGAGGACTCCAAGGACGTCCTCGGCACCTTCTACACGAGCGCGGCCGGGTACTGGCAGGTCAACGGCAACACCTTCGACAACGTGACCTGGTCCGCGCCCGGCACGGACTACAAGCCGGCCGGTCCGAACCCGCAGTCGAACACCACCGTGAGCGTCCCGTACGCCTTCGGGGCGGACCCCGCGTCCTGCGTGCCGTCGGTGGTGGCGCAGACGGCGGGGGCGGGCAAGGGCCTGCGCGTCTCGGACGGTACGTGCACGCCGCAGACACCCACGCCGACCGCCACGGCCACGACCCCCGCCCCGACTCCGACCGCGACGACGCCGACGCCGACCGCCACCCCGACGCCCACACCGACCTCCCCGACCGGGACCAACCTCAGCCTCGGCGCCGGTGCGGACGGCTCCAGCAAGGCCGACGGCACCAGCTACGGCAACGTGCGCGACGGCAACCCGTCCACGTACTGGTCGCCGGTCGGCTCGACCGGGTACGTCTCCGTCAAGTGGGCGTCGCCGAAGACCGTCTCCTCCCTCCGCATCCGGGAGGCCGCCGACGCGGTCGGCCGGATCGGCTCCTGGCGGGTGCTGAACGCCGACACCGGCGCCGTCCTGTCCTCCGGCACCGGCGCGGGTCCCGTCTCCTTCCCCGCCGTCTCGCTGAGCAAGATCACGTTCGAGATCACCGGCGCCTCCGGCACGCCGAAGGTCGCCGAGTTCGAGACGTACGCCGCCGGCTAGACCAGCCGGCCAGACCAGTCGGCTGATCCGGCCGGCCGGCTGCATCAGCCGGTCAGCTCAGGCGGACGCCCGTCCGGCCGCCGGGGCCCCGGCGCCCCGCGGGGGGGGGGGGGCGGGGGCGGGGGCGCGCCCCCAAAACTGTGTA
>NZ_JBSFSA010000093.1:0-3340 GCF_053589515.1 Streptomyces sp. NPDC003327 | reverse complement strand
TTGCGGTGGGGGGGGGGGGGGGGCGGGGGGGGGGGGGGGGGGCGTGGCCGGGGCCCCGCGCGGCGGGGGGGGGGGGCCGGCCCGGCGGGGGGCCCCGGTCCGGACGGGCGGTCGCAGCGCGGGGCGGTCAGACGGCCCAGCGGTCCCACTTCTGGTTGTCGCCGCCGTTGCACGTCCACTGCTGCAGCCCGGCGCCGTTCCAGGTGCCCCACTCGGCGACGTCGAGGCACTTGCCGCTGTGGCGGGCGCTGATGTGGTCGAAGCCGGAGGTGCTGGACGTCTGGATCTTCCACTGCTGGGACGTGGCGCCGTTGCAGGCGTTCTGGACGATCTGGGCGCCGTCGGCGGTGGAGGCGGAGGCCACGTCGAGGCACTTGCCGCTGTGGCGGGCCATGATCTGGTAGTAGCCGCTGCTCAGCTTCTTGAACCAGAAGTCCTGGTTGATCTCGCCGCCGCAGGTCCACTGGACGAGGCCGGCGCCGTTGGTGGTGGCGAAGTTCGCCACATCGGCGCACCTGCCGCTGTTGCGCGCCGTCAGGGACTCCCAGACGACGTTCATCCCGGTGACCGTGCCGGCCGCGGTGTCGATGGTGAGCTGCGGGGAGTAGTCCATGGTCATGGTGGTGCTGGTGGGGAACTTCAGCGGTGCCCAGACGTACTGGGAGTCGTTGACCATGCCGCCCAGGGAGTTGCCCCAGCGGTCGCCCATGTAGAGGTAGCTGGTGCCGCTGGTGCCCTGGACGGGGAGGACGTACGCGGTCTGGCTGCGGTACGTCGTCGAGTCGCCGATGTCCTTCAGGTCGGTCCAGGTGCCGGTGATGCTGCTGGCGGTGGCGTACTTCTGCTGGTTGGGCGCCCAGCCGGTGGCCCCGGAGGTGAGCAGGAAGTAGACGCCGTTGCGCTTGAACATCGCGGGGGCCTCGCGCCACTGCCCGGGCCACAGCTTCTGGACCTGGGCCTCGATGCCGGTGTAGTCGGCGGTCAGGCGGTAGACGTGCAGGTCGGCGTTCTCGTTGGCGGCGGAGATCATGTAACCGGCGCCGTCGGTGTCGACGAAGGTCGTGATGTCACGGGACATGTGGCCGAGCGGGCGGAAGCTGCCCCGCCAGGCGTAGTTCCCGTCGACGGTGTCCGACACGGCGACCGCCGCACGCGCCTCGGAGTAGTCGGTGGCGCTGCCCTCCTTGTGCATCCACATCACGAACTTGCCGGTGGAGGCGTTGTAGACGACCTTGGGCCGCTCGATGTTGGCGCCCACCAGCTCCGGGTGGGTGGCCTCGGTCAGGACGTGGTTGCGGAACTCCCACGTCTTCAGGTCGGCCGACCGGTAGGCGGAGACGTACCGGAAGCTGTTGTCCGAGTGCCGGTTCTCACCGAACCAGTAGTAGTACGAGCCGACCTTCACGACCCCGCCGCCATGGGCGTGGACGGGATTGCCGTTCGGATCGGTGAACTGGGTGCCGTTCGCGATGGTCACCGGGGCGGCGTGGGCCGTACCCGCGGCCGTGACCAGGGAGAGAAGGAGTGCGCAGACGAATGCCGCCACTCCGGAGATCTTGAGTCGCATGGCGCGATACCTCGTGGTGTTGATGGACCAGGCGCACCACGCGGACCGCGCGGCAAAGGCCGTGACGGGAGTCCGGAGCGGCGGGGCGCCTGGCAGGGGGGACGGGGCCGTTCGGGCCGTGTGAGCATCGTGTTTACGTAATGTTTTCGTAAACACGATGTAGCCGGAAGTCTGGGGAGGGTGCGGGAGGCTGTCAAGGATTCGGACGAAAACGGTTCGAGCTTTGACCTGAGGGTGCTGTTTGCGTCAACATGACTGGATGGGTGCGCCTGGGAGCACTCTGTACGCCAGGGGAAGGAACGGTCGACGGTGGCGGAGAAGACTACGAGGACTCCTCGCTCTCGCCCTCCCCGCAAGTGGCCCTCCATGGCCGAGGTCGCCGCCAAGGCCGGCGTCTCCTCCCAGACCGTCTCCCGCGTGGCCAACAACCACGACAACGTCGACGACTCGACGCGGGCGAAGGTCCTCGCCGCGATGCAGGAGCTCGGTTACCGCCCGAACGCGGCGGCTCGCGCCCTGGTCACCGGCAGGTTCGGCGCGATCGGCGTCGTCAGCTTCGACGTCGGGGCGCACGGCAACGCCCGTACCCTCGGAGCCGTCGCCGACGCGGCGCGCGAGGCCGGCTTCTCGGTCAACTTCATGGGGATCCGGGCGCAGACCGAGGCCGCCGTACGGCAGGCCTTCCGGCACCTGACCCTGCAGTCCGTCGACGGCATCGTCCTGGTGGAGTCGCAGATGCTGGACACCCCGTCGCTGCACCTGCCGCCCACGATGCCGGTGGTCGTCGCCGACGGCGACACCGGTCACCAGTACTCGAACGTCGACTTCGACCAGGCCAGCGGCACCCGGAGCGTGGTCCGGCACCTCCTGGACCTCGGTCACCGGACCGTGTACCACGTCAGCGGCCCGCACGACTCCTTCGCCGCCCGGCGGCGCGCCGAGGCGTGGGAGCGCACCCTCGTGGCCGCCGGCGCCCCGGTGCGGCCGGTGCTGTACGGGGACTGGACCGCCGAGTCCGGCTATCTCGCGGGCCGGACCCTGGCGCAGGTCCCCGACGTGACGGCGATCTTCGCGGCGAACGACCAGATGGCGCTGGGCATCCTGCGCGCCCTGCACGAGGCGGGACGCTCCGTGCCGGGCGAGGTCAGCGTGGCGGGCTTCGACGACGTCCCCGAGGCCCCCTATTTCGAGCCACCGCTGACCACGATCCACCAGGACTTCGACGTCGTGGGCCGCCACTGCGTGACCCTGCTCCTCGAGCAGATCGAGCGCCGTGGCAGCGGGCCGCGTCGGCTCGCGGTCGAACCCACCCTCGTGGTGCGGGGCAGCACGGCGCTTCCACCCGCCTGACCTGCACGAACCCACCTCGTACGCGCCCATCGCCGGGCCGTCTCCCCGCACCCCGGGGAGGCGGCCCGGCCGCGCATGTTCACGTACACATACCGCATCGCGCGGCGGTACGCGGGGGACGGACTTCTCCGCGCCGAATCCCGGTCGATTGCTACCACTTAGTGCTTGACGTCATGTGACGGCGATGCAACCATCAAGCCACCGATGATTACGTAAACATGAAACGCATCGGGCCCCTGTAACTTCTGGCCGTCCGGCCGCCGAGCCCTTCGAGGCCCCCGAGGTCCCGCAGGTTTTCGAGGCCCTCCGCTTCCGCCGCTCCGTTCCCGACCGGTCGGTCATCGACGCTAGGAACCACCATGACGCTCCTGTCGACGTCAGCACAGGCGGGTTCTCCGCCCCGCCGACAAGCCCGTTTCCGCC
>NZ_JBSFSA010000092.1:0-3705 GCF_053589515.1 Streptomyces sp. NPDC003327 | reverse complement strand
TCCACGGCGGCACCAACTTCGGCTTCACCAACGGCGCCAACGACAAACACACCTACCGCCCCACCATCACCTCCTACGACTACGACGCCCCCCTCAACGAAGCCGGCGACCCCACCGACAAATACACCGCCTTCCGCAACACCATCGCCACATACGCCCCCGTCCCCGACGAACCCGTCCCCGCACCCGGCCAGAAGTTCGCGCTGCCGGGCATCGCCCTCACCGAGAGCTTCGGCCTGCTGTCCGGCGCGGACGCGCTCGGCAAGGCGGTCGACGGGCCGAGGCCGCTCACCATGGAGCAACTCGGCCAGGACTTCGGCTTCGTCGCGTACGAGACGGTCCTCGCCACCGGGGGGCCGGTGCTGCTGGAGGTGGAGCAGGTACGGGACCGCGCCCAGGTCTTCGTCGACGGGCAGCCCGTCGGCGTCCTGGAGCGGGAGAACCACGAGCACGCCCTCGCGTTCACCGTGCCCGAGCCGGGCAGCGTCCTGACCGTCCTGGTGGAGAACCAGGGCCGGGTGAACTACGGCCCCGGCATCCACGACCGCAAGGGGCTGCTGGGCGCGATCCTCCTGGACGGCGAGGAGCTCACCGGCTGGTCCAGCCGGCCGCTGCCGCTGACGGACCTCTCCGCCCTCCCGTTCACCGCGCGGACGACGACGCCCGTGGGTCCGACGTTCCACCGCGGGGTCTTCGAGGTCGACGAGCCCGCGGACACCTTCCTGCACCTCGACGGCTGGACCAAGGGCAACGCCTGGATCAACGGCTTCAACCTCGGCCGCTACTGGTCCCGCGGCCCCCAGCGATCCCTCTACGTCCCGGCACCGGTCCTGCGTGCCGGGGCCAACGAGATCGTCGTGCTCGAACTCCACGCCGCCCACCGCGCCCGCACCGTCGACCTCCGTCAGACCGCCGACCTCGGCCCCACCGAGCAGTAGGCCGGGAAGCAGGGCCTCGTCACCCACGCGAAAGGCCGGGCTCCGATCCATCGGGATCGGAGCCCGGCCGTCTGTCCGTCGCCCGGGTGTCAGCCCAGACGGATCTGCTGGGCCCCGGCGCCGTCGCAGGTCCGCTGGACGGCGGTCGCCCCGTCCGCGGTGGAGGCAGCGGCGATCTCCAGGCACTTGGCGCTGTGCCGGGCCGTCAGGGTGACGTACCCGTCGCCGGTGCTGCGGACGGCCCACTCCTGGTTGCGGCCGCCGTTGCAGCCGTACTGGAAGATCTCGGCGCCGTCGGCCGTGGACAGGCCGCTGACGTCCAGGCACCTGCCGCTGTGGCGGGCGACGACGTTCACGTACCCGTCGGCGGCGGGCCGCAGCGCCCACTGCTGGTGGGTGCCGCCGTTGCAGCCGTACTGGACGGCGGCACCGCCGTCGGCCGTCGAAGCACCGCTGATCTCCAGGCACTTGGCGCTGTGCCGGAAGGTCAGCGTCTTCCAGGCGTCCGCGGCGGTGCCGCGGAAGGTCCAGGACTGGTTGCTGCCGGTCGTCGGCCGGTAGACGCCGACGAGCGCGCCGTCGTTGACCGAGGCGTTGGCGACGTCCAGGAGCAGACCGCTCGCCTTGTTGATCAGCGTGTGGTGGCCGTCACCGGTGGTGGAGCGGATCCACTGCTGGGCGGTGGAGGTTCCGGGCGAGGCGAGGCCGAGCGCGCCGTTGGCGACGGAGAGCGCCCTGCCGGTCTTGACGTTGGTGATCCGGTGGGCGGCGGTGTTGCCCCAGTCGGTGGACGACAGCTTGGTGACGTTCCACTGCTGCGCGGTGTCCGCGGGCGCGGAGTTGCGCTGCACGACGGTGTTCTTGTTGTTGACGACGGCGACGGCCAGGGCCTTGCCGCTGTTGTCGTTGAGGAGCTGGCGCGCCGTGCCGGTGGGGGCGGTGGCCGCCGCGGTGTTCACGCCGCTGACGGTGGGCAGGACGAAGGTGGTGACGGAGCCGGGGCCGACGGTGGCCTTGAGCGTCCGGCCGGAGACGGCCTCGTCTGCGTCGCGCTGGAGGTTCTTGGTGGCGTCGGTGGTCCACCGCTCGACGGCGCCGTTCGCGGCGGTCTGGAAACCGTCGAGGTTCAGCGTCACTTCGCGCGCGGTGCCGGTCGGGTTGGTGTGGACGACGACCGTGCCGCCGTTGGGCCGGACGGCCGCGAGGGTGTGCGGGTCGTCGGTGTTCATGATCCGCGCGCCGGGGCGGACGAAGCGGCTGTAGTTGCCCATCGCCCAGTACTTCTTGTTCTTCCGCAGCGGCTCGGTGGCGGCGTCGGCGGGCGTGAAGTCGGTCTGGATCAGACCCCAGTTGGAGTTCTCCCGGTCCGGCGTCATGTTCTCGTAGTCCTCGACCGCCTGCCACAGGACCCAGGCGCGGGGCTCGAGTTCACGGAGGTCGTCGTTGATGCGCTGGGCGAGGTCGAGGGCGGGGCTCATGTCGGTGAAGCTCTGCCCGACGCTGCCGCCGAGGTCGACCTCCGACATCCACAGGGGCTTCGCCTCGCCCTTGGCGATGTCCCGGACGCCGGTACGGCTGCCGGTGCCGTAGGTGTGCGTGTTGATCCGGCCCACCGCGTCCCGTACGGCCGGGGCGTACGACTCCCAGTCGCCCATGGCCTTGCCGGGGTTGGTCTCGTCCATGGCCGCGATCGGGGTGGTGATGCCCTTGGCGTCGAGTGCGGCGCGCATCGTGGAGATCATGCGGGCCTGCGACGCGTGGTCCCAGTGCGAGCCCTCCTGGCGGCCGTACGCCTTCCAGTAGTCGGTGTCCGGCTCATTGAGGGGCGAGAGGGAGTTGAAGGTGACGCCGGAGGCGGTCTGGGCCCGCTGGAGCGCGCCGGCGAGGTAGGCGGCGAAGCGGTCGTACTGGTCGGAGCGGAGGTTGTCCTCCCAGGCGTTCCAGTTGCCGGACACCACGCCGCTGTTGGTCATGAAGTACGGGGCGGAGTTGGAGAACGCCTCGAAGACGGAGGCACCGCGGGCCTTGGCGGCGGTGAGCCACCAGCGCTGGTTGGCGTCGGCGTCGTTCTTCCAGTGGGTGGCGTTGTTCGGGTCCCACCAGTCGGGGGACTCCGGGCCGGGCCGGTTCCACCAGCCGGGGACGGCGGCGCCCGCGCGCATGTAGGGGGTGGTCTCGGGGCTGTCGCCGCCGCCGATGTTGTAGCGGGCGATGGTGAAGCCGAGTCCGTCGGCGCCGTAGAGGGCGTCGGCGAGGGCGTTGCGCTGGGCGTCCGGCCAGCCTCCGGTGACGTTGGCGAACCAGGCGAGGGCCGTGCCCCAGCCCTGGAACGCGGGCTGCTGGTAGCTGGGGTCGAGGCGCACGGTCAGCGCGGCGGCGGAGGACTCGGCGGCGCTCGCCGGGGCCGCGGCGGGGCCGACGGCGGTGAGGGCGCTCGCGGCGACGGCGGTGGCGGCGCCCAGCGCGGCGAGGCTCCTGGGCAGTCGGGAGGGTCCGTACCGGCGCCGGGGCGCGGTCGATCGGTTGCGGGTGGGGAACACGTCCTGCTCCTTGCGGGAAGGGGAGGGGGCGGGGGGGGACGGGGCGGCGGAACCGGGTCCCGCCGCTGCGCCTCCCGGCCGGCGGCCGGGAGGCGCAGGTGGCGCGGGGCGGCCAGGGACGGTGACCGCTCTGCCTCCCCCGGTCCGATCCAGATGGGGAGGTACCGATCGCCTCCCACTTCGCGCAGGAGCACGATCGGCTGGTTGGAGGGCATTTCCACCCGGAC
>NZ_JBSFSA010000091.1:0-3732 GCF_053589515.1 Streptomyces sp. NPDC003327 | reverse complement strand
TCGCCGTCGACAGGCTGTTCGGCATCTCCGGCTCGGGCAAGTACCAGCGCCCCCGAAGGCCCCGCCGCCCCCGCCGCCCCCGCCGCCCCAGGCGCTCCCGGAGCCCGCGGCGCCCGAAGCCGACCTCACCGTCCAGGTGCCCGTGCCCCGCCCCCGTACCGGCTTCCTCGGCAGCAGACCTCCCACGTACGAGCCCGAACCCACCGCCCTGCCCGTCGCCCGGCCCGGCGACCTCGCCGACCTCGTCGCCGACACCGTCCTCGACGGCGCCCGCTACGGCACCTGTACCCTGCGCGCCGCCTCCGTGCGGGGCGACTCCGCCCGCTACCGGGGCGAACCCCGCAGGGACTCCCTGCTCACCGCCCGCTTCGGCCACGACGAGAGCGCCCTCGTCCTCGTCGCCGTCGCCGCCGGGTCCCGCGCCGCCGGGGACGCCCACCTCGCCGCGGGCGACGCCTGCCGCTGGATCGCGGAGGCCGTCGGCCGCAGCCACGCGCGGCTCTCCGAGGACATCAGGAGCGGCCGCCGCGGCGACCTCAAGTCCGGACTGCACCGCCTGACCGACCGTACGTACGGCAAGCTGCGCGCCCGCGCCGCCGAACGCGGCCTCGCCGCCGACGAGTACACCGCGACCCTCCGCTGCCTCCTCGTCCCGGCCGATCCCGACTGCCGCACCCGCGTCTTCTTCGGCATCGGCGGCGGCGGCCTCTTTCGGCTCCGCGACGGCGCCTGGCAGGACCTCGAACCGCTGCTGCCCGACCCGTCCGCCGTCGTCGGCGCCCCCGTCGTCGGCTACGGCTCACCGCCGCCCGCCGCGAAAGGCACCGCGGAAGCCGGCGCGGAACCGAGCGCGGAAGCCGGCGCGGCGACCACCCCGGAGGCCACCCCGGAGGCCACCGAGGAGGGCGACCGGCTCACCATGGACCTCGGCATCGCCACCGCCCCGGGGCCGCTCGTCGAGGATCCCGTGCCGCCGCCCGCCGAGCCGTTCCGCTTCCGCGCCTCCGTCGCCCGGCCCGGTGACACCCTGCTCCTCGCCTCGCCCGGACTCGCCGAGCCGATGCGCGGCGAACCCGCCCTCGCCCGTGAACTCGCCGCCCGCTGGGCCGACCGGGAACCCCCCGGCCTCGCCGCGTTCCTCGCCGACACCCAGCTGAGGGTGACGGGTTACGCCGACGACCGTACGGGGGTCGCCGTCTGGGAGGCGTAACGCGCCGGGGCGTGTGTTGATGGACGCATGGCCAAACAGAACGTCGCAGAACAGTTCGTCGACATCCTCGTGCGCGCCGGCGTCCAGCGCGTGTACGGAGTCGTCGGCGACAGCCTGAACCCCGTCGTCGACGCCATCCGCCGCACCCCCCGCATCGATTGGATCCAGGTGCGGCACGAGGAGGCCGCCGCCTTCGCCGCGGGCGCCGAGGCCCAGGTCACCGGCCGCCTCGCCGCCTGCGCGGGCTCCTGCGGCCCCGGCAATCTGCACCTCGTCAACGGCCTGTACGACGCGCACCGCTCCATGGCCCCCGTCCTCGCCCTCGCCTCGCAGATCCCGTCCAGCGAGATCGGCCTCGGCTACTTCCAGGAGACCCACCCCGACCAGCTGTTCCGCGAGTGCAGTCACTACAGCGAACTCGTCTCCAACCCGAAGCAGATGCCCCGGCTGCTCCACACGGCCATCCAGCACGCCGTGGGCCGCCGCGGCGTCAGCGTCGTCTCGCTGCCCGGCGACATTGCCGCGCAGCCCGCCCCCGAGCGGGCGGTGGAGACCGCACTCGTCACGGCGCGCCCCACCGCCCGCCCGGGTGACGACGAGATCGACGCCCTCGTCCGGATGATCGACGCCTCCGACCGGGTGACGCTCTTCTGCGGCAGCGGGACGGCCGGGGCCCACGCCGAGGTGATGCAGTTCGCCGAGCGCCTCAAGGCCCCGGTCGGCCACGCCCTGCGCGGCAAGGAGTGGATCCAGTACGACAATCCGTACGACGTCGGCATGAGCGGGCTGCTCGGCTACGGCGCTGCCTACGAGGCCACCCACGAGTGCGACCTGCTGATCCTGCTCGGCACCGACTTCCCCTACAGCGCCTTCCTCCCCGACGACGTGCGGATCGTCCAGGTCGACGTCCGGCCCGAGCACCTCGGCCGCCGATCCCGCCTCGACCTCGCCGTCTGGGGCGACGTCCGCGAGACCCTGCGCTGCGTCATCCCACGGATCCGGGCGAAGACCGACCGCCGCTTCCTCGACAAGATGCTGAAGAAGCACGCCGACGCGCTCGAAGGGGTCGTCAAGGCGTACACCCGCAAGGTCGAGAAGCACGTGCCCCTCCACCCCGAGTACGTCGCCTCCGTCGTCGACGAACTCGCCGACGACGACGCCGTCTTCACCGTCGACACCGGCATGTGCAACGTCTGGGCGGCCCGCTACCTCACGCCCAACGGACGGCGCAGGATCATCGGTTCGTTCAGCCACGGTTCGATGGCCAACGCCCTGCCGCAGGCCATCGGCGCCCAGTTCACCGACCGCGGCCGCCAGGTCGTCTCGCTCTCCGGTGACGGCGGGTTCTCCATGCTCATGGGTGACTTCCTCACCCTGGTCCAGTACGACCTGCCGGTGAAGATCGTCCTGTTCAACAACTCCTCGCTCGGCATGGTCGAGCTGGAGATGCTGGTGGCCGGACTTCCCTCGTACGGAACGACGAACAGGAACCCCGACTTCGCCGCAGTCGCACGCGCCGCCGGGGCCTACGGCGTCCGCGTCGAGAAGCCCAAGCACCTGGCGGGCGCCCTCAAGGACGCCTTCCGGCACAAGGGACCGGCCCTCGTGGACGTCGTCACCGACCCCAACGCCCTCTCCATCCCGCCGAAGATCAGCGCCGACATGGTCACCGGCTTCGCCCTCTCGGCCAGCAAGATCGTCCTCGACGGGGGAGTGGGCCGGATGCTCCAGATGGCCCGCTCCAACCTGCGCAACGTACCCAGGCCGTGACGGAGCGCATGCGCGCGATTCGACAGGGGCATGCATCCCCGTGAGCCTGTTCGACGCGACGTGTGGGTGGGGGTTATGGCCGGGGAGGCGCGACAGCCGACTCAACTGCTCAGAAAGGTGGGATGCGCGGATCTCACCGCGGTGCCGGAGGTGCGTCATGCGTTACGGGAATGGCTGGGGCAGTGGGGCGGACCGGGCGCCACCCACGTCGCCGAACTGCTCACCAGCGAACTGGTGACCAACGCCCTGATCCACACCGACCACGGGGCCGTCGTCACGGCGACCGTCGTTCCCCACCAACTCCGCGTGGAAGTACGGGACTTCGTTCCCGGTCTCGCCGCGCCGCTCGTACCGCCCGCCGACGACGGTACGCACGGCCGGGGGCTCGTCCTCGTCCAGGAACTCGCCGACTCCTGGGGTGTCGTCGCCCACGGTGTGGGCAAGGTGGTGTGGTTCGAACTGAACGGCGGGGCCACCCGAGGGGGCGGCCCCGCCGACGAGCGGTGACGGTCACTAGCCGAACTGCTGCTCCAGGTCCTTGAGCTTGCGCTCCAGGGAGTCGAGCCGGGGCAGCGTCTGCGTGTCGTCCTCCGCGGTGAGGTCCACCGTCCGGGACTCAGTCCCCCTGACGGCTTGGAGGGAGGGCCGGGGCCGAAGCGGCAGTTGTCCCGGGTCCGCTATGGCGGGTTTCCCCGTCGACGTACTGGAGGTAGGTCGGCAGAAAAGTCATCGCGCCGAGCATGGCGAAGCCG
>NZ_JBSFSA010000090.1:0-3777 GCF_053589515.1 Streptomyces sp. NPDC003327 | reverse complement strand
GGGCGCGGGGGGCCGGGGGAGGCCCCGGGCCGCAGGCCGGGGGCCCGCCCCGAACCCCCCGCCCCGGAGCCGGGCCGCCCCGCCCCGGCCCCGGGGGCTCCGGCCGCCGGGGCGCCCCGCGCGGCGGCCGACCACAAGGCGAAGCCCCGGACCGCGCCGAGGGCCCAGCCCCCGGCGCGGCCGGCCCCGCCTCCCGCGCCGCTCGCCCCGTCACGGCCCACCACGGTCGCCGTTCCCGCCATCACCGTCGAGGCCCCGGTCGCGCGCCTCGGCCTCGACGCCGAGGGCAGACTCGCGACCCCGCCCGTCGACAACCCCCGGGTCGTCGGCTGGTACGACGGCGGTCCGACCCCGGGCGAGCGCGGCACCGCCGTCGTCGTCGGCCACCGCGACACCCGCACCGGGCCGGCCGTCTTCCTCAACCTCAACTCGCTCAGCGCGGGCAACACCGTCCGGGTGGCCCGCGCCGACGGCCGCGTCGCCGTCTTCACCGTCGACCGCGTCCGTACGTACGCCAAGGAGGACTTCCCCGACAAGGAGGTGTACGGCGCCACCGGGCGGGCCGAGTTGCGGCTGCTCACCTGCGGCGGCACCTTCGACCCGAAGACGGGTTACGAGGCGAACATCGTCGTCTTCGCCCACCTCACCGACATCGCCGAGGCGTTGTGACCGGCCGGACCCGGTGAGACCACTCGCGCGACCCGCGACGACCCCGAGCCGACGGACCCCAGCCGCGTCCGTCGGCTTCCTCGTGCCCGCGCCCGGGGTGCCCGCGCGTTCGGGGTGCCCGAGGTGGCCGGGGTGCCCGCGCGTACGGGGTGCCCGAGATGGCCGGGACCGGCCGTGGACAGGGGGCGGCCCGCGGGGGCACGATCGGGCCCGTACGGGGAGCCGGCGGCCCCGCCCCCACGCGTGGCCGACGCGGAGTGACCCGGGGCACTCCCCGTATCCCTGGCGCCGAAAAACTAACAGCGCTAGTTTGGGGCGACGGTGCCGCGAGCGCGCCGCCGTCCGTCCGGTGAGGGATGAGGGAGAGGGAAGCGGATGAAGGCCCACGACGCGATGTACATCGGCGGGGAGTGGCGGCCCGCCGCCACCGCCGAGACGATTCCCGTGATCAACCCCGCCGACGAGCAGGTCGTCGGACACGTCCCGGCCGGCACGGCCGAGGACGTCGACGCCGCCGTCCGCGCCGCTCGCGCCGCGCTCCCCGGCTGGGCCGCCACCCCGCCCGCCGAACGCGCCGCCCGCATCGCCGCCCTGCGCGACGCGCTCGCCGCCCGCGCCGAGGAGATCGCCGCCACCGTCACGGCGGAGCTCGGCGCCCCGCCCAAGCTCGCCGCCGCCGTCCACGCGGGCCTGCCGATCGCCGTCGCCGGCACCTACGCCGAACTGGCCGCCACCCACCCCTTCGAGGAGAAAGTCGGCAACTCCACCGTCTACGCCGAGCCGGTCGGCGTCGTCGCCGCGATCACCCCGTGGAACTACCCGCTCCACCAGATCGTCGCCAAGGTCGCCCCGGCCCTCGCCGCCGGCTGCACGACCGTCCTCAAGCCCGCCGAGGACACCCCGCTCACCGCCCAGCTCTTCGCCGAGGCCGTGCACGAGGCGGGGCTCCCCGCCGGTGTCTTCAACCTGGTCACCGGGCTCGGCCCGGTCGCCGGCCAGGCGCTCGCCGAGCACCCGGACGTGGACCTCGTCTCCTTCACCGGCTCCACCGCCGTCGGCCGCCGCATCGGCGCGCTCGCGGGCGGCGCCGTCAAGCGGGTCGCCCTCGAACTGGGCGGCAAGTCCGCCAACGTGATCCTGCCGAGCGCGGACCTGCCCAGGGCCGTCGCCGTCGGCATCGCCAACGTCATGTCCAACTCCGGCCAGACGTGCAGCGCCTGGACCCGCATGCTCGTCCCCGCCGACCGGTACGAGGAGGCGGTGGCGCTCGCCGCCGAGGCCGCCGCCAAGTACGTCCCCGGCGACCGGCTCGGCCCGCTCGTCAACGCCAAGCAGCGGGAGCGCGTCCGCGGCTACATCGAGAAGGGCGTCGAGGAGGGCGCCCGGCTCGTCGCCGGCGGCCCCGAGGCCCCGCGCGAGACCGGCTACTACGTCGCCCCGACCGTCTTCGCCGACGTCACCCCGGAGATGACGATCGCCCAGGAGGAGATCTTCGGGCCGGTGGTCTCGATCCTCCGGTACGAGGACGAGGACGAGGCCCTGGCCATCGCCAACGGCACCGAGTACGGGCTCTCCGGCGCCGTCTGGGGCGAGCAGGAGGAGGCCGTGGCCTTCGCCCGCAGGATGGACACCGGCCAGGTCGACATCAACGGCGGCCGCTTCAACCCGCTGGCCCCCTTCGGCGGTTACAAGCAGTCGGGCGTGGGCCGGGAGCTCGGCACGCACGGCCTGGCCGAGTACCTCCAGACCAAGTCCCTCCAGTTCTGAGGGCACGGTCCCGTCGACCGTCGACCGTCGACCGTCGACCGTCGACCGGCGAACCGCCGCGCCCGTGCCGCGAACCGCCGCGCCCGCCCCGCCCGGGGGAGCGGCGGTTCCGCCCGTACGACCCTCCGTACCGTTCCCAGTCCCGAGGAGCACCGCTCGTGACCACGATCCGCGCCGCCGTCCTGCCCGCCGTCGGCTCTCCCCTGGAGATCACCGGCATCGAGCTGCCCGAGCCCGGCCCCGGCCAGGTACGCGTCCGCCTCGCCGCCGCCGGGGTCTGCCACTCCGACCTCTCCATCGCCAACGGCACGATGCGCCTGCCCGTCCCGGCGGTCCTCGGCCACGAGGGGGCGGGCACCGTCGTCTCCGTCGGCGAGGGCGTGACGCACATCGCCCCTGGTGACGCCGTGGTCCTCAACTGGGCGCCGTCCTGCGGCGCGTGCCATCCGTGCTCGCTCGGCGAGGTCTGGCTCTGCGTCAACGCCCTGGCCGGTGCGGCCGACGTGTACGCCCGCACCGAGGACGGCACCGCGCTCCACCCGGGGCTCAACGTCGCCGCCTTCGCCGAGGAGACGGTCGTCGCCGCCTCCTGCGTGCTGCCCGCCCCGGAGGGGGTGCCGCTCACCGACGCCGCCCTGCTCGGCTGCGCCGTCCTCACCGGCTGGGGCGCGGTCCACCACTCCGCCCGGGTCCGGGAGGGCGAGACCGTCGCGGTCTTCGGTGTCGGCGGCGTGGGCCTCGCCACGCTCCAGGCCGCCCGGATCGCCGGGGCCTCGACGATCGTCGCCGTGGACGTCTCGCCGGAGAAGGAGGCCCTGGCCAGGGCGGCCGGGGCGACGGAGTACGTGGTGGCGTCGGAGACCACCGCCCGCGCGATCCGGGGACTGACCGGCGGCCAGGGCGTCGACGTGGCCGTGGAGTGCGTCGGCCGGGCCGCCACCATCCGTACCGCCTGGGAGTCCACCCGGCGCGGCGGCCGCACCACGGTCGTCGGCATCGGCGGCAAGGACCAGCAGGTCACCTTCCACGCCCTGGAGATCTTCCACTGGGGCCGCACCCTGGCCGGCTGCGTCTACGGGAACTCCGACCCGGCCGCGGACCTGCCCGTCCTCGCCGAGCACATCCGCGCCGGACGGTTCGACCTGGCGTCGCTGGTCACCGAGCGGATCACCCTGGAGGGCATCCCCGGCGCCTTCGACAACATGCTGGCGGGGAAGGGCGGCCGCGCCCTGGTGGTCTTTCCGTCCTGACGGAGGACCGGCCGGCCGGGGGGGGGGCGGGGGGGGCGGGGGGGGGGGGGGGGGGGTGGGGGGGGGGGGGGGGTGGGGGGGGGTGTGTTTT
>NZ_JBSFSA010000089.1:0-4175 GCF_053589515.1 Streptomyces sp. NPDC003327 | reverse complement strand
GCGCGCGCGCCCCCCCCGCCGCCCCGGGCGGGCCCCGCACCCCGTTCGAGGCGGTCCTGGCCCACCGGGAGGCCGACGGGTCGCCGCTCGATCCCCGCACGGCCGCCGTCGAACTCCTCAACATTGTGCGGCCGACCGTCGCGATCAGCTGGTTCGCCACGTTCGCCGCGCACGCCATGAGCGGCAGTCCCGCCGTGCGCGACCGCCTGGCCGACGGTGACCCGGGCTTCGCGACCTCGTTCGCCCACGAGGTGCGCCGCTTCTATCCGTTCGTGCCCTTCGTCGGTGCCCTCGCCCCCGACGGCCTGGTCGTGGCCGGTGACCGCGTCCCGCGCGGCACGATGCTGCTGCTCGACGTGTACGGGCAGAACCACGATCCCGCGCTGTGGGACGAGCCGCTCCGCTTCGTGCCCGACCGCTTCCTCGGCAGGCCGCCCCACCGCGACACGCTGATCCCGCAGGGCGGCGGTCCGCGCGAAGGGCACCGCTGCCCCGGCGAGGACATCACCGTCGCGGTGCTCTCCGGGCTCGCCCGCGAACTCGCCCGCCTCGACTTCACGGTGCCGCCGCAGGACCTGCGCATCCCCCTGACCCGTGTGCCGACCCGGCCCCGGAGCGGGTTCCGCCTGGTCGTCGGTGCCGGGGCACGTGCCGGGGCCGGCGCCCCGCTCCGTACGAGAGAAGCCCACCGATGACCGGCACCGGGAGCGACGGCGGCGGGAGCGACGGCGGCGGTGGCCCGGTCCCCGAGCCGTACGACGCGACCCCCTTCCTGCCCGCGCGCGGCGGGCTCCCGGCGCACCGGAGGGCCGCCGCCGACTGCCGGGGCTGCCCGCTGCACCGGGACGCGACCGGCACCGTCTTCGGGCGCGGCGACCCGCACGCGCGGATGATGCTCGTCGGCGAGCAGCCGGGCGACCAGGAGGACCGCGAGGGCCTGGCCTTCGTGGGACCCGCGGGACGGCTGCTGTCCCGCGCGCTGCGCGACGCGGGGATCGACGAGGAGGGCCTGTATCTCACGAACGCCGTCAAGCACTTCAAGTTCACCCAGGAGGAGACCCGCAAGCGCCGGATCCACAAGTCGCCCAGCCTGCGCGAGGCGCTGGCCTGCCGGCCCTGGCTGACGGCCGAACTCCGGCTCGTCTCCCCCGCCTTGGTCGTCACGCTCGGCGCCACCGCGGGCCGCGCGCTCCTCGGCCCCTCGTTCCGCGTCGGCGCGGACCGGGGGGTGCCCGTTCCCCTCCCGGACTCCGGAGACGGGGAGGGCGGGGACGAGGGCGTGCGCGTCCTCGCGACGGTCCACCCGTCCGCCGTGCTGCGGGCCCGGGACCGGGACGGCATGTACGCCGGGCTCGTCGCCGACCTGCGGACGGCGGCGGACGCCCTCACGCGCTTGGGCCGCTGACGCCCGCTGACGCCACGTCGTCGGCTCGACGAACGAGACGTCGACGAACGCGGCGTCAGCGGACGGCGTCGCCGGTGGCCCGCGCCCCCGTCAGGACGGCGGGCGCGACAGGGGGCTGCCGTCGAGTTCGCGCAGCAGCGTCCCGGCGTCCTCGTACACCGCCGCGGCTCCGGCCTCCTCCAGTTCGCGGCGGGAGATCCCGCCGCTCAGCAGCGTCACGCAGGGCAGGCCCGCCCGGCCCGCGGCCTCCACGTCCCACACCGTGTCGCCGACGAAGACGGCCTGCTCCGGCTCGGCGCCCACGGCGGCGAGCGCGGCCTCGACGAGGTCCGGGGCCGGCTTGGTGGTGTCGACGTCGCCGCCGGTGGTGGCCGCCGCGATGACGTCGTCCGCGTCGAGCCGCCTGCGGACGGCCGCCACCTCGTCCTCCTGGGCGGAGGAGGCCAGGACCACCGTCCACCCGCGGGCGGCGACCGCCCGGAGCAGGTCGGCCGCGGCGTCGAAGGGGCGGAGCACCTCGTACCAGACCGAGTAGAGGCTGCCGTGGGCGTCGGCGATGGCGTCGTCCCGCCCGCGTGCGCGCTCCGCTCCGAGGACCGCGTCGAGGAGCCGGTCGGAGCCCATCCCGATCGCCCGGTGGATGCGGGCCATCGGCACGTCGTGGCCGTGCTGGCGCAGCGCCTGCCACCAGGCGAGCGTGTGGAGGTAGTTGGTGTCCACGAGGGTGCCGTCGACGTCGAACAGGGCGGCGCCGCGCGGTGTTCGTCCCTTCTCCGCGGTCATCCCGCCCTCCTCTCCGCCGTGGCCCGCTCGGGGTCGGGGCCGGGGTCCCGGGCGTAGCGGGAAGCGTCCGGGTCGTACTCGGGGGCGGAGTCCGGCGCGCGGTCCGGGTCGCGGACGGCGCGGATCACCACCAGCTCCTCGCTGCGCGCGCCGGGGCGGCAGAGCGCCCGCTGCTCGAACCAGGCGGCCCTGGCCCGCATGACGGGGCCGAAGGGCTGGGTGTGCCGGGCCGCGACCCGGGCGCGCAGGCCCCGGCGGGCCAGTGCGGCGAGGCTGGCGCCGACGTCGGCGAGCGAGGACTGGACGACCAGCATCACGCCGTCGGGGGCGAGAACGGTGGGAGCCGCGCGGCAGATCCGGTCCAGCAGCAGCCGTCCGTCGGGGCCCGCGTCCCAGGCCCGCTCCGGGCCGCTCGTCGGGGCGCCGGGCGCGGAGGCGGGTACGTAAGGCGGGTTGACGGTCACCAGGTCGAACCGCTCTCCCGCGACGGGGGCGACGAGGTCGCCTCGTACGACGCGGACGCGACAGCGGTGGAGGGCCGCGTTGAGCCGGGCCGTCGCGACGGACGCGCCGGAGATGTCGATCGCGGTCGCCTCGGCTCCCCTGCGCGCTGCCGCGACGGCCAGGATGCCGGTGCCGGTGCACAGGTCGAGCGTGCGCTGTCCCGGTTTCAGCTGCTCACGGGCCAGGCTCTCCAGGAGGAGCTCGGTGTCGCCCTGCGGTGCGTAGACGCCGGGCGGTCGGATCACTCTCAAGGCGTTCATTTCCGGCGGCTACCCCGACGCACGGGCATGAACCGGACCGAAGGGGGCAGCGGAGGGGAAAGGCCCCTTACCGCCGGAGAGGAGCAGCGGAATGCCGCGCGGATCGAGCCCTAAACGGGAACGTCAGTACGAGCACATCAAGGAGAGCGCCCTGGACCGCGGCGAGAGCGAGAAGCGCGCCGAGGAGATCGCGGCCCGCACCGTGAACAAGGAGCGTGCCCGCTCCGGGGAGTCGAAGACCGCGAGCAGGAGCTCCCTCGAGGACATGTCGTCCTCGCGACGCGGCGGCAAGCGGTCGCACAGCGGCTCGGAGGGCCCGACCTACGACCAGCTCTACGCGGAGGCCAAGCGGCGCAACGTGCACGGCAGGTCGCAGATGAACAAGGCGGAACTGAAGCGGTCCCTCGACAAGTGAGCAGGGGCCGACGTCCCCGCACGACATCGACCACCACACCGACCACGACACCGATCCGGGCCTGCCCTGGCGGCGGGCGCGGGAGACAGTGAGGAGCGAGCCATCGTGGCGCTCGACGGAATGAACGTCCTCGTTCTCACGACGAACTACGGGACGGAGCAGGACGAGATCACCAAGCCGATGGAGGCCCTGCGCGAGGCGGGCGCCCGGGTCACGGTCGCCGCTCAGCGCGACGAGCCGGTGCAGACCCTGGTCTCCGACCGGAAGCCGGGTGACGCGGTGCAGCCGGACACCACCCTGGCGGACGTCGCGGCGGACGCGTACGACGCCGTGATCGTGCCGGGCGGCACGCTCAACGCGGACACGCTGCGCACCGACACCGACGCGCAGCGCCTCGTCTCGGCCTTCGCGGACGCGGGGAAGCCGGTGGCGGCGGTGTGCCACGGGCCCTGGCTCCTGGTGGACAGCGGGATGGCCAAGGACCGCGAGCTCACGTCGTACCCCTCGCTCCGTCCCGACCTGGAGAACGCCGGGGGCAGTTGGGTGGACCGGGAAGTCGTCGTCGACACCTCCGGCGGCCACGCCCTCATCACCTCCCGCACCCCGGACGACCTCGACGCCTTCTCGGCGGCGATCGTCCGCGCCCTCGAAGACCGCGCGAACTGACCGGGCCGCGCGAACTGACCCCTTCGGACGTTGCGCGCCGCCGTGCGGCGGCGCGCTTCTCGACGCGTTCGACGCGTCTCCCGGACACGCCCCGGCCGGGACGCCACATCCGGCTCCCCCGCCGTGGCGGAGCGGCGCCCGG
>NZ_JBSFSA010000088.1:2833-5278 GCF_053589515.1 Streptomyces sp. NPDC003327 | reverse complement strand
TGAACCGCCGCGCACCCACACACAACATGGGGGGCGTGTTCGTTACTTCAGAACTAACACAGTGGACGCGAGCAACTGAGGACAAGCCCTCGGCCTATTAGTACCGGTCAGCTCCACCCATTACTGGGCTTCCACATCCGGCCTATCAACCCAGTCGTCTACTGGGAGCCTTACCCTCTCAAGGAGGTGGGAATACTCATCTCGAAGCAGGCTTCCCGCTTAGATGCTTTCAGCGGTTATCCTTTCCGAACGTAGCCAACCAGCCATGCCCTTGGCAGGACAACTGGCACACCAGAGGTTCGTCCGTCCCGGTCCTCTCGTACTAGGGACAGCCCTTCTCAATATTCCTACGCGCACAGCGGATAGGGACCGAACTGTCTCACGACGTTCTAAACCCAGCTCGCGTACCGCTTTAATGGGCGAACAGCCCAACCCTTGGGACCGACTCCAGCCCCAGGATGCGACGAGCCGACATCGAGGTGCCAAACCATCCCGTCGATATGGACTCTTGGGGAAGATCAGCCTGTTATCCCCGGGGTACCTTTTATCCGTTGAGCGACGGCGCTTCCACAAGCCACCGCCGGATCACTAGTCCCGACTTTCGTCCCTGCTCGACCCGTCGGTCTCACAGTCAAGCTCCCTTGTGCACTTACACTCAACACCTGATTGCCAACCAGGCTGAGGGAACCTTTGGGCGCCTCCGTTACCCTTTGGGAGGCAACCGCCCCAGTTAAACTACCCATCAGACACTGTCCCTGATCCGGATCACGGACCCAGGTTAGACATCCAGCACGACCAGAGTGGTATTTCAACGGCGACTCCACCATGACTGGCGTCACGGCTTCAAAGTCTCCCACCTATCCTACACAAGCCGAACCGAACACCAATATCAAACTGTAGTAAAGGTCCCGGGGTCTTTCCGTCCTGCTGCGCGAAACGAGCATCTTTACTCGTAGTGCAATTTCACCGGGCCTATGGTTGAGACAGTCGAGAAGTCGTTACGCCATTCGTGCAGGTCGGAACTTACCCGACAAGGAATTTCGCTACCTTAGGATGGTTATAGTTACCACCGCCGTTTACTGGCGCTTAAGTTCTCAGCTTCGCAACCCCGAAAGGTCACTAACCGGTCCCCTTAACGTTCCAGCACCGGGCAGGCGTCAGTCCGTATACATCGCCTTACGGCTTCGCACGGACCTGTGTTTTTAGTAAACAGTCGCTTCTCGCTGGTCTCTGCGGCCACCCCCAGCTCACGGAGTAAATCCGATCACCAGACGTGGCCCCCCTTCTCCCGAAGTTACGGGGGCATTTTGCCGAGTTCCTTAACCATAGTTCACCCGAACGCCTCGGTATTCTCTACCTGACCACCTGAGTCGGTTTAGGGTACGGGCCGCCATGAAACTCGCTAGAGGCTTTTCTCGACAGCATAGGATCATCCACTTCACCACAATCGGCTCGGCATCAGGTCTCAGGCTATATGTGTGACGGATTTGCCTATCACACGCCCTACACCCTTACCCCGGGACAACCACCGCCCGGGCTGGACTACCTTCCTGCGTCACCCCATCGCTTACCTACTACAAGTCTGGTTCGTCGGCTCCACCACTCCCCTTTGCCCGAAGGCTCCGGGGCGGCTTCACGGACTTAGCATCGCCTGATTCGATATTGGGCGTTTCAAAGCGGGTACCGGAATATCAACCGGTTGTCCATCGACTACGCCTGTCGGCCTCGCCTTAGGTCCCGACTTACCCTGGGCAGATCAGCTTGACCCAGGAACCCTTAGTCAATCGGCGCACACGTTTCTCACGTGTGTATCGCTACTCATGCCTGCATTCTCACTCGTGAACCGTCCACAACTCGCTTCCGCGGCTGCTTCACCCGGCACACGACGCTCCCCTACCCATCACAGCACCCGTTGGGGCTAAAGCTGCAATGACACGACTTCGGCGGTACGCTTGAGCCCCGCTACATTGTCGGCGCGGAATCACTTGACCAGTGAGCTATTACGCACTCTTTCAAGGGTGGCTGCTTCTAAGCCAACCTCCTGGTTGTCTCTGCGACTCCACATCCTTTCCCACTTAGCGTACGCTTAGGGGCCTTAGTCGATGCTCTGGGCTGTTTCCCTCTCGACCATGGAGCTTATCCCCCACAGTCTCACTGCCGCGCTCTCACTTACCGGCATTCGGAGTTTGGCTAAGGTCAGTAACCCGGTAGGGCCCATCGCCTATCCAGTGCTCTACCTCCGGCAAGAAACACACGACGCTGCACCTAAATGCATTTCGGGGAGAACCAGCTATCACGGAGTTTGATTGGCCTTTCACCCCTAACCACAGGTCATCCCCCAGGTTTTCAACCCTGGTGGGTTCGGTCCTCCACGAAGTCTTACCTCCGCTTCAACCTGCCCATGGCTAGATCACTCCGCTTCGGGTCTTGAGCGTGCTACTGAAG
>NZ_JBSFSA010000088.1:0-2740 GCF_053589515.1 Streptomyces sp. NPDC003327 | reverse complement strand
AAGCGCCCTGTTCGGACTCGCTTTCGCTACGGCTTCCCCACACGGGTTAACCTCGCAACACACCGCAAACTCGCAGGCTCATTCTTCAAAAGGCACGCAGTCACGAGGATCCGAAGATCCCGACGCTCCCACGGCTTGTAGGCACACGGTTTCAGGTACTATTTCACTCCGCTCCCGCGGTACTTTTCACCATTCCCTCACGGTACTATCCGCTATCGGTCACCAGGGAATATTTAGGCTTAGCGGGTGGTCCCGCCAGATTCACACGGGATTTCTCGGGCCCCGTGCTACTTGGGTGTCTCTCAAACGAGCCGCTAATGTTTCGTCTACGGGGGTCTTACCCTCTACGCCGGACCTTTCGCATGTCCTTCGACTACATCAACGGTTTCTGACTCGTCCTGTCGCCGGCAGACGACAGAAGAGAGATCCCACAACCCCGTATGCGCAACCCCTGCCGGGTATCACACGCATACGGTTTGGCCTCATCCGGTTTCGCTCGCCACTACTCCCGGAATCACGGTTGTTTTCTCTTCCTGAGGGTACTGAGATGTTTCACTTCCCCTCGTTCCCTCCACATGCCCTATGTGTTCAGGCATGGGTGACAGCCCATGACGACTGCCGGGTTTCCCCATTCGGAAACCCCCGGATCAAAGCCTGGTTGACGGCTCCCCGGGGACTATCGTGGCCTCCCACGTCCTTCATCGGTTCCTGGTGCCAAGGCATCCACCGTGCGCCCTTAAAAACTTGGCCACAGATGCTCGCGTCCACTGTGTAGTTCTCAAGCAACGACCAGCCACCCGTCACCCTGATCCATACGAACCAGGAACACCGGGGCCGGCATCGCGAAGGCAAGACCATTCCGGCCGTACCCTCAGACACCCAACAACGTGCCAAGCACACTCATTCAGACTCTCACCGTGTTCCACGCCGAAGCAGTACTGGCGGAGGAGACTTCCGAGTGTGCCAACTAATCAACGTTCCACCCATGAGCTGACCGTGCGAGACGTTTGCTCGCAATCGGTACTGTGCTCCTTAGAAAGGAGGTGATCCAGCCGCACCTTCCGGTACGGCTACCTTGTTACGACTTCGTCCCAATCGCCAGTCCCACCTTCGACAGCTCCCTCCCACAAGGGGTTGGGCCACCGGCTTCGGGTGTTACCGACTTTCGTGACGTGACGGGCGGTGTGTACAAGGCCCGGGAACGTATTCACCGCAGCAATGCTGATCTGCGATTACTAGCAACTCCGACTTCATGGGGTCGAGTTGCAGACCCCAATCCGAACTGAGACCGGCTTTTTGAGATTCGCTCCGCCTCGCGGCATCGCAGCTCTTTGTACCGGCCATTGTAGCACGTGTGCAGCCCAAGACATAAGGGGCATGATGACTTGACGTCGTCCCCACCTTCCTCCGAGTTGACCCCGGCGGTCTCCTGTGAGTCCCCATCACCCCGAAGGGCATGCTGGCAACACAGGACAAGGGTTGCGCTCGTTGCGGGACTTAACCCAACATCTCACGACACGAGCTGACGACAGCCATGCACCACCTGTATACCGACCACAAGGGGGCGACCATCTCTGGCCGTTTCCGGTATATGTCAAGCCTTGGTAAGGTTCTTCGCGTTGCGTCGAATTAAGCCACATGCTCCGCTGCTTGTGCGGGCCCCCGTCAATTCCTTTGAGTTTTAGCCTTGCGGCCGTACTCCCCAGGCGGGGAACTTAATGCGTTAGCTGCGGCACCGACGACGTGGAATGTCGCCAACACCTAGTTCCCAACGTTTACGGCGTGGACTACCAGGGTATCTAATCCTGTTCGCTCCCCACGCTTTCGCTCCTCAGCGTCAGTAATGGCCCAGAGATCCGCCTTCGCCACCGGTGTTCCTCCTGATATCTGCGCATTTCACCGCTACACCAGGAATTCCGATCTCCCCTACCACACTCTAGCCTGCCCGTATCGGATGCAGACCCGGGGTTAAGCCCCGGGCTTTCACACCCGACGTGACAAGCCGCCTACGAGCTCTTTACGCCCAATAATTCCGGACAACGCTTGCGCCCTACGTATTACCGCGGCTGCTGGCACGTAGTTAGCCGGCGCTTCTTCTGCAGGTACCGTCACTTTCGCTTCTTCCCTGCTGAAAGAGGTTTACAACCCGAAGGCCGTCATCCCTCACGCGGCGTCGCTGCATCAGGCTTTCGCCCATTGTGCAATATTCCCCACTGCTGCCTCCCGTAGGAGTCTGGGCCGTGTCTCAGTCCCAGTGTGGCCGGTCGCCCTCTCAGGCCGGCTACCCGTCGTCGCCTTGGTAGGCCATTACCCCACCAACAAGCTGATAGGCCGCGGGCTCATCCTTCACCGCCGGAGCTTTCCAGTCCAGGAGATGCCTCCCGAACTCGTATCCGGTATTAGACCCCGTTTCCAGGGCTTGTCCCAGAGTGAAGGGCAGATTGCCCACGTGTTACTCACCCGTTCGCCACTAATCCACCCCGAAGGGCTTCATCGTTCGACTTGCATGTGTTAAGCACGCCGCCAGCGTTCGTCCTGAGCCAGGATCAAACTCTCCGTGAATGTTTACCCGTAATCGGGTTGCACACTCGCGTTGAGCGGGACACCTCGGCCGGAATAGGGCCGAGTGTCCACAGCGTCCTCGCTGTGTTTTTTCTTCAAAGGAACCTCGACCATCCGAAGATGGACGGGGTATCAACTAATCTGGCGTTGATTTTTGGCACGCTGTTGAGTTCTCAAG
>NZ_JBSFSA010000087.1:0-6692 GCF_053589515.1 Streptomyces sp. NPDC003327 | reverse complement strand
GTGAGGTCGAAGAGCTCGACCCTGACCCGGGTCTCGCCGACGTCGACGCCGATCATGCAGCCGCTGCCGGGGCTGATCCGCAGCAGCGTACGGGGGCGGCCTCCCGCGGAGTCGACGCTGCCGGCCTCCTCGACGAGGCCCTCGGCGACGAGCTCCGCCACCACGTTGCTGACCGATCCCGAACTCATCCCCGTCGCGGGCCCGAGCGCGAACCGGCTCATCGGCCCCTCGAAGTACAGGCGCTGGAGCACGGCGGTGCGGTTCTCGCGCCGCAGGTCCCGCACAGTGCGTCCGGTCCGCTTCGTCACGTGGGCCCCTCGTTCACTCGTCCTCCTCGCAACATACCGCGCCGGGAACGCTCGAGCGGCCTTCTCTTGAGGTTTAAGGCATCTAGTGAAATAAGTGCCCTCCGTCTTCAGGACCTGAACGGACGCCCGAACCGGGCATGCGGGATCAGGCCTTGCGGAGGCCGCTCAGCAGCAGCTCGGCCAGCTGCTCGTACGCCTCGGCGTCGGCGAGTCCGGTCGCCGACGCGACCTGGCGGCGCTGGATGCGGACCATGACGGAGGCGATCACGTCGGCCGCGAAGGTCACGTGCACCTCGCGGAAGACCCCGGCGGCCACGCCCTCCTCGATGAGCTGCTGGACCCGCCCGGCGGCCGCGCGCGTGTTGCGCTCGTACACCTCCGCGGCCGGCTCGAAGGCGGCCACGTCGTCGAAGAACCGGGGGGAGACCGGGGCCAGCTCGGCGGCGACGGCCCGCAGATAGGCCGCGAGCCGTTCGGCGGGGGCGCTCTCGGCGGCCAGCACCGCCTCGACGCGCGTGGTGGCGCGCCGGAAGAAGTGCACGACGGCCGCCCGGACGAGCTGCTCCTTGCTGCCGGCCAGCCCGTACAGGGTCCGCTTCGAGCAGTGCAGCCGGGCGGCGAGGTCGTCGAGCGTCAGCTGGGCGAAGCCCTCGCCGACGAGCAGGGCCACCAGCTCCTCGAAGAGCGCGGACCGGCGCGCCGCGCCGCGGCCCGTGAGTTTCGGGCTGTCGGCGGCTCGCGTCTCGATCACCGGGCCAGTATTCCAGGCCGCGCGCTCGGAGGGTTGTCCCGGGAGCCTTCTGCGCTACGCTAAGCGGTACTGAAGTACCCCTGCCAGTACCACTTTGCGCGCCGCTGGAGTCGCCATGGATGTCGACCGCCTGCTTCCCACCCCCGAGGCGGCGGACCTCATCGCCCTCACCCGGGAGATCGCCGACAAGGAGCTCTCTCCGCGGGTGAACGAGCACGAGGCCGCCGAGACCTATCCCGAAGGTCTCTTCGCCACCCTCGGCGAGGCGGGGCTGCTGGGCCTCGCCTACCCGGAGGAGTACGGCGGCGGAGGCCAGCCGTACGAGGTGTACCTCCAGGTCCTGGAGGAACTGGCCGCCCGCTGGGCCGCCGTCGCGGTCGCCACCAGCGTCCACACCCTCGCCTGCCACCCCCTCCACACCTTCGGCACCGCGGAGCAGAAGGAGCGCTGGCTGCCGGCCATGCTGGAGGGCCGGACCATCGGCGGCTACAGCCTCTCCGAGCCCCAGGCCGGGTCCGACGCCGCCGCCCTCTCCTGCAAGGCCGAGCGCCAGGACGACGGCAGCGGCTACCGGATCACCGGCACCAAGGCGTGGATCACCCACGGCGGCAAGGCCGGCTTCTACTCGCTCTTCGCCCGCACGGCCCCGGGCAGCCACGGCATCTCCTGCTTCCTCGCCCCCGGCGCCGCCGACGGGCTGAGCTTCGGCGCCCCCGAGCGCAAGATGGGCCTGCAGGCCGTGCCGACCACGGCCGCCTACTGGGACGGCGCCCTCATCGAGGCGGACCGGCTCGTCGGCGCCGAGGGCCAGGGCCTCCAGATCGCCTTCAGCGCCCTCGACAGCGGCCGCCTGGGCATCGCCGCCTGCGCCACGGGCCTCGCACAGGCCGCGCTCGACGCCGCCGTCGCGTACGCCAACGAGCGCACCACCTTCGGCCGCCGGATCGTGGACCACCAGGGCCTCGGCTTCCTCCTCGCCGACATGGCGGCGGCGGTGGACTCGGCCCGCGCCACCTACCTGGACGCGGCCCGCCGCCGCGACCTCGGCCGCCCCTTCAGCCGCCAGGCCAGCGCGGCGAAGCTGATCGCCACCGACACGGCGATGAAGGTCACGACGGACGCGGTCCAGGTCCTCGGCGGCTACGGCTACACACGGGACTTCCCGGTCGAGCGCTACATGCGCGAGGCGAAGATCATGCAGATCTTCGAGGGCACGAACCAGATCCAGCGGCTGGTGATCAGCCGGGGGCTCTCCCACGCGAAGGCGTAAGCGGGCCGTAAGCGGGCCACCCTGGGTGATTTCGTGTTGAACCAGTTTGGGCGTATGCTCGAACAGCCGACCCCGGCCGGCCCGCACTCCCCCGTTGCGGGCGGGCCGGGGTTCGTGCTTTTCGTGCGGGAGCGGTCGCCCGTGCTCCCCCGTGCGGCCGCCGGTTCCCCTGTCGGGGGCGCGGCCCGGGGTTCTATGGTGAGCGGCGCAGATCGCGCAGACCGCGTGGTCCCCCCGCGGGACGCGCCCCCGGCCGCCGGCCATCCCGCCGGCAGGGTCCCCCGCACGACACGAACGAGGAGTTCCATGGACATCGCCGGCTCCGCCGCTCTCGTCACCGGCGCCGCCTCCGGCCTCGGTGCCGCCACCGCCGCCGCGCTCGCGGCCCGTGGCGCCACCGTCTACGGCCTTGACCTGGACAAGGCCGTGGCCGCCGCAGGGCCGCTGCCCGAGGGCGTCCGGCTGCTCGCCGCCGACGTGACCGACGAGGAGCAGGTCCGTGCCGCCCTGGCCGCGGCCGACGCCGACGGCGCCGAGCTCCGGCTCGCCGTGAACTGCGCGGGCATCGCGCCCTCCGCCCGCGTCCTGGGCCGCAAGGGCCCCCACGACCTCGACCTCTTCCGTACGGTCCTGAACGTCAACCTGCTGGGCACGTTCAACGTCATGCGGCTCGCCGCCGAGGCCATCGCCCGGCACGAGCCCGACGAGAACGGTCAGCGCGGCCTCGTCGTCAACACCGCGTCGATCGCCGCCTTCGAGGGACAGGTCGGCCAGATCGCGTACGCGGCCTCCAAGGCGGGCGTCGCCGGGATGACGGTCACCGCGGCCCGTGACCTCGCCCAATACGGCATCCGGGTCGTCACCGTCGCGCCGGGCATCGTCGACACCCCGATGATGGCCGGGTTCAGCGAGGAGGTCAGGGCCGGGCTCGCCGCGAGCGTGACCTTCCCGCAGCGGCTCGCCCGCCCGGAGGAGTACGCCCGGCTCGTCACGATGATCGTCGAGCACGACTACCTCAACGGCGAGACGATCCGGATGGACGGCGCCCTGCGCATGGCCGCGCGCTGAGCCTCCGTACCGTCGTTACAGCACTCGGTGTCGGAAATCTCCGGCACCGAGTGCCGCGCCGACGGGTCCCGAATGCTAGGTTCGGGGCATGGGAACAGCGTCGTCGAACTCCACGAAGCCCGCGATGCGGGACTCCCTCATCGCCGCGGCCTTCCAGCTCTTCCTGGAGCGGGGGTACGAGCAGACGACCGTCGACGACATCGTCACCCTGGCCGGGGTCGGCCGGCGGTCCTTCTTCCGCTACTTCCCGTCGAAGGAGGACGTGGTCTTCCCCGACCACGACCAGTGCCTCGACGACATGACCCGCTTCCTCGCGGCGAGCGCCGACTCCGACGACCCCATGGTCCGCGTCTGCGGAGCCGCGCGCCTCGTCATGCGGATGTACGCCGAGAACCCGACCTTCTCCGTGCAGCGCTACCGGCTCACCCGCGAGGTGGCCGGTCTGCGGACGTACGAACTCTCGGTGGTCTGGCGGTACGAGAAGACGCTCGGCGACTACCTGCGCACCCGCTGGGCCGACCGCAAGGACGGCACCCTGCGCGCCAACGTCGCCGCGGCCGCCGTGGTGGCCGCCCACAACCACGCCCTGCGCCACTGGCTGCGCTCGGGCGGCGAGGGCGATCCGCTGGCGGAGGTCGACCGCGCGCTGGAGTTCGTGCGGGCCACCTGGAGCCCCGACGCCGTCGCGGTGGAGGCCCCCGCGGAGGAGAGCGAGGACGTCGTCGTGGTGATCACCAAGCGGTCCACGCCGATGTGGCGCGTGGTGCGCGAGGTGGAGTCGAGCCTCGGGGAAAGCGGATAAACGACCGAGGGATCTCAGTATCTCGAATTGAGGGAATCCAGGTCTTTATTTGGTGGCACTCAGTGCCATATGTTGGCTCCATGCACGGTTGAGCCGCCGAGTGCAAGGAGAAGGCATCGTGTTCCACACGGGACTGAGGAGCGGGACCGCCGTCCGCACCGAGGAGCCGGCCGAGGACGCCGAGCTCTACTTCCAGCGCTGCCGCTGGTGCCAGACCACGACGTTCCAGCGCCTGCTCTGTCCGACCTGCGGGTCGACGGAGCTGACCCCCGAACTCAGCGTGGGGGAGGGCGTGATTTCCGTGCGCCGCGGCCATACCGCGGCCGAGGCCGACCTCTGGCCGGTGCACATGGCGGAGGGCTTCGTCGTGCGCTGCCGGGTCGACGGGCCGCTCCACGCGGTGCGCCCCGGGGTCCGGGTGAAGCTCGCGGGCGCCGGGGTCTCCGGCCGCAGGCCGGTCGTACGGCTCTGCGACGAGGTCCCGCTGGACGGCTGGTTCTGATCCCGCCCGCGGGTTCCGACGCCCGAAGGGCGGGTGGCACAGAGTGCCACCCGCCCTTCGTCGTTCCCGCCGTCCCGTCGGGTCAGCGGGCGCCGATCTCGTCCGTCAGCTGCGGCAGCACCTCGAAGAGGTCACCGACCACGCCGTAGTCGACCAGGTCGAAGATCGGGGCCTCCGGGTCCTTGTTGACCGCCACGATCGTCTTCGACGTCTGCATGCCGGCCCGGTGCTGGATCGCGCCGGAGATGCCCGCCGCGATGTACAGCTGCGGCGAGACCTGCTTGCCGGTCTGGCCGACCTGGTTGGAGTGCGGGTACCAGCCCGCGTCCACCGCGGCGCGCGAGGCGCCGACGGCCGCGCCGAGCGAGTCGGCCAGCTTCTCGACGACGCCGAAGCCCTCGGCCGCGCCGACGCCGCGGCCGCCGGAGACGACGATCGCCGACTCGGTCAGCTCGGGGCGGCCGGTGGAGACCCGCGCCGTGCGCGAGACGACCTTCGCGGCGTTGCCGGTGAAGGCGACGGAGACGTTCTCGACCGTACCGGCGGCCGGGGCGGCCTCCGGGGCGGCGGAGTTCGGCTTGACGGTGATGACCGGCACGCCGCGGGAGACGGCCGACTTCACCTGGTACGAGGCGGCGAAGACGGACTGGGTGGCGACGGGGCCGTTCTCGCCGGCCTCCAGCTCCACGGCGTCCGTGATGAGGCCGGAGCCGAGGCGCAGCGCGACGCGGGCCGCGATCTCCTTGCCCTCGCCGGAGGAGGTCACCAGGACGGCGGCCACCTCCTTCTCCTGGGCGATCTGGGTGAGCGCGTCGACCTTCGGCACGACGAGCTGCTCGCTGAACTCGGCACCGTCCGCGACGTACACGGTGGCCGCGCCGTACTCGCCGACGGTCGCGGCGATCGAGGCGGCGGCCTCGCCGGCGCCGAGCACGACGGCGGTGGGCTCGCCCAGACGGCGTGCCAGGGTGAGGAGTTCGAGGGCCGGCTTGCGGACCGCACCGTCGGCGTGGTCCACGAGAACCAGGATCTCAGCCATGATTCATTGCTCCTGAGGGGTGTCTGGCTGACGGTGGGTCAGATGAACTTCTGGGTCGCGAGGAACGCGGCGAGCTGCTTGCCGCCCTCGCCCTCGTCCGTGACGATCGTGCCCTGGGTACGGGCCGGACGCGCCGCGGCCGAGTCGACCAGCGTCCACGAGCCGGCCAGGCCCACCTCGTCGGCGTCGATGTCCAGGTCGTCCAGGTCGAGCTCCTCGACCGGCTTCTTCTTCGCGGCCATGATCCCCTTGAAGGAGGGGTAACGGGCCTCGCCGGACTGGTCGGTGACCGAGACGACGGCCGGCAGCGGGGCCTCCAGCAGCTCCGTGGCGGCGTCGCCGTCGCGGCGACCCCTGACGAGGCCGTCCTCGACGGAGACCTCGGAGAGCAGCGTGACCTGCGGCAGGTTCAGCCGCTCGGCGAGCAGCGCCGGGAGCACGCCCATGGTGCCGTCGGTCGAGGCCATGCCGCAGACGACCAGGTCGAAGCCGGTCTTCTCCAGGGCCTTGGCCAGGATCGCGGAGGTCGCCATCACGTCGGAGCCGTGGATCGACTCGTCATTGACGTGCACGGCCTTGTCGGCGCCCATCGACAGCGCCTTGCGGAGCGCGTCCTTGGCGTCGTCCGGGCCCACCGTCACCACGGTGACCTCGGCGTCGTCCGACTCCTCGGAGATGCGGAGCGCCTGCTCGACCGCGTACTCGTCGAGCTCCGAGAGCAGTCCGTCGACCTCGTCGCGGTCGACGGTCAGGTCGTCGGCGAACCCGCGGTCGCCGGTCGCGTCGGGAACGTACTTCACACAGACAGCGATCTTCAGGGTCACGGCCTGTCTCCTTCCAACAGCCTTGGGATGACGGGGGGTTACGGGAGGTTGCGGGCCATGACGATGCGCTGGACCTGGTTGGTGCCCTCGTAGATCTGGGTGATCTTGGCGTCGCGCATCATGCGCTC
>NZ_JBSFSA010000086.1:0-7533 GCF_053589515.1 Streptomyces sp. NPDC003327 | reverse complement strand
CCGGCGCCGGCCTCCGCCGCCGCGCCGGCCCGCCCCCCGGAGCCCCCCGCCCCCCGCTCGTCGGCTCGCGCGCTCGTGCCCCGGCCGCGCCGGGGCACGGCGGGCGAGGCCTACAGCGCCGGGTGGGCGTTCTTCAGGAGCTCCTGGAACTGGGCGGAGAACCACTTGCCGGAGAGCGGGGCGTTCGGCAGCGCGCCCGACATGCTGTTGCCGTTACGGGCGTTGCCCGTGTACGTCGGGTCGCACATGCCGTCGAAGCCCTTGCCCTCGTCGTTCGGGATCTCCTGGCTCGCGCCGTCGGACTCGCCCGGCGGCTTCATCCAGACGTACGCGTCGATGCCCGCGGCCGGGGCCGCCTGCGGCCGTTCGCCGAGGCCGGCACCGGCCTGGTTGCACCAGTTGCCGGGGTGGATGCGCCGGTCGTAGCGGCCGCCGTTGACGTACGTGTCGACACTGGTGGTCGCGCCCGGGCCGGTGGGCCGCTGGGTGCCGCCCCAGCCGTTGCGGGAGGTGTCGATCAGCATGCCGAGGTTGCTGTCGAAGCCGAGCGAGACCAGCTTGGCGCGCATGGCCTGGGCGTACGACAGTTCGTCGGTGTACTGGTTCCAGTCGATCCACTTCGACGTGCGCACGGAGGTGCCGTTGACGCTGTCGGTGATCTTGAAGTTCTCCTCCTTCAGGGCGCTGTAGTTCGCGGTGTTGACGATGAAGCCGTGGACGTTGGAGACCGTGGAGCCCTCGGCGGTCGCGGCCTGCTTGAACAGTTCGGCGGACGGGCCGAAGTTGGAGTCCCAGCCGAGCCAGCCGTGGTGACCGGCGTCGACGTAGTTGTAGACGTTGGCGATCGAGCCGAGCTTGGCCAGCGCGTAGCCGACGCCCTTGATGTAGTTGCCGTTCTCCTTCATGACGTTGCAGTTGGCCGTCTCGGTGGGGCGGCCCGCCACGTTCGTCACGAGGTTGGGCAGGGAGTCGATCTCGACCGTGGTGACGATCCGCAGGCCCGCGTACTTCGGGTCGGCGAGGATCGCGGCGATCGGGTCGATGTACTCGGTCTTGTAGCGGTTGATCTCCGTCGGGCCCAGCTCGCCGTTGGAGGCGAGCGCGGCACAGTCGCGGCCCGGCAGGTTGTAGATGACCAGCTGGACGACGAGCTCGCCGGTGCCCTTCTGCTTCAGGGCCTCGTCGAGGTGGCCGCGCAGCCCCCTGGCTCCGTTCGTCCCGTTGATGGCGGCGATGCGGTCGAGCCAGACGCCGGTCGGCTGGTTGGCGACCTTGGCACCGCCGGGCTCGGCGGCGGCCTTGGCGGACCAGTCCGGGTTCACGTACACCTTGGCGCCGGCGTACGGGTTGTCGGCCTTCGAGCCCGGCGGCGGGGTGGTCGGCGGCGTCGTGGGCGGGGTGGTGGGCGGCGTCGTCGGCTCGCCGGCGCCGTTGCACGTGACGCCGTTGAGCTTGAAGCTCGTCGGGATCGCGTTGGTGCCGCTGTAGGAGCCGTTGAAGCCGAAGGAGGTCGAACCGTTGGTGGCCAGCGTCCCGTTGTACGACAGGTTCTTGGCGGTGACGGCGGCGCCGGACTGGGCGATGGTGGCGTTCCAGCCCTGGGTGACCTGCTGGTTGCCGGCGTAGGACCACTCCAGGGTCCAGGAGGCCACGGGGTCACCGGTGTTGGTGATGATCACGTTGGCGCCGAAGCCGGTGCTCCACTGGTTGGTGATCTGGTAGTCGACCTTGCAGCCGGGGGCGGCTGCGCCGGCGGTCGCGGTGCCGAGGGCGGTGGCCGTGGCACCGGTGGCGGTGACGAGGCCGAGTGCCGCCAGGAGGGCGGTGCGGCTGGTGCGGCTCATGGGGGTGGGTATTCCTTTCAGGGGGTGGGACCGCGCAGGTGGTCGCGCGGTCCGATGCCGAATGCGGTGGGTGTGCCGTCGTGCGAACTGAGCAGTGCGGAGCTCGAGTTGCGGTCTCGCCCGCCGGCAGAGGAACCTCGGCGGCCACGAGGGCGGGGGTGTCGTTCCTGCACGTCCCGCGGGAACAGGTGGTGAGGTCGTGGACGTGCCGAGCGGCGGCGAGGCTCTCCGCCGGTCCGGTGGGGGCGCACGCGAGCCACTGGCCGAGGTCGTCGGCGTACGCGATGCCGGGAGTGGAGGGTGGCGTCCTCGGGGCGCCGCATGTCGGTCCACCGTGCAGACGGGTGCGGCCGCGCTCCTGAGACCGTACCCGTGACGGCGAGCGGGGCGCTCGCCGTCGGGAGCGCCGCTCCTGCGAGCAGCGCGGACAGGCGTGGGGGATGTCGCATGAGCGAGTCCTCGCAGCGAGGGCGCACCCCTGACGGTGCGCCGACTGGATGGAATCGCTCCCACTGGTCGGGCAGACCGTAGCGGCAACGGGCGCCAAGGAAAAGAGGAGTTGAGCAAATTCCCCGTTACCTGACTTCGACTCTTCGCGCATCTTGACGCGGTTGTCGCCCAACTGCACAGTGGGAGCGCTCCCACTGGTTCAAGGCTTGACTGTCGAAGGTTCAGCTCTGCGCATCCCCTCCCCGAGCCGCGAGGAGAACCACCCGCATGGCACGACGACGACCGACAAGACCGCTGACCGCACTGGCCGCGGCCCTGTCCCTCCCCCTCGGCCTCCTGGCCGTCGGCGCCACCACCGCCCAGGCCGCCGCGGTGCAGTGCAGCGTCGACTACAAGACCAACGACTGGGGGTCCGGCTTCACCGCCGAACTCACCCTCACCAACCGGGCCGCCGAGACGCTCAACGGCTGGACCCTGACCTACTCCTACGCCGGTGACCAGAAGCTCACGAACGGCTGGAGCGGCACCTGGTCCCAGTCCGGCAAGAACGTCACGGTGACCAACGCGTCCTGGAACGGCACTCTCGCCGCCGGCGCCGCCGTCACCACCGGCGCCCAGTTCACCTACACCGGGACCAACGCCGCCCCCACCTCCTTCGCCGTCAACGGCACTCCCTGCCGGGGCGCCCACCAGCCGCCCGTCGCGGTCCTCACCAGCCCCGCGCCCGGGGCCGTCTACAGCCAGGGCGACGCGGTGCCGCTCGCGGCCACCGCCGCCGCGGCCGACGACGCCACCGTGAGCAAGGTGGAGTTCTACAGCGACACCACGCTCCTCGGCACCGACACCACCGCGCCCTTCACCCACAGCGCGACCGGCCTCGCCACCGGAGCCCACTCCCTCTACGCGAAGGCCTACGACAGCCTCGGCGCCTCCGCCGAGTCGGCCCCCGTCGGCATCACCGTCGCCGCCGGTCCCGCGCTCGTCGCCTCGCCGAGCCAGCTCGGCGTCCGCCAGGGCTCCACCGGCACCTTCGACCTCAAGCTCTCCACCGCGCCGACCGCGAACGTCACCGTGAGCGTCGCCCGTACCTCGGGCAACACCAACCTCACGGCCACGCCGGCCGCCCTCACCTTCACCCCGGCGAACTGGAACACCGCCCAGAAGGTGACCGTCGCCGCGGCGGCCACCGGCACCGGCTCGGCCGTCTTCACCGCGACCGCCCCCGGCCACGCCAAGGCCGAGGTGACCGTCGCCCAGCTGGCCGCGGACTCCACGTACGACGCCCGCTTCCTCGACCTCCACGGGAAGATCACCAACCCGGCCAACGGCTACTTCTCGCCCGAGGGCATCCCGTACCACTCCGTGGAGACCCTGATCGTCGAGGCCCCCGACCACGGGCACGAGACGACCTCGGAGGCGTACAGCTACCTCATCTGGCTCCAGGCCATGTACGGCAAGATCACCGGCGACTGGACCAAGTTCAACGGCGCCTGGGAGATCATGGAGAAGTTCATGATCCCCACCCACGCCGACACGCCGACCACCGGCTCGTACAACGCCTCCAAGCCGGCGACGTACGCCCCCGAGTGGGACCTGCCCTCGCAGTACCCGGCCCGGCTCGACTCCGGCGTCACCTCCGGGTCCGACCCGATCGCCGCCGAGCTGAAGAGCGCCTACGGCACCGACGACATCTACGGCATGCACTGGATCCAGGACGTCGACAACGTCTACGGCTTCGGCAACGAGCCCGGGAAGTGCTCCGCGGGACCGACGGCGACCGGCCCCTCGTACGTCAACACCTTCCAGCGCGGCCCCCAGGAGTCCGTCTGGGAGACCGTCACCCACCCGACCTGCGACAACTTCACCTACGGCGGGCGCAACGGCTACCTCGACCTGTTCACCGGGGACGCCTCCTACGCCAAGCAGTGGAAGTTCACCAACGCCCCCGACGCCGACGCCCGCGCCGTCCAGGCCGCCTACTGGGCCGACCTCTGGGCCAAGCAGCAGGGCAAGGGCGCCCAGGTCGCCGGCACCGTCGGCAAGGCCGCCAAGATGGGCGACTACCTGCGCTACGCGATGTTCGACAAGTACTTCAAGAAGATCGGCAACTGCGTCGGACCGACCGCCTGCCCGGCCGGCACCGGCAAGAACAGCGCCCACTACCTGATGTCCTGGTACTACGCCTGGGGCGGCGCCACCGACACCTCGGCCGGCTGGTCCTGGCGCATCGGATCCAGCCACAACCACAGCGGCTACCAGAACCCGCTCGCCGCCTACGCGCTCAGCTCCTACGCCCCGCTCAAGCCCAAGTCGGCGACGGGCCAGGCGGACTGGGCCACCAGCCTCGACCGGCAGCTGGAGTTCTACCGCTGGCTCCAGTCGAGCGAGGGCGCCATCGCGGGCGGCGCCACCAACAGCTGGCAGGGCCGCTACGCCACCCCGCCGGCCGGCACGCCCACCTTCTACGGCATGTTCTACGACGAGAAGCCCGTCTACCACGACCCGGCGTCGAACCAGTGGTTCGGCTTCCAGGCCTGGTCGATGGAGCGGGTCGCCGAGTACTACCAGCAGACCGGCGACGCCGAGGCCAAGACCGTCCTCGACAAGTGGGTCACCTGGGCGCTCTCCAAGACCACGATCAACCCCGACGGCACCTACCGCATCCCGTCCACCCTCCAGTGGTCCGGCGCGCCCGACACCTGGAACGCGGCGAGCCCCGGCGCCAACAACGGGCTGCACGTCACCGTCGCCGACTACACCAACGACGTCGGCGTCGCCGCCGCCTACGCCAAGACGCTGACCTACTACGCGGCCAAGTCAGGCCACGCCGAGGCCAAGCGCGTCGCGAAGGCCCTGCTCGACGGCATGTGGGCCCACCACCAGGACCCGCTGGGCGTCGCCGTGGAGGAGACCCGCGCCGACTACAACCGGTTCGACGACCCCGTGTACGTACCCAACGGCTGGACCGGCGTCATGCCGAACGGCGACGCGGTGAACTCCACGTCCACCTTCGCCTCGATCCGCTCCTTCTACAAGAACGACCCGGCCTGGCCGAAGGTCGAGGCCTACCTCGCGGGCGGCGCGGCGCCCGTCTTCACCTACCACCGGTTCTGGGCCCAGGCGGACATCGCCCTGGCCATGGGCTCGTACGCGGAGCTGCTCGAATAACGGCCCGCCCCGCGAGAGCGGGCTCCGCGTACGACGAAGGCCGGGTGGACCCCAGGAGGGGGCCGCCCGGCCTTCGGGCCGCGCGGCGGGGCCCGGACTCCCGGGCCCCGCCTGGACAGCTCGGAGAGCGGCCGCTTAGGGTCGGGATCCGCATCAGGGACGGGCCGACGGCGCCCGCGACACAGGGACATCCGAGGAGCGCGTCTGTGGTCACCCTCGCCGACGTCGCCCGCCACGCCGGCGTCTCCGCCAGCACCGTCAGCTACGTCCTCAGCGGCAAGCGGTCCATCTCCGCGCCCACCCGCGAGCGGATCCGGCGCAGCATCGACGCCCTCGGCTACCGCCCGCACGCGGGGGCCCGCGCCCTCGCCAGCGCCCGCACCGACATCCTCGCCCTGATGATGCCGCTCCGCACCGGCCTCTACGTGCCGGTGATGACGGAGATCGCCATGGCCGTCACCACCACGGCCCGCACCCACGGCTACGACGTGCTCCTGCTCACCGGAGAGGAGGGCCCCGAGGCCGTCCGCCGCGTCGAGGGCAGCGCCGTCGCCGACGCCATGATCGTCATGGACGTCGAACTCGACGACCCCCGCCTGCCCCTGCTCCAGGAGGCGCAGCGCCCGGCCGTCCTCCTCGGACTCCCCGCCGACACGGCCGGACTCGACTGCGTGGACCTCGACTTCGCCGCCGCGGGCGCCCGCTGCGTCGACCACCTCGCGGACCTCGGCCACACGTCCGTCGCCGTCCTCGGCGAACCGCCCGCCGTCCACGAGCGCGGTACGGGCTACGCCGCACGCACCCTCACCGGTCTGCGCGCCGCGGCGGCCGAGCGGGGCGTCGGCCTGCTCCACCGTCCCGTCGACGGCACCTACGCGGCCGTCGCCGCCGCCGTCACCCGCGTCTTCGAGGAGCGGCCCGCCACCACCGCGTTCGTCGTCCAGAACGAGGCCGCCGTCGAACCGCTCCTCGCGCTGCTGCGCCACCAGGGGCGGGCCGTGCCCGAGGACGTCTCCGTCGTGGCCGTCTGCCCCGACCAGGTCGCCCTCCACGCCTCCGTACCGCTCACCGCCGTCTCCCTCCCCGCCCGCGAGATGGGCCGCCGGGCCGTCGAACGGCTCGTCGCCCGGCTCGGCGGCGCGGCGCCGCAGGGGACGGAACTGCTCGCGCCCCGCCTCACGGCGCGGACGAGCACCGGTCCCGTGGCGGGCGCCCCGCTCACGGCTGCAGGGCCCGGCACCGGCGCCGGCGCGGGCGCGACCACCGGCACCGGCACCGGCACCGGCGCGGGCCGTGTCGTTCCCGCCGCGTCCGCACCGCACGTCGAGGAATCCCGTGGCCTCGCGGCGAACTGAGCGCCACGAGCGCGACCACGCGACCGAGTTCCGGGCCTTCTTCGAGGGGCACTACGCCGAACTCGCCCGCCTCGCTCACCTGCTGACCGGCGAGACAGACGCCGCCGACGACCTCGCGGCGGACGCCATGCTCGCCCTGTGGCACCGCTGGGACCGCGTCCGCGCCGCCGACCACCCCGCCGCGTACGCCCGGGGGGTCGTCGCCAACCTCGTCCGCACCCGCATCCGGGGCACCGTGCGCGAACGCCGCCGGATCGCCGCCTTCTGGGACCGGCGCCCCGAGCACACCGAAGACCCCGACGTCCCCGCCGTCGTCGACGTACGGACGGCGCTGCGCTCCCTGCCCTTCCGCAAGCGCGCCTGCGTCGTGCTGCGCCACGCCTTCGACCTGTCCGAACGGGACACCGCGCTGGCGCTCGGCGTCTCGGTCGGTACGGTCAAGAGCCAGACCGCCAAGGGGATGGCCGAACTGCAGCGCCTGCTCGGGGAACGGGCGGCCACCGAACTCGCCGCGGGGAGGCGCTGATGGACGAGGCACGGCTCCGCCGCGAGCTGCGGGACGCGGCCCTGGCCCACCGGCCCGACCACGCCCGCATGCTCGCCCGCGTGGAGCGCGGCACGGCCGGACCAGGGGCGGCGCCCCGGGCCGTCGCCCGGCCGCCCCGCGCGCGCCCGCGCTGGGTGGCGGCCGCCGCCGTGGCGGCCGCCGTCGCGGG
>NZ_JBSFSA010000085.1:0-7612 GCF_053589515.1 Streptomyces sp. NPDC003327 | reverse complement strand
GACAACACCAAGCCCGCATCAGCCACTACAAACAACGCGGCCACACACCCCCATAACCTGGCCACCAGTCACAGCAAACACCGTTGCAGTACTAGAGCGTGTCTCTTTGATCGGTTGGTCAGTTGATCGGATGTGTCCGTCCGATTAGTGATCACTGATGCGATGTGGGACCGGATCGAGCCGCTGATGCCGGCTGATCCGGTCCGCGGTCGACGATGGGCCGACCACCGCCGAACCTTGGAAGCCATCGCGTGGAAGTACCGCACCGGCTCGCCCTGGCGGGACCTGCCGGACGAGCTCGGCTCGTTCCAGACCGCTCACAAACGGCTGATCAGGTGGGCCGTGGACGGCACCTGGGAACGGATCCTTGCCGCGGTCTTGGCAGCGGCCGAGGGTGCTGACGACATCGGCTGGACCGTGTCGGTGGACTCCACCGTCTGCCGGGCTCACCAGCACGCCGCCGGAGCCAGGAAAAAGGGGCGCCATTTCGGGCTGAGCCCGATGACCATGCGCTCGGACGTTCCCGAGGTGGCCTGAGTACGAAGGTCCATCTCGTCAGCGACGGCCATGCGCGGCCCTTGGCCCTCCGCATCTCTGCGGGCCAAGCGGGCGACGCGCCGGCCTTCGAGGCGGTCATGGCAGGCATCCGTGTTCCGCGAAGGGGACCGGGAAGACCGCGAACCCGGCCGGACGCCGTCCTGGCGGACCGCGCGTATTCATCCCGCGCGATCCGTGAGCATCTCCGGCGGCGAGGTATCCGTGCCGTGATCCCGCAGCCCGCCGACCAGGTCGGTCACCGGCTCCGGCGAGGTCGCGCCGGTGGTCGCCCACCCGGCTTCGACGCCGAGGCGTACAAGCAGCGCAACGCCGTCGAACGGTGCATCAATCGACTCAAGCAGTGGCGCGGCCTGGCCATGCGAACCGACAAACTCGCCATCGCCTACCAGGCCGCACTGCACCTCGCTGCGATTCTCATGTGGACACGGCGCTGACCGAGGGCCAGAGCCTAGGCCAGTGGCCGACCACCAAGGCCCGTCCGGCTGACGCCGCGAGGTGAGAACGTCATCGGTCCTATCCATCCCTGGCGGACGAGGGCGATCTGGGATGGCAGCGGTGACACCGGGTCGAGTGCTCTCCCACGCGCCCAGTTCTCGAACAGCCCCTCGGTCGTCTCGACCGCGGACACCACCATGGTCACCTTCAGGTCCCCGTCACTCCAGGTGTTCCACAGAGCCCAGCCCTCCGGCCTGGGGTCGACGCCGATCCGTGCACACACCTCCTCGTACGCCTCCTCCACTCCGGCTGGCATGACCCCAGGCCTCAACACCGAGGCTCCGACGAGGCGGATCAGAGGCCGGTCCTCGTCCAAGCAGCCGTCACCCTCAAAGTGGTAATGGCGCAGAGCCCGAGCAAGCACGTTCACGCTGCGCTGGAGTGGTGTCGCCCCATCCGGGTCTGCCTGGAACGAGAGCCATCCTTCGTTGGATGCCTCCACACTGACGCGATTGGCGAGACGCTCGATCTCCCGGAGATAGTCCAGGTCGCTGAGCTCGGGTGAGGTCATGGCCCGAAGTTTCGCACCATGCCGCCGACGCCGACACAGGTTATCGATCCGGCATGCAGCACCCTACGCACCGCACTTCCAAGAGACAGGCTCTAGGTCTCCCCTGTCAGGTGCGTGACAAAGATGAGTCGATGCGAGACGCCGGCAAGCACCCCTGGTGCTCCATCACATCGCAAATTGAAGGCAACCACTGAACTTCTGGCGCTTTTGGCCTGATTTCACGCCCCCTCCCGGCCAACCAGGCCATGTATACGTTCAAGTTTAAAACTATATAAAGAGAGTCTCAACTCCACTGGCCAGCCGCTTTCCGCCACCGCTCCCACTCCTTGGCTGGCAGATACCGCCGCGACTTCCAAAGTCCTACCTTAGGAGGCCCGAGAGCCGATACCGAAGTTGGCGGAAGGCTTTTCATTCAAGAGTTGAAGATAGGGATGGGCGTCCTCTTGTCACGGCGCGCTCCCGCCGGAACAGGAGCCGCGTCGGCCGGCCTGCGGGAAAGGGCGGTGTCGTCCTCCACGCCCCAGGCGGGCAGCGAGTCTTTCCGCCCTCGCCCCGAACTCGCCAGATGAAGAGTGAGGACGACCCAGACGTGGCTGGCGATTTCGGATGGTCGAGCATCGCAGTTCGCGGAGGAGGTGCCAGGATTTGAGGGCGGCGGCCTGCTCGACGAGGCCCCGGATCGTCACGTGGGCCCGGTTGGCCGCCTGCTGCCCTGCGGAAAGGGTCTCCCGGGCGCCCCGAGCACGGTATGCGGATGGTGTCGCCGACCTCTCGGTATCCCATGTCGGCCCAGCACGGGATGCCTGCCTCGGTGAGGGCGTCGATGATGCCGGGTTCGCGGGCCACGCGGATGTCGGAAACGGCGCCGGGCAGGGCCGGTGAGGCCCACAGCAGCCGCCCGAGGGGGGCGGCGAGGACCTGCGCGTCATCCCGTGCTTCTTATGCCTGCCGGGGCGAAACGGCCGGTCCGCGGCGATGCGGTCGACCCGCAAAAAGGTGCCGTCCTGGATCAGGTGCGCCTTTGCTGGCGCGGTCCGCACGCATCGGCCAGGCTCGGGGCGAGAGCTGCCAGAAGGTCGACCGCCTGACTTGACTCTGTCGGGGATCTTGGAGCTGCCCGGTGCGTCGGCGTGATCGGTGAGCATGCTCGGGGTGTTCCGAGAGCCTATGCAGTTGTCGAGGTGCCCGTTGGCGCTCTGTCCTCGTTCCGGCGAGCAAGTCCCACCTCTGACCGCGCAGATCGAGCGGGCGAGCAACCCGAGTGGTACGGCGGCGATGTGAGTGAGAGACCGCCTGGACGAGCTGTGGCGTGACGAGGACTTCGCTGACTGGTATTCCCGTGACGGGCGTCCGGGTCTCTCACCCGCCCAGCTGGCCACCGTCTGTGTGCTTCAGTTCGTACTCGGCCTGTCGGATCGACAGGCCGCCGAGGCGGTCCGCTGCGGAGCGGATTCCGCCACGACTCGGACCGTTTGAGAATGCCGTCTTCTCGGTGGAGTTCTGTCGGCTGGGCACGAGAGTTGGCTGCTCGTCGGGCCTTCGTGAGGTGGAACACGTCACGAAGCTCGCCGGGTCCGGGCTGGACTGCCCGTCGAGCGGGTCTTCGACGGCGCGCCCCGCCTGGTGGACGGGGCGCGCCGCTGGTTGTCCGACAGGCCCGTAGGCGAGGAAGGCCACTCCGCATGAGTGGTTTCGCTGGTGGGCCTCACGGTGTTGGCGCGGGTGCCACAGAGCCGGACGGTATGAGCTGACGGATCAGGTCAGTCCGTGTCGCGGGGGTCGAAGGAGTCGGTGTCGACCGTGAGGGGCTCGGGGAAGGCGCCGGCGACGGCGTCCCAGCGGGTGAACTTGAAGTTGGTGCCCTCGCGGTCGCCGTCGGCCGGGGTGGCCTCGCCGTCGTGGGTGATCAGCATGCCCTTGGGGAAGGCGCTGCCGAGGGGCACGTTGACGACGGTGGAGCCGTCGGAGTGCTGTACGCCGTCGGTTGCCGGGCTGTCGGTGACGGCGAAGGAGCCGAGGTAGTCGTTGTCCCCGTCGCGCTCGTACACGGCGAAGGTGTTGTCGCCCTGGCTGGAGGCGAGGACGTATCCGGTGCCGTCCTCGGCGTGGTAGACGGTGACGCCCTCGGCGTCGGCGCTCAGGTGCTCACCGCCGAAGCCGGGGTCGTTCTCGGTGTCGAGGACGCACTCCTCCTCCGCCGTGTCGTACGTCCACGGCGTGCCGTACTCGCGGACGCGGTCGATGAGCTCGGGGTCCTCGAACTCCTCGTCGTCGAGCTCGATCCGCCACAGGCCGACCCGCTCCTGGGCGGCGTACAGGACGTGCTCCTCCTGGTCGACGGCCATGCCCTCGACCTGCGGGTTCTCGCCGGGGTCGGCGCACGGGGTCCAGTCGGTGCCGTCGGGCAGGGCGAAGGTGGCGGGCAGGTCGAGGGTGTCCTCGGTCTTGTAGCCGACGAGACCGTCGCGGTCCTCCAGCTGCAGCAGCCGCAGACGGGTCTCCTCGCGCCGGGAGACCACCGCGTAGGCGTCGTCGCCGTCGCTGAAGGCAGCCAGGCCGTAGGAGGTGCGCTGGTCGTCCACCTCCGCCTCGTCGGCGGCGAACACCGGCGTCACGTCGGGAGCGGTGACGTCCTTCAGCGGCGGCTTGCCGGCCGCGACGGCGGCCGGGTCGATGGCGAACGCGCGGACGCGGTCGCGGCCACGGTCGCTGACGAGGGCGAGGTCGGTCGGCTCGCCGTCGAGGTCGAAACCATAGACGATATCGACGTTGTTGAAGCGGCTGGCCTTGGCGTCCTCGTGCGGGGCCGAGGGGGCCGCTATGTGCTGCAGGCGGCGGCCGTCGAGTCCGTAGACGTCGAGGCCGGCCTCCTTCAGCGTGCCGATGACGATGCTGCGGCTGGGATTCTCAGGGTCTACCCACACGGCCGGGTCATCGGCGTCGGCGCTGCCGCCCGCCTCGTCGTCGTACACCACCGGGGTCTCCACCGTGGCCGCGACGGTCACCGGGGCCACGGGGCCGGCGGCCAGGGCGAACGCGGTGGCGAGTGAAGTCAGGCTGCTGAGAGCGAAGGCGCTCACGTTACTCCTTGGTAGGAATGCGGACGCCGGGAACGCTACGGAGAGGTCATGAAGGAACGGTGACGGAATGTGGAACGTGCCATGAGGTCCCGGGGCGGCGTGTCTGCATACTGGACACCGTCGGCCGGGCAATCCGTGGCCAGGCCGCTACTGACGAGCCGCTCAACGGCGTGACTTCATGAGTCCGGCGGGCATAGGGGTCGTTTCGACGCGTGGTCTGCCGCCGCGCCCTGCGGTTCGGGGACGTTGTCACGTCGTCGAGACAACTCCGGCGACACAGATGGGCGATCGAGCGGACCGCTACCGCCGGCTCGGTCGCCGCTGCGAGTGTCATCCCCGCATGTGACGGACGTCTCCAGGGCGGTGGCAGCCCGTCTGCGTCCGGTGCTTCGCGCGCCGGCCTCGGTGGGCGGCCCGGACTCGTTCCGGGGCCATGGGCGAACGCGGAGCGGGATGCTCGCGGGCACTGTTGCGAGCGGTGTGGTTTTGCGGTCCGTGGGTGGGTAGCGGCGTCGGCCGGTACCCACCCACGTGCGAGAGGATCAGTTGCGCCAGGTGTCGTTCAGCGTGATCTTGCCATCGGCGGGGACGGTGGCCGTGCGGTTGGCGCCGCTTTCCCAGGTGACGTTGCCGGAGGCGTCCTTGCGGATGTACTTGTACGCGAAGGTCGTGCCGGCGGGCAGCTTCACATCGAGCTTCCACACCGGGTAGGCGGCGGCATCGAGCTTGAGGGCCGCGGCGGGCGCCCAGCTGCCGAGGGCGGTGTGGTCGCCGACGACGTAGATGTTCTGGCCGAGGACGGTGGTGGCGTTGACCGCGAAGGACGCGCCGGTCTCGGTCTGCTGGACGCCGCAGGGGTCGCCCGCGCCGACAGCGCCGCTTTTGACCGTGATGTCCCCGGTGCCGAGGGTGTAGTCGGCGCCGTTGTTGCTGTCCCAGGTGCCGGTGCCGTTGTTGAAGGCCGCCTTGAGGCCGGTGGCGGAGCCGAGGGCGACAGTCTTCTTCACCCAGCCGTCGCAGGCGGCTTCCATGGTGACGCCGGGGGCCGTGGTCCAGGTGCCGCCGGTGGGGGCGTAGTGGATGTTGTGGGCGGACCAGTTCTTGTCGGTGCTGTAGTAGACGGTGGCCGTGTTGTCGCCCGGCTTGGGCCCGACCATCGCACCGATGTGCAGGGCGACGGCGTCGTTGCTGCCGATGGTGGCGGTGAACTTGCCGTCCGTGCCGACGGTGTACGTGGTGCCGGTGCAGCCGCCGCTCGTGGTCGGGTCACCGTGCTGCACGTCGCAGTAGGTACCGGCCGGAAGCGAGGTCTGGAAGGTCCGGGTGAGGGACCCTCCCTCGTGGTTGACGGCGACGAACGCCTTGGTGCCGCGACCAAAGGCGATGGCGTTGTTGCCGTTGTCCCACCAATTGGTGAGACCGGTGCCCTCGGAGACGTTGCGGAAGGCCACCATGTTGGCGATCTGGCGCCAGGCGTGCTGGCAGCTCCAGCCATCGCTGTGACATGCCTGGACATTGCCCCCGTTGGGGGCACCGGCGTCCCGGTTGGCGAACTCGTAACCGGAGTGGACAGACGGAGCGCCGTAGGGGTGGGCGAGCATGAAGACGTGGGCGAGCGTGTAGTTCGCGCCGTCGCGGTAGCTCAGACTGGAGCCGTTGCGCTCGGTGTCGTGGTTGGCGACCATGGCGCCGCTCTTGCCGGAGGCCATGTAGCCCCAGGCCTCGCCGAAGTTCTTCAGGTAGGACAGCTTCTCACCGGACAGGATCCGCTTCAGGTCGGTGGTGTAGCGGAACTCCTGGACATCGCCGGTGGCCAGGTACTCGCTGGGCGAGACCGCCTCGCCCGCGCCGTGGATCGCCTCCTGCATCCAGTGCACGCTCTGGTCGGTGAGCTTGCCGCGGATGGCGGCAAGGTCGGTGGCGGGTATGTGCTTGACGGCGTCCATGCGGAAGCCGTCGACACCCAGCGACGAGAGGTCGTTGAGGTATCCGGCGATCCTGCCGCGGACGTAGTCGCTGCTGGTCTTGAGGTCGGCCAGTGAGGGCTGTCCGATCTCGCCGAGCTCGCATTCCTGGACGTTGTAGCGGTCGGAGTAGTTGCTGCCGATGGGGCGGCGGCAGCTATTGAAGTCGGCGTCCGAGTAGGTGCCGGGGTAGTTGTACTTGCCGTATTGGGTGCCGGCGGTGCCGGTGCCCGAGCCGGACGTCATGTGGTTGATCACGGCGTCGACGACCACCTTGACGCCGGCCCCGTGGCAGGTGTCGACCATGTTCTTGAAGGCGGCACGGTCGCCGAGCGGTCCAGCGATCTTGTAGCTGACCGGCTGGTAGGCGGTCCACCAGGCGCCGCCCTGGATGCGCTCCTGGGGCGGGGAGACCTGCACGTATCCGTAGCCCTTGGGGCCTAGGGTGCGCGTGCACTCGCGGGCGATCGAGTCGAAGTTCCACTCGAACAGGACGGCGGTGACCTTCTTGCCGCCGTTCGCGGTCGGGGCGGCCACCGCCGGCTGGGCGGACGCGGTCAGGGCGGTTGACAGGCCGAGGATCAGGCCGACGCCTGTCAGGGCGGCGGAGACTCTTCTTGGCGCAGGTGCGGTCGAGCTCATGCGGCGGCTCCTGAAGGGGTGGGGGCGGGGATACAAGTCGCGGAGGTTACGGATCCCACGTTCCGCAAAACATTGCTGTAACTTTCAGCAAGCGTCTGAAAGTTAGGGGCGGCCGCCTTACCGGGTCAAGACCTCCGACACGACCATTTCAGTCACTGATACCGGAGCAGGAACCCTGCACCGAACCGCCTGAGCCCGAGGAACTGGGCCGAGGTGCACGCAAGGACCAGGCAAGCCCTGCAGCACTTCCAGGGACCCGGCTTCACCTGCTGGGCGGACAGTGATGATGGTTGGTGGTGCCACCGGCAGGTCTGACCCTTGGGCTGACTGACCACAACTTCCGTGTCTTTGCCTTGATCTGT
>NZ_JBSFSA010000084.1:0-9025 GCF_053589515.1 Streptomyces sp. NPDC003327 | reverse complement strand
CACGACCTCTGCCCCGTCGGCTGCTGCCCCGCCCGCACCGCACACCCCGCCGCCGCCGGCGCCGACAGCCCCTACGCCTGAACGGCACCCAGGAGGCCGGGGACGCTCAACGCGGGCTCCCCGGGTCGCCGGTGAGGGGCGCGAGCAGATGCCGTTCGACCGCCGCGGCCGGGTCGGCGCCGGGCGGGAGCCTCGGCGGCTCCCCCGTCACGGCCCGGGCGGCGAACCCGCCCTCCATGTGCGGGAGGCGGACGTCGACCACGCGGACACGCCGGGCCCGCTGTTCCCTGCCGACCACGTCCAGCCAGGTGGCGAGGGCCGCCTTGGCGGCCGCGTAGTCGGCCATGCCCTGCGGGGGCGCGTCGACGACGGCGCCGGTGACGACGCCGACCGCGCCTCCCGCCTCCAGGAGGGGCAGGGCTCCCCGGACCACGGCCATGGGTGCCAGGGCGTTCACCGTCATGAGGTGCTCGGCGGCGGCCTCGTCGACGCCTTCGGCCCGTCCGAAGCCCGCCACTCCGACGGCCACGACGACACGGTCCAGGCGCCCGAGGGCGCGGGCCGCCCAGGGGGCGAGCGCCGCGCAGCCCCCGAGGTCGTAGGCGTCGAACACGCGGCGGGGGCAGTCGCCCGGCAGCAGTGACCGGTCGGCGAGCCGCTGCGCGTTCCTGCCGGCCAGGGCCACCGACGCCCCCTGGCGGTGGAACGCCCGCGCGGCGAGGCCTCCGACCATGCCCGTCGCCCCCACGACCAGGACCGCGGTCACCGCGGGGGCCCTTCGGGAAGCGCCGGACCGGCCGTGCCGGGAAGCGCCGGGGGCGTGGTGAGCGCGGCGCCGGGCGGGAGGGACGCGCCGGCGAGGCGGCGGCGGGCGAGCGACTCCGCCGCCGCCTCGCGCGGGTGGCGCCTGCGCCAGTAGGGGTTGTCGTGCGACAGCTTGCTGGACACTCGCCCGTACATGCCGAACGTCAGGATCAACAGCCCCATGAGGAAGCTGAACATCACGTTGGTCATGCCGAAGTCCAGGAAGTTGGCGGGCCGGTCGAGCACGAACAGGTGGTAGAAGCCGCTGACCAGGAACGAGCCGCCCACGAGCATGTTCAGGGTGGAGGCGACGTTCCCGCCGGCGACCGCACCGGCCAGCAGGGCGAGTCCCGTCACCACCGAGATCCAGCTCAACGCGGTGTTGGTGGTCATCCCGGCGATCCGCTCCCCGGAGGTGTCGAAGGGACTGAGCGCGTCGGCGAAGCCGAGGCAGCCGAACACGAGCAGGACGCAACCGCAGAGGGCGGCGCCCCAGCGGTACACGGTGGCGAGATGGTGGTCCACGGGAAGTTCGTCTTTGAGTCGCACCGCAGTTCCCCTGTCTGTCCATGGCACCTTTTGTGATGCTTCAGTGGCTTTTTCTCGTGAGGGAAGCGCCCCGGATGCGCCGCGTGGTCCGGCACGGCGCCGTTCACCCGTCCGCACCGCACGGCGCGGCTCATGGGGCCGGTGATCCGGTCGGCAGTGATACGGCGCACATGTGGCGGAGTGCCGCGGCCCGCACGTGTTAGCTTCCGGCCGTGACTTCCCCGGCCCTGGACGCGTTCCCACCCGGCACCGGAGCAGCCCCGGGCCCCTCGGCGGCCGGTCTCCCCTTCTCCGGGAGTGCCGATCCGCTCGGCGTGCTCGACGTCTTCGGCGCACCCTTCGTCCGAGACCCGTACCCCTGGCTGGAGCTGCTGCGGACCGAGGCCCCCGTCCACCACGACCCGGGCACCGGGCTGTGGCTGGTCAGCCGGCACGAGGACGTACGACGGGTGCTGCTGGAGCCCGCGGACTTCCTGCCGGACAACGCGCAGCACGCCGTCACCCCGCTGCCCGTCCCCGTGCTCAGGATCCTCGCCCGCGCGGGCTTCGCGCTGCCGCCCGCGCTCGCCAACAACGGCACGGAGAGCCACGCGGGTCTGCGCCGTCTGGTCACCCGGTTCTTCCACGCGCGGCGCGTCGAGGAGGCGGTGCCCGTCATCGAGCGGATCGCCGGAGAGCTGCTCGCGCGGGTGCGGCGGTCCGCGCCCGACGCCGGGGGGACCTGCGATCTGTTCGCCTCGTACGCCCAGGTCCTCCCGTGCCGGGTCCTGATGGAGCTGCTCGGCATCGAGGGCGTCGAACCGACGACCCTGATCCGCTGGAGCGACGCCTCGCTGGAGCTGTTCTACGGGCGGCCGTCGCCGGAACGGCAGCCGGAACTGGCCGTGCTCGTCGGGGAGTTCCACCGGTGGCTCACCGCGACCGTGCGCAGCGGCACGGTTCCGGACGACTCCTTCATCGCGGCGCTCCGCCGCCATCGTCTGCCCGGCGGCGAGCCGCTGGACGTCAGGACGGCGGTCGCCGCCTGCTTCTTCGTCTTCATCGCCGGCCAGTCGACCACCGGGCAGCTGATCGCCACGGTGCTGCGTCGCGCGTCCGCGGAGCCCGGCCTGTGGGCGCGGGCGGCCGGGGAGGCCGGGCTCGCCGAGGCGTGGGTGGAGGAGGTCCTGCGCCGGGAACCGCCGGTGACGACGTGGCGCCGGGTCACCGCGCGGGCCACCACCCTGGGCGGGGTGCGCCTGCCCGCGGGAGCCCCGCTGCTCCTCATGCTGATGGGCAGCGGCTCCGATCCCGAGGTGTTCCCGGAGCCGGCGACCATGTGCCCGCACCGCTCCAACATCCGCCACCACCTGGCCTTCGGCGTCGGCCGCCACCGTTGCCCGGGCGCGTCCCTGGCGCGTACGGAGGCGGCCGTGGCCCTGCGGGCGGCGGCCCGCGCCCTCCCGGGCGTCCGACCGGCCGACGGACCGGCGGAGCCCCCCATGCTCGGCCTGCTGTCGTTCCGGGCCCCGCTCCGCGTGCCCGTCCAGGGGATCGGGACGGCGCCGCGCTGAGCGGGCGGCCCCCTCCTCCCGGGCCCCGAGCCGGTGCGCGTGTCCGTACCGTAACCGGAGTCACCCTCCGATGGGCGGGTCGGGGCGTTCGGACGCGCCGATCACGGGCATACGCGTGACCGACGGGCCCGGAGGTGGCCCGGGATCGACAGGAGCCACCAATGCGCACCGTGGGCGTGGAAGAAGAACTGCTGCTCGTCAGCGAGCGAACCGGGGAGCCGCTCGCGGTCTCGTCGGCCGTCCTGGCGTCGGCGGCCATCGGCGCGGAGGAGGGGGCGGAGGACGTCTTCGAGAAGGAACTGCACCAGGAGCAGGTGGAGTTCGCGACCCGGCCGGTGAGCGAGATGGAGGAGCTGGAGGAGGAGATCGTCCGCTGCCGCGCGGAGGCGGGGCGGCACGCCGAGCGGGCCGGGGCCAGGGTGGCGGCCCTGGCGACCTCTCCCCTGCCGGTGGAACCGTCGCGTAACCTGGGGAGCCGATACCACTGGCTCGCCGAGCAGTACGGGCTCACCGTCCAGGAGCAGCTGACCTGCGGCTGCCACGTCCACGTGTCGGTGGAGTCCGACGAGGAGGGCGTCGCCGTCCTGGACCGGATCCGGCCGTGGCTGTACACGCTCAACGCGATCAGCGGGAACTCGCCGTTCTGGCAGGGCCAGGACAGCGGGTACAGCAGTTACCGCAGCCGGGTCTGGAACCGGTGGCCGTCCGCCGGGCCGGTCGAGCCGTTCGGCAGCGCCGACCGGTACCACGAGGTGGTGCGGGACATGATCGCCACGGGGGTGCTGCGCGACCCGGGGATGATCTACTTCGACGCCCGGCTGTCACACAACTACCCGACCGTGGAGATCCGGGTCGCCGACGTCTGTCTGGAGGCCGGTACGACCGTGCTCGTCGCCGCGCTCACCCGTGGCCTGGTCGAGACGGCGGCCCGGGCGTGGCGGGCGGGCGAGCCGCCGGTCCGTACACCGACGAGCCTGCTGCGGCTCGCGTCCTGGCGGGCGGCGCGCTCGGGGCTCGACGGGCCGCTCGTCGACCCGGTCACGATGCGGGAGCGGCCCGCGGAGGCGGTCCTCGACTCCCTCCTCGCGCACACGGAGGACGCCCTGCGGGACAGCGGGGACCTGGAGGTCGTACGGAAGGGGCTCGCGGACCTGGTCGCCCACGGCGGCGGGGCCCGGCGCCAGCGGCAGCTGTTCGAGGAGGGCCGCGACCTCGCCGAGGTGGTACGGGCCTGCGCCCGCCTCACGACGCCGACCGTGTAGGAGCCGTCGGTGCCCGGTGCGACCGGTCCCGGGCGCCGGCGTTCACCGGGGCCCGGCGTGGCGGCCGTGGTCGTCGGCGAAGGCCCGGAAGACCTCGCCCGGCGCGCCGCCGGTGTGCAGGAAGCGGGCGTCGAGCGTGTCGGCGAGGTCCGCGAGCGCGGCGGCGAGGACCTCACCGGCGGCGCGGGTGTCGGGCCGGCCGGCGCCCGCAGCCCGGTCGGCGAGCCGCTGGGCGTAGCCGATACGGCGGGCGAGGGAGGTGCGGTCGTCGCCGTCGTAGAAGTAGTACGACTCGGCGTACTGCATGAAGTCGACGGTCACGACGGAGACCTCGGCGGCGAGGTCCTCCAGGACCGCCGGCTGGACCGTCAGGGGGTCGGGCGCGGTGAGCGGGTGCACACGGGCCAGGTGGGAGAGGCGCAGGCCCAGCGCACGGCGGCGGGCGAGCGCCGGGTAGACGCCGAGGGTCCAGGCGACGGTCGCGCTGAGCAGGGCGAAGCCCAGGAGCGCTTCGAGCGGGGCGAAGACCCGCAGGACGCCGCTGGTGGGCGCGATGTCGCCGAGGCCGAGGGTCGAGATGTTGACCATGGAGACGTACAGGGCATCGCCGAACCCGGCGTGGTCGGCGGGGTCGAGCCCGGTGGCGTAGCCGAAGGAGCCGGGCATGTGGGGCCAGTAGACCAGGGCCCAGCCGAGGACCATGGCGAGCGCCCAGGCGACGACGACGGCGACCATGGCGAGCGGCCCGGCGAGTCCGGCCGCGCGGCGGCGGGTGGCGGCCAGTCCGGAGAGGCGCCACATGCCGGTCACGAGCAGTTTGCTGAGGCCGCCGTGGCGGGTGGGGTGCCAGAGGGTGTGAAACACGTCCCGCAGCACGAGGAGCACCAGGGTCGCCCCCACCGCGTTGAGCAGCGCCGCCATCCGCTTTCCTTCCGTCGCCCGACCGACCCGGGGCTCCAGCTTTCCGTACGGAGGGGGTCGGACGCGGCCGCACCCTCCGTTTCCGGCCCGCCGTCGGGGGCAGGTGCGTCACGTGCGCGCCCCGGAAGGGGGCGCCGCCGTCACGCAGAGCGGAAGGAGTACGCCATGAGTCGTCGAGGCCGCGAGGAGGACGCGCCGCGGACCACGCCGTCCGAGGCGGTGGGCGAGAGCGGTGACGCCCGGGCCCGCCGGGAGGCGGAGGACGCGATGCTCGGCCCGCGCCGCGCGTCGCACTCGGACAAGGACCACGACAGCGACCGTGAGGGGGACGAGGAGGCCGGTGGCCCCGGTACCACCGGGGCCACCGGCGACCCGCGGCGCGAGGTGCCGGACTGAGACGCCGACGCGCGGCGCGGTGCGGCACCTCCCGCCGCCGAAACCGTCCTGGGGTCAGTTCGCGTTCACCAGGTCGTGGGCGGGGACGGTGACGGTGCGGCGGCCGGGGGTGCCACCGAGGACGACCTTGCGCAGGGCGCTGTTGTTGTCGAGGTTGGTCTCCTTCAGCCGCTTGGCCGGGTTGGCGAGGACCTGGATGTAGTAGGTGCCGTTGGGCAGGTCCGTGATGTCGAAGGACTGGCCCGGCAGGTCCTGGGTGTAGGTGTCACCGGAGCCGACGTCGAGCACCTCGCGGACGGAGAGGGAGTTCTCCTGGCCGCAGGCGGTGGCGAGGTCGGTGTTGTTCGGGTGCCAGTTGGCGTTCTTCACGGTGTAGTCGACGGCGTCGGTGTTGGCGAGGCAGAAGGCCTCCTTGCCGCTGCGGACCGCTTCCTTCTTGTCGGCCTTCAGCAGGCGGTAGCTGGCGAAGTCGGTGAAGTGCCAGTGCACGTGGCCGGGGCGCGGGTCCCACTCCATGGTGCCGGTGGGCGTGTAGCCGACCTGCTTGCCCTGGGCGTCGTAGAAGTACTGGTAGGCGTCCATCGTGGCCTTGCCGGGCGTGCGGAAGCCGTCCACGACGAGCTGGGCCGGGCCCGCGTTCCAGACGTTCGCGCTGAAGGCGAGGTAGTCCTTGCCGGGGACGTTCTGGAAGCCGCCGTCGCTGATGGTGATGCCGTAGGCCGGCAGGGACCGCAGGTCGGGCTTGGGGACGTTCGGGACGGACGGGGTCCCGGTGGGACGCGCGGACCGGGGCGCGAGGGCGGGCGCCTTGCGCGAGCCGTCGGTCTGCCCGGGGCCCTCCCCCACGGCCTGGACGCCGACGCGTCCGGCCTGCCGCACCTTCAGCGCCCACGGCAGGGCGGGGGGCGCGGCCTTCAGCGGCCCGTGGCCGACGTTGTACGAGGGACCGGCGCCGCTGGTGCGCGGGGCGCCTGCCTCGGCGGGGGTCGGGGCGTGGCCCGCGCCGTGCCCGGCGTGGTCGGCGGGGGCGTGGTGGGCGGAGCCGTGTCCGGCGTGCTCACCGGCGGCGGACTGCTGCCCGGCGTGCTCACCGGCGGCGGACTGCCGGGCGTCCTCCCAGCTGCGTTCCTCGACGGTGACCTTCACCGTGGCGGGCCTGTCGGCGATGCCGAAGAGGTCCCGGTACTTCTTGGCGACCCTGACCTTGGCCGTGTACGTGCCGGCGGCGAGCTTCACGGGCTCGGTGTAGGAGCCGGCGTAGGTGTTGGCGGCCCACCCCTTCTCGACGCCCCACACGGAGCCGAGGGTGAAGGGGTTGGTGGGGCAGCTCTCCGGATACTTCGAGGTGGCGGGCGCGTCGGGCCTGATCCGTCCGCTGGCGTTGTTCGGGCAGAAGCTCTCGGCGCGGCTGACGACCACCTTGCCGTTCTTGTCCGTGACGGTGATCTCGGCGAAGCCGGGAAGTCCGGAGAAGTCCTTCACGGTGCCGTTCGGCAGCGTCTTCGCCTTCGCCCTGCCGCCCTCGAACACGGTCTGGGTGACGGTCACCGCATCCTTGTACGACTTCCGGGTCACCTTCAGCTCCAGCGGCCTCCCCTCGGCGGTGAGGTACGTGCCCAGGTCCAGGTAGACGCCCGGCTCCTCCTTCCAGGAGGTGAGCGTGACCGAGCCGGTCGCCGCGACGAGGCTCAGCGTCGGTCCCGTCGCCGCCGTCGCCCGCTCCGGCGCGGCGGTCATGAAGCCCGCCGTCACCGCCATGGCGGCGACCGCCGTGGCCCCCGCGAGAAGGGGCCGCCTCAGCCGGTGGGTGCGCGTCGTGGTCATCGTTCTCTCGTCCTCCGCGTGCTGTGGGGAAGCGGGCCGGCCGCGGCCCGGGGAGACGGTTTCCGCCCGGGGCTCGCGCCGTGGTGGGGCGCCCGGTGCGCCCGCGCTGTGAGAGGACGTCCTTGGCGCCCCGGTTGTGCGGCGAGAGGAAACGCCACGATGTTGGCCGGAAGACGCTCCCGCGGCGAAAGCCGGACGCGCCCGTCCGAACGGGACCCCACCACGGGAAACGGAATCCGGTGCGGGGGACCCCGAGCGCGTCACGGGTGGCCCGAAAACACCCGTCGCCGAGGGGGCTCCCGGCGTGGGTCACCGGGGCGCCGCGGCACGGGCGCTGACGTTTGGCGTGCTCAGCGGCGGTGAGGCGTACGGGACGACTTGTTCGACCGATCGACTGGGGAGCACATGGAGAGCCTTGTTCGGCTGGCGATATGCGTCGGCGGATCGGCGCTGGCCGCCTTCGTCGTCTGCCGCGCGGCGGACATGCTGGCGCGGTTCGCCGACGCGCGGCATCCCGAGACCCCGCTGTGGGGGATGCTGCGGCGCTGCCGTACGCCGTTGTACGTCGTCGTGCTGGCCGCCCTGTTGAGTTGGGCCTACTCGGTGGCGGCGCCCGGACAGGAGCCGCTGGAGGAGCACGCGGACGCGGTGAGCCACGTCCTGCTCCTGTGCCTGATCGGCGGCGGGGCCTGGCTGGCGGTGCGGACGGTCGCGGCCGTCGTCGAGTCCTCGTACCGGCGGTACGCCGGACGGTCGCGGGACGCCGCCCGGCTCCGCCGGGTCCGTACCCAGGTCACGCTGATCATGCGGGTGGTGGCCGTCGCCGTCGGGGTGATCGCCGCCGCCGTGGCCCTCGTGACCTTCCCCTCCTTCCGCACCCTCGGCACGTCATTGCTCGCTTCCGCCGGGATCATCGGCATCGTGGCCGGCGTGGCGGCCCAGTCCACGCTGAGCAACCTCTTCGCCGGTTTCCAGATCGCGTTCGGCGACATGGTCCGCATCGGGGACACCGTCGTCGTGGACGGCGAGTGGGGGCTCGTGGAGGAGGTGACCCTCACCTTCCTCACGGTCCGCACCTGGGACGAGCGTCGCGTCACGCTCCCCGTCTCGTACTTCACCTCGCGGCCGTTCGAGAACTGGTCGCGCGGCGGCGCGGAGATGACCGGGTCGGTCTTCCTCCACTGCGACCACACGACCCCGGTCCCGCTGATGCGGGCCCACCTGCGGGAGTTCCTCGCCACGTGCGACACCTGGGACGGACGGGCCTGGGACCTCGCCGTCACCGACACCTCGCCGACGGGCATCACCCTGCGGGCGATCGTGACGGCGAAGGACGCCGACGACCTGTGGACGACCCGGTGTGCCGTACGGGAGGAGCTGGTCGGCTGGCTCGTACGGGAGCACCCCGGCGCGCTCCCCAAGATCGTCACCGCTCCGGCGGAACAGGCCTTCGACCAGTCCTGGGAGCTGCTGCGGGCGCCGCGGCAGCGACGCCCGGGCGAGGCCGTGCCGAACGGCGCGCGGCCGCCGGAGAAGCCCTCGAGCGAGGGTCCCTCCGGCGGCCGGGTGCGACGCGCTCGCCGATGACCTCCACGACGTGCGGCCCGGACTCGTCGAACGGCGGCCGCCGCCGCCCCGCCGCGGTCAGGGCGCCGGGGGGCCCGCGGGGGCGCCCGGGGCGGGGGGGGGGGGCACCCCGGGGGGGGGGGGGGCGGC
>NZ_JBSFSA010000083.1:0-9821 GCF_053589515.1 Streptomyces sp. NPDC003327 | reverse complement strand
AGGGCATGACGATGGTGGTCGTCACGCACGAGATGGGCTTCGCCCGCTCGGCCGCCAACCGGGTCGTCTTCATGGCCGACGGAAGGATCGTCGAGCAGGCGTCGCCCGAGGAGTTCTTCAGCAACCCGCGCAGCGACCGCGCCAAGGACTTCCTTTCCAAAATCCTTCACCACTGAGCGAGTTGGCGATCTAGTGTACGCCCTTCACGCCCGGTAACACTCCTGGCAGCACGCCCAGCACCACGCCTAGCAAAGGGATCTTCCTCCATGAAGCTTCGCAACGCCTCCGCCGCGGCCGCGGCCGCCGTCGTCCTCGCGCTCACCGCCACCGCCTGTGGCAGCGGTTCGGACTCCGGCAGCAACGGCGACAAGATCACCATCGGCATCAAGTTCGACCAGCCGGGCCTCGGCCTGAAGACCCCGGACGGCACCTACGCCGGCTTCGACGTGGATGTCGCCAAGTACGTGGCCAAGGAGCTCGGTTACGCCGAGGACAAGATCAACTGGAAGCAGGCGCCGAGCGCCGAGCGCGAGAACCTGATCAAGAACGGTGACGTGAAGTTCGTCGTCGCCAGCTACTCGATCAACGAGAAGCGCCTCAAGGAGGTCGACTTCGCGGGTCCGTACTTCCTGACCCACCAGGACCTGCTCGTCCGCGCCGACGACACCTCGATCACCAAGGTCGAGGACCTCAACTCCAAGAAGCTCTGCTCGGTCACCGGCTCGACCTCCGCGCAGAACGTCAAGGAGAAGCTCGCGCCGAAGGCCGACCTCCAGCAGCTCGGCGGCTACTCCGAGTGCCTGACCGGCCTGGAGAACAAGGCCGTCGACGCCCTGACCACCGACGCCTCCATCCTCGCGGGCTACGCCTCGCAGAAGGAGCACCAGGGCAAGTTCAAGCTCGTCGGCCTCTCGATGAGCGACGAGAACTACGGCATCGGCATCAAGAAGGGCGACGCCGACCTCAAGGGCAAGATCAACAAGGCCCTGGAGAAGATGGTCTCCGACGGCACCTGGGACAAGCTCGTCAAGCAGCACTTCGGCCCCTCCGGCTACAAGAACGAGCCCGCGCCGAAGATCGCCGGCTGAACCACCCCGCCGCGTCGGTGACGGCCTCCCCCGCCGGGGGCGGCCGTCACCCCGGCACCGGCCGCTGCCCTCGCACCGGCCGCCACACCGACCGACCACCAGGGGAGAGCGCGGGGCATCGTGTTCGACTTTCTTGATTCCGGGCAGTACGACCTGCTCGGCGCCTTCTGGGTGACGGCGCAGCTCGCGCTCTACTCGGCGATCGGCTCACTGGTCTGGGGCACCGCCCTGGCCGCGATGCGGGTCAGCCCGGTCCCCCTGATGCGCGCCTTCGGCACCACGTACGTCAACCTCGTCCGCAACACGCCGCTGACCGTGGTGATCGTGGCCTGTTCGTTCGGGCTCAACCAGACCCTCGGAATCGCGCTCGGCGGCTCCGACTTCAAGGAGATCGGCTTCCGCCTCTCGGTCCTCGGACTCGTGGCGTACACCGGCACCTTCGTCTGCGAGGCGCTGCGCTCCGGCATCAACACCGTGCCGGCGGGCCAGGCCGAGGCGGCCCGCGCGCTGGGCCTGAGCTTCACGCAGGTCCTCACCCTGGTGGTGCTCCCCCAGGCCTTCCGCGCCGCGGTGACCCCGCTCGCGAACGTGCTGATCGCCCTCACCAAGAACACCACCGTGGCGGCGGCCATCGGCGCCGCCGAGGCGGCGCTCCTGATGAAGGAGATGATCGAGAACGAGGCCGACTCGCTCTTCGCGGTCTTCGCCGTCTTCGCCTTCGGTTTCATCGTCCTGACCCTCCCCACCGGCCTGTTCCTGGGCTGGGCGGCCAAGCGACTGGCGGTGAAGCGATGAGCTCCGTCCTGTACGACACCCCCGGCCCCCGCGCCAAGCGGCGGAACGTCGTCTACACCGTCGTCTTCCTCGCGGCCCTGGCCCTCGTGGCCTGGTGGGTCCTCGCGGCCCTCAACGACAAGAACCAGCTCGCGGCCGACAAGTGGAGCCCGTTCGTCACCGACTCGCAGGTCTGGACGACGTACCTCCTGCCCGGTCTCACCGAGACCCTCAAGGCCGCCGGGCTGTCGATCCTGATCGCGCTGCCGCTCGGTGCGGCCCTCGGCATCGGCCGGCTCTCGGACCACCGCTGGGTACGGGTGCCCGTCGGCGCGGTCGTGGAGTTCTTCCGCGCGATCCCGGTGCTGCTCCTGATGATGTTCGCGAGCGCCGTGTACGCGAACTTCACGACCGTCAGCTCCGACTTCCGCCCGCTGTACGCGGTCGTCACGGGCCTCGTGCTCTACAACGCCTCCGTGATCGCCGAGGTCGTCCGGGCCGGCGTGTACTCCCTGCCCAGGGGCCAGGGCGACGCCGCCGTGGCGCTCGGCATGCGCAAGGGCCAGACCATGGTGTACGTCCTGCTGCCGCAGGCCGTGACCGTCATGCTTCCCGCCCTGGTGAGCCAGCTCGTCGTCATCGTGAAGGACACCGCTCTCGGCGGCGCCCTCCTCGGCTTCAGCGAACTGCTCAGCCAGAACCGGCAGATCACGGCCAACTACGGCGCCAACACGATTGCCACCTTCACGGTCATCGCCCTCATCTTCATCGTGCTCAACGCCATCCTGACCAACCTCGCGAGCCGACTCGAGAAGCGCCTGCGCCAGGGCCGCAAGTCCCCGGTCGCCAAGCTGCCCGCCCAGGGCGGCGCCCCCGAGGTGCCCGCGGACGTGGTCAGCGGCACCTGACACGCGGGACCGCGGAGGGTCCGCGGACGACCCCCGAGCGGTGACCGGGCCGGCCGGCAGAGGATCGGGACGGCACCGGAACGGCGGGTTCGAACAGCGTCCGGGTGGGCGTGGCGCGGCACCGACATCACGTCGGCCGCACCACGCCCACCTCGTCACTTGACGCAAACACCCCCAGTGGGTTGCATACGGTCTGTGATCAAGCACCGGGCTCGTGCCACACTCGACTGTGCTGCCCTCATGACCGTCCGGCCTTCAGGAGCCGCGCCGTGGACCCGGTGATCATCGTGGGCGCGGGGCCGGTCGGCCTCGCGCTCTCCCTCGCCCTCGCGGCGCAGGGCGTGCCCAGCGTCGTCCTCGACGAGGGCTCCGGCAAGGAGGAACCGCGCCCCGCGCGGACGGTCGTCCTGCGCGCCGACATGGCCGCGCTGGTGGAGCGCCTCGGCTGCGCGACCCTCCGTGACGAGGGAGTCCGCTGGGTCGGCTGGCGCAGCATGCGCCGCCGTCAGCTCATGCGCCACCTCCCGCTCGACCTGGGGATCCTGGGCGCGGACGGCCCCGGGGACGCCGGGCCCTCCGCCCCCCTCCACATTCCGCAGCACGCGCTCGCCCGCGGCCTGCGCGACGCCATCACCCGCGAGCCGCTCGTCCAGCTGATCACCGAGGCCCGGCTCGACACGATCGAGCAGGACCGGGACGGTGTCACCGCCCACACCCGCGGCCCCGACGGCACCTGGTGGCGCGGCAGCCACCTCGTCGGCTGCGACGGCGCCCGCTCCACCGTGCGCAAGCTCCTCGGCGTCCGTTTCCCGGGCCGTACGGCGGTGGAACGGCACGCGGTGGCCGCGCTCCGCACCGAACTCCCCTGGCCCGGCGAGGCGCTGCTGCACCGTCAGCCGCCGTGGCGCGGCGCCGCCGAGGAGATCACCGCCCGTCCGCTCCCGGACGGGGTGTGGCGCATCGACTGGCTGCTGCCGCCACGGGGCGAGCTGGTCACCCCGGACGTCCTCGTGGGCCGCATCCGCGAGACCCTCGCCGGCTGGTGCGACGGGGCCACGCCCCCGTACGAGCTGATCGACACCGGCGTGCACACCCTGCACCACCGGCTCGCGCGGCGCTGGCGGGTCGACCGGGTGCTGCTCGCCGGGGACGCCGCGCACCTGCTGGGCGCGGTCGGCACCCAGGGCCTCGACGAGGGACTCAGAGACATCGACAACCTCGCCTGGAAGCTGGCCCTGACCTGGCACGACAGCGCCTCGGACGCGCTGCTCGACAGTTACCAGAGCGAGCGCCGGGCCGCCGTCGCGGCGCGGCTGCGCACCGCCGACCAGTCGCTGCCGGTGCTGCGCGGCGGCGGTGGTCTGCGGACGTACCTTCCGGGGGTCACCCGCGGCCACGACGCCCTGCTCACCGACGGCCACATCGGGCGCGGGCCGCTCGGCGCTCCCCCCGCCTACCCGCACTCGCCGGTCGCGCCGCCGCCCGCCGAGGGGCGGACCCCGGTCGGCACGCCGGAGGGCGCCCCCGTCGAGGACGTCCGCGTGACGGCCCCGGACGGCACGACCGTACGGCTCCGCGACCGGCTCGGCCGGGGCCGACTGCTCGTCCTCCTGGTCGCGCCCGGCACCGGGGTGTGGGACCGGCGGCACTGGCGCGGCGCGGGCGTGATGCCCCGGCTGGAGGAGGCCGTCCAGGCTTTGCCGGTGAAGGCCGAGGTCCTCGTCACCGAGGCGTACCCGGGCGCGCCCGCGCACACCGTCCTGCTCGTCCGGCCCGACGGGCATCTGGCCGCCGCCTTCGCCGGTGTCCGCCCCGAGGAGCTGTACAAGGCGGCCGACGCGGTCCGGGGCGGGGCTCCGGCCACCGCCGGGGACTCCGCCGACAAGGACCGCACGGCGGACATGCGTTGATTCCCGCGGGCGCACGTGGTGTACTCCGGAGCGTGACCGACACCGATGTGCGCCTGTGGCGGAGGGTCCATATGGACCTCGTCCGCTATGCGGGCTGCGTGTGTCGTCCGTCCTGCTGATCTCGCCTCCCTTCCTCACGCGCGCGCCCAGCCCCCGCCTGCCGTCCGGCTGCCCCCTTCGGGTTTCCCGGCGTCCGGGGGCGCGTGTGCCGTCGCGCGTACCCGCGAACTCCAGGACGGTCATCCGTGTCCCAGCACGTCTCCCCACCTTCCTCTTCCCCCGCCCCTTCCTCCTCTCCCTCTCCCGCCGGCCCCAGTTCGGACACGGTCACCCGGGCCCCCTCCGCGGCCGAGCTGCTGGACTTCGTCCGGCGGACGGCCGCCGACCGCGCACTCGTCTCCTCCCTGCCGCTCGACCCTGAGGGCCGTACGTGGGTACGGCTCGACGGCCCCGGCGGCAGCGAGGCCTGGCTCATCGGCTGGCCGCCGGGCACGGGGACCGGCTGGCACGACCACGCCGAGTCCCAGGGGGCGTTCGCCACGGCGAGCGGCACGCTGACGGAGCACGCGCTGGCGGTGAGGCTTCCGGCGAGTGGCTGGAAGACCCTGGAGCTGGCCGACGGGCTCGACCGCTCGCGCCGCCTCAGGGAGGGCCAGGGCCGTGCCTTCGGCACCCACCATGTGCACGAGGTCCTGAACGAGTCACCCGACACCCACGCCGTCTCGGTCCACGCCTACTACCCCCCGCTCCCGCTGATCCGCCGCTTCAGCCGGTCCGGCGCGGTCCTCCGCCTTGAGCAGGTCGAGCGTCCGGAGGACTGGCAGTGAGCGGCGGCACGGCTGACGAGCGGGCCGGCACCGGTGGCAGCACAGCTGACGAGCGGGCCGGCACCGGCACCGGCACCGGCACCGGCATCGACGAACTCCTCGAACGGGTGCGGTCGGGTCTCGACCGGATCGAGCCGCGCGAGGCGTTCGAGGCGTACGAGGCGGGTGACGCGCTCCTGGTCGACACGCGCTACGCGGCCCTGCGGAACCGGGACGGGCTGATCCCGGGCGCCCTGGTCGTGGAACGCAACGAACTGGAGTGGCGGCTCGACCCGCTCGGCAGCCACCGGGCGCCGGAGGCGGTGAGCCACGACCTGCGGGTGGTGGTGTTCTGCAACGAGGGCTACGCCTCCTCCCTGGCGGCCGAGTCCCTGCGCAGACTCGGCCTGCACCGGGCGACCGACGTCATCGGCGGCTTCCAGGCCTGGCGGGCGGCCGGTCTCCCGGTCCTCCTCCCGGCCCCACCCCGCTGACGGCACCGGCCGTAGGCCCCCGGACCCATGCCCGCGGGCCCGTCCGTCAGAAGGGCTCGTCGAGTCCGACCGTGTCCTCGCCCTCGGCTTCGAGAGCCTGCCGGACGACACGGAGGGCCATGCCCTCGGGGTACCCCTTGCGGGCCAGCATCCCCGCGAGCCGGCGGAGGCGGCGGTCGCGCTCCAGGCCCCGCGTGGCCCGGAGTTTGCGGTCCACCAGCTCCCGGGCGGTGGCCTCCTCGCGCTCGGAGTCGAGCTGCTCCACCGCCTCCTGGATCAGGGCGGGCTCGACCCCCTTGGTCCGCAGCTCCCGGGCGAGCGCCCGGCGGGCGAGGCCCCGACCGTGATGGCGGGACTCCACCCAGGCGCCGGCGAAGGCGGCGTCGTCGATGAGGCCGACGTCCTCGAACCGGGAGAGGACCTCGTCCGCCACCTCGTCGGGGATCTCCCGCTTGCGCAGGGCGTCGGCGAGCTGCTTGCGCGTGCGGGGGGTCCCGGTGAGCAGGCGCAGACAGATCGCCCGCGCCCGCTCAGCCGGGTCCTGGGGTGACAGCTCCTTCTCGGCCCTCGACGAGTCGGGGCTGTCACCCGGCCATTCGGTGCGACCGGTCACCGGTTCAGCTCTTGGCCGCGGTGGCCTTGGTCGCCTTCGCGGCCTTGACCGCCGGGGCCGGGACGCTCTTGGCGTCGGCGTCCGCACCGGCCGCCTCCGCACCGCTCGCCGTGTCCGCACCGGTCTCGGCCGCCGCAACCGGGGCCTCCGGGCGGACGCCGACGCCCAGCTTCTCCTTGATCTTCCTCTCGATCTCGTTGGCGAGGTCGGGGTTGTCCTTCAGGAAGTTGCGGGCGTTCTCCTTGCCCTGGCCCAGCTGGTCGCCCTCGTACGTGTACCAGGCGCCGGCCTTGCGGACGAAGCCGTGCTCGACGCCCATGTCGATCAGGCCGCCCTCGCGGCTGATGCCCTGGCCGTAGAGGATGTCGAACTCGGCCTGCTTGAACGGGGGCGCGACCTTGTTCTTGACGACCTTGCAGCGGGTGCGGTTGCCGACCGCCTCGGTGCCGTCCTTCAGGGTCTCGATGCGACGGATGTCGATGCGCACCGAGGCGTAGAACTTGAGGGCGCGGCCACCGGTCGTGGTCTCCGGCGAGCCGAACATCACGCCGATCTTCTCGCGGAGCTGGTTGATGAAGATCGCGGTGGTCTTCGACTGGTTGAGCGCGCTGGTGATCTTGCGGAGGGCCTGGCTCATCAGGCGGGCCTGGAGACCCACGTGCGAGTCACCCATCTCGCCCTCGATCTCCGCGCGCGGCACGAGCGCGGCGACGGAGTCGATGACGATCAGGTCGAGGGCGCCGGAGCGCACCAGCATGTCGACGATCTCGAGCGCCTGCTCGCCGTTGTCCGGCTGGGACAGGATGAGGTTGTCGATGTCGACGCCCAGCTTGCGGGCGTACTCGGGGTCGAGGGCGTGCTCGGCGTCCACGAAGGCCACCTGGCCGCCGGCCTTCTGCGCGTTCGCGACGGCGTGCAGGGTGAGGGTCGTCTTACCGGAGGACTCGGGGCCGTAGATCTCCACGACACGACCGCGCGGCAGGCCGCCGACACCGAGGGCGACGTCGAGGGCGGTCGATCCGGTGGGGATCACCTCGATCGGCTCCTGGGTGCGGTCGCCCATGCGCATCACGGCGCCCTTGCCGAATTGGCGTTCAATCTGTGCGAGCGCGGCGTCGAGCGCCTTCTCGCGGTCGGTTCCTGCCATGGGTTCCACCCGGTTTGCTTGAGTCGATCGCTTCATGTGAAAGACGCTAACCCCTGCCACTGACAATGGGCCCCGGCGTCCCTGCGACCTGTGGATAACTCGGCGACGAGCCCCGTGATTCCTGGGGCCGGAACCTCATAAGAATGCATGTTCGATTTTAGTGTCAAGCGCGCCACGCGGGGTCCACGGCGAGCAGCTCCGGCCGCTTGGCGAGGCGGCCGTCACCGGACGAACGGCCGCGCAGCCGCCGCCCGAGCCACGGGCCGAGGAAGGTGCCCGCCCAGCGCAGCTCGGCGCCCGCCCGGCGCAGCCCCGTGGGCGGCAGGGCGTCCGGCGGCGGCAGCGGCCGTGTCCAGGAGTCGTCGCTCCCGGGCAGGCCGAGGGCGTGGGCGAAGGCCTCGGCGATCCGCGCGTGCCCGAGCGGGGAGGAGTGGAGCCGGTCGGGGCTCCACAGACGGGGATCGGCGCCGACCTCGTGGCCGGCGGCCTCGGCGACGACGACCCCGTGCCGGGCCGCCGCCTCCCTGACGCGCGCGTTGAGGACCTCGATCCGGGCGCCGAGCGGGCGTGCCAGCGGAACCAAGCGGCTGACGTCGGGAAAGGTGACCGTGGCGACGACGGCCCCCTGGGCGGTCAGCGCGGCGAACATTGCCTCCAGGTGCCCGGCCACCTCGTCGGCGTCGAACCCGGGCCGCATGAGGTCGTTGACCCCCGCGACGACCGTGGCGAGGTCGGGCCGCAGCGCGAGGGCCGCCGCGAGCTGCCCGGCGCGCACCTGACCGGCGAGCCGGCCCCGTACCGCGAGGTTGGCGTAGCGCAGGCCCGGGTTCTCCTGGGCGAGCAGCTCGGCGAACCGGTCCGCCCAGCCCCGCAGGCCGCCGACGTCGTCACCGTCGCCGACACCCTCCGTCTGGCTGTCCCCCAGGGCGACGTACCGCTCGAACGCCCGCACCCCCTGACGCGACTCCTCCGCCATGCCGGCCACTTCTCCGGCCTCCGCCATGCCGAGCACCTCTCCGGCCTCCGCCATGCCGACCACCACCTCTCCGCCGAACCCCCGCGAACGGCTCACCCTATTCACTTTTTTGACTATAGCTTCAGGGCTCCACGGTCCGCCGCGAACCGCCGCCTATCCTTCGACGCATGCCCTCCCCTCTCCGCCGCCCCGGCGACGGCAGCCGCTTCCCGCAGCGGACCACCGACGCCCTCGTCGCGGGCGTCGTCCTCCTCGTGGTGGTGGGGTGGACGCTGCTCTCCGCCCGGCACACGAGTGAACCGGCGCTGCGCACCGCACTCGGCTGGGCGCTGATCCTCATCGGCTGCGGAGCGCTCTGCGTCCGGCGCGGTCACCCGGTCACCGTCGCCGTCGTCACGCTGCTCGCCTGCGTGACCTACTACCCGCTGTCCGAGCAGGACGGCCCGCTGATGATCGCCTTCGCGCTCGCGCTCTACACCACCGCGGCCGAGGGCCGGTTCGCCGCGGCCGTCGCCCTCGCCGCCGTCACCCTGCTCGCGGTCGGGCTCGGCGAGATCCGCCAGCAGCCCGGCCACCGGCAGATCGACGACACCTCGCTCGCCATGCTGGCCGGCTGGCTGATCAGCCTGGTCGCCGTCGGACGCGCCCAGCGCACCCGCATCGCCTACCTCCACGAGGTGGAGCAGCGGGCCCTCGCCGCCGAGCGCGAGCAGGAGGCCCGCGCCCGGCAGAGCGCCACCGAGGAGCGGTTGCGGATCGCCCGCGAGGTGCACGACGTCCTCGGCCACACCATCTCGCTGATCAACGTGCAGTCGGGGGCCGCTCTCCACCGGCTCGGCAAGCACCCCGCACCCGAGGCCGGGCTCGCCACCGCCACCGAGGCCCTGGAGGCGGTCAAGGCCACCAGCAAGGACGCCCTGCGCGACCTGCGGGCCACGCTCGGCGTGCTCCGACGGGCGGACGAGTCGACCCCGACCGCCCCGGCATCCGGCCTCGCCCTCCTCGGAGACCTCGTCGCGCGGGCCCGCGCGGGGAGCCACGACGTCCCCACCCCCGTGACCCGCCAGCCCCAAAAACGAAAAGCCTCGGGTTGGGGAAAAATGTG
>NZ_JBSFSA010000082.1:0-11315 GCF_053589515.1 Streptomyces sp. NPDC003327 | reverse complement strand
ATAGCCCGGGAGGTCTACCACGCTCTCAACCAGCCCCGCGCTCGCCACGCCATCTCAACTACTTGACGTCTATAGGAGCATCAAGGCGTATCAAGGCGCCGGCGGACCCGTCCGGGTCCCGTTTCGGGGCCGATGCCTCAAGCGGTGGAAGCGCCGCCACAACACCACCCACGCCAAGATACGCTGCCTCGGCGAGCAGGCCATGGCCACCCTCAAAGGCTGGCGCCTCCTGCGAAAGCTCCGCTGCAGCACCACCCGCATCACCGACGTGGTGAAGGCCGTCCTCGTCCTTCGCCACGCATCAGCGTGAGGTTGGAAAACGCTCACTCCTCTGCCCAGGCAGAACAAGACCAGGCTCGATCACCTGGCATGCGCTGTCATGATCTTGCAGCCCTCGTAATGCGTGGGTCCGCGATTGGGTCGCCGCTGAGGTTGCGGTGCTGGTGGAACTGATCGGACCTTGCTCGGGCCTCATGACGTGCGAGCCGGGCATCTCTCTACACCCGAATTCCGGCTACGCCAACCGGCGAGGGCATCTGATCCTTGGAGCCTCTGAATATCGTGCTGCCGGAGGAAGACCATGGCTCCCTACCCGTACTACAGCCCCAGTCGGGGTCAGAAGCTGGACGACGCTGGGGCGGATCGGCCACGCGTATCCCCGGCGGATCCCGTGGGCCGATTCCATGTGGCGCGACAGCGAGGCGGAACGCCCATTGCGGTGTCGGCGTGGCGCGTTACGACGGAGGACCATGCCGTTGCTGACGCTGTGGGTGGGCTCTATGGAGGTGTGCCGCAGCTGTTGGACACCGGCGATGAGCATGTCCTTGAGGTCCTGACTCGCCGTGATCACATCCGTGTCTTGCTGAGTGGCCGCGCGGCCGTCTCGCTTCGCATGGTGATGCGCGGAGGTGGTGAGACCTTCCATGTCTGCGATGGAACTTGGTTCCTGGAGCCAGCGGGCGCACGGGGATCGCTGTGTGGTTGTCCGGCGAGCCTGTCTGACCGGAAGGCGGCAGCCCAGGCAGGGCGCGGGCCGACGCCGGAGGTCCGGATCGGCTTCCGGCTGGCGGACCTTCCCGAGCTGGGTGTGTTCTCCCTCGTATCGACTTCATGGGAGCTCGCTGCCGAGCTGCCCGCGTTGGCTGCCGCACTGGACGCGGCTGCTGATCCGGTCGGGGGCGTACTGCGGTACGAACTGGTGGAATTCACCACACGCTCCGGGATCGCCGTGAGCTACAGGCGGCCGATCGTTGAGGTCGGCAGGCCCCAGGTCCTCGCCCAGGACGCTGTACGACTCGCGGCGTGACGCCGGTCGGCTGGTTGCCGGCGTTGCGCAGGGGAGGCCCCGAATTTAATCGGTGGTGTCGCGTCCTGGGGTGGGGCTATGGTTCTGCTCGTTCCAGGGCGCGGCTGTGTCGCTGCCCAGGGCATGGTGTTGGTTCGTTGAGAAGACGCAGGAGGTGAGGACATTGATGACTGTCACGGTGACGGGCTCTGCCCGCATTCAGGAGTTCATCGTTCCCACCCCTGTGGTCTCCGGCTGACACCCACTTCACTTCCGCGCGCTCGGAGCGCGCCGCCGGGGCCACCCTTTGAAGGGTTCCCCTTGTTCAACGCTCCGCTCCACCCGTCTTCTCTTTCCGCTGTCCAGCACCCGCTCGCCGTCTAGGGCTGGGACGAGGGCTGGGAGGCCGAGTTCGCTCCGTACGCCGCTCAGGGCCTGGTGCCCGGGCGGGTTGTCCGGGTCGATCGCGGTCAGTGTGATGTGGCTACTCCCGATGGTGTCGTCCGTGCCGACACCGCGTTCGTCGTGCCCCGCGACCCGATGAAGGTCGTGTGCACGGGGGACTGGGTCGCCGTCGACCCCGCGGGCGGCGATCCCCGGTACGCGCGGACGATCCTGCCTCGGCGGACGGCCTTCGTGCGGTCGACGTCGTCCAAGCGGTCCGAGGGCCAGGTGCTGGCCACTAACATCGATCACATCGTCATCTGTGTGTCGCTCGCGGTCGAGCTCGACCTCGGGCGGATCGAACGGTTCCTCGCGCTCGCGATGTCCAGTTCGAGCGGTGAGGCACTGCTGCGTACGTCGGCGGACTCCTGGAAGAGGGTGAGCCCGCGGCCGTGGCGGCTGCCCGCGAATTCGCCGAGGAGACCGGCGCCGCCGTCGACCCGGCCGACGTCCGGTTCGTGCACCTGATGCACCACGTATCGACGCACGCTGGTGACCAGCGGATCGCGTTCTTCTTCGAGACAGACCGGTGGCACGGCGAGATCGGCAACCCCGAACCGGACAAGTGCGAGGACTGGAGCTGGCACAAGACAGCGGCCCTGCCTGAACCGATGGCGCCCTACCTCGCGGTCGCGCTGCGGCACATCGCCACCGGTCTCCCCTACAGCGAGTACGCGTGGCCCTTGGTGTAGAGGCAGGTAGGACGGCTGCAGGGACCCGCTCCCCATGGGGCGGCTCAGGCCGGTCCCGACTACATGGCGAGTAGGTCCCCGCGGTCGAGGGCCTGACACAGCACCGCAGCGACCTCCCCGGGCAGCAGGTTCAGGTCGGCGATGGCCATGGAGGGGAGCGAGACTTCTTCGAGGATGTACGCGCCTCGGTCATTCCGGGCGAACTCCAGACCGGTCCGGTTCTCGAAGTCCCACGTGTCGACGTGGGCCAGGTAGAGGAACTCCTTCTCGCCCTTGGCGTCCTCCCAGGGATCAAGTCGTCCTGGAAGCAGGCGGGCAGAATCCGGACGCGCACTGCGTTGGTACTACTGCTGGTAGGTCCAGGCCCGGCCGGTCTGGCGGTACTCCTCGACAGGGATGGGAGCGACGCCCTCCCGCATCCGCGCGGTGTAGAGCAGGCCGTCCAGGTGATCGATCTCGTGGTGGATCAGTCGGGCGAGCCCGCGTTCGTAGGTGGTGGTCACCAGCTGGCCCTCCAGCGTGGTGGTCTCCACAGTGATCCGTAGTGGTCGGGGGACCAGGCCGCGGACGTCGAAGTACGAGAGGCAGCCCTCGTACTGCTCGTCCTCTTCGATGGACCTGTCGGTGATGCGGGGGTTCAGCAGGACGATCGGCGGAGCGGTGGGCTCGGGAGGCTGGACGACGGCGGCGGCCCGTCCGATCGCGATCTGAGGGGCCGCGAGTCCCATGCCCTTGGCGAACGGGTGTACCTGCCCGATCCGTTCCATGGCGGAGAACAACTGCTCGACGGTCTGCTCGGCTGGCTGGCGCTCGGCAGGCAGGTCGAAGAGATGGGCCGGCTCAGCGAGGACGGGGGCCCCACGCTGTACGACTCCGAGGTCGCGCATCTGCTCGCTGGGCCGCACCTGGGTCACCTGAACTCTCCTTGCTTCATCTCACGTTCGGGTCGGGCCCGGAATTTCCATTCGAGACGGTACCGGGCGTGGAGGGCGGGTGTGGAGGTGCTCCAGGAGAAGATCCGCTTCCCGTTCTCCTCGTGCTGGACAGGTGCCGTCCTGAGCGGGGCGGCTTCGGAGGTCATGGAGGTTTCGGTTCCCCAGACAGCGGGGTCGAGGGTGGCGGGGAAGGCGAGTTCGACGGCCAGGTGCTCGGTGGGAAGGCGGACGGCGCGCTGGAACCAGCGGCCCCACTGTTCCTCGCCCACCGAGTAGGTGTACTCGATCCAGACCGACTCGCCGGGGTAGAGGGGGAAGCGGCTTTCGCTGTTCTCGAAGCGCAGCCACACTTCCTTGAAGGCGTCGCGGTCGTGCTTGGCCTGCCATCGCATTTCTTCCCCGCGGCAGGTTGCAGTCAGTGCGAGTTTGTCCCAGGTCAAGGGGTTCTCGCGGTAATGGGCGTTGGACCGTTCGGGCTCGCCGGGGTAGCGGTCGACGCTGATGCGGATGAGGTAGCGGGTGATCGGCTCGGTGCCGGTGTTCCGCAGCAGCCGGCGCATTGTCAGCCGGTAGAGGCGGCCGTCGTAATCGAGGCGGGCGGCGTCGTGCTCCACAACGATCGCCGAGCCGGTCGCGTACGGCTGCTCCGGCCGGCGGGGAGCCGATACGGCTGCCGACGATGCCGTACGGGCTTTGGCCGCTTCGTATTCCTGCCAGCACTTCCAGATGGCCTTACCGGCGCCGAGTTTCTCCTCGGCTCGGCGGGCGAAGTCCTCGGTCGGCTTGTGCCGGCCCGACTCCATGTGGCTCACGTAGGACGGGGAGAAGCCCATCCGTCGGGCTAACTCCTTCTTCGGGAGGCCCCGCACCTCGCGCCAGTAGGCGACCTCCGCCGCGAACGCCTCGGCAGCCTGCTCGACCGTCAAGGCGTCGTCCCGCGCGTCCATCAAAGCCCCCGCCTGGATGCTGGATGAAATGAATGAACCGTGAGTGATCTCGATTCACCATTCTGTCATGGCTCCTGTCGCCAGTTTCCTTCCTCCACAGGCCCAGGTCGACCCCGGGCCCAAACGAGGAGGGTTCTCAGCGATGCGCCTGCTGTATCTGCTCAATGTCTCCAACGCGAGCCAGTTGGCTGCCGATTCGGGTTTCACCTTCGCCGACCTGCTCGCCCCGGCCCTGACGGACGCCGGGGTCGAGGTGACGGTGGCCTCGCCGGTCGCGGTCGGTGACGCCCGGGTCGCCTTCGAGCCCACCCTCTCGCCGTCCACGAAGTACCGGGCCCGCTTCGACCCCGGCATGGACGCCCTGGTCGCTCTGTTCCGCGAGCGGCGGCCCGAGGTGGTGGTGGCCAACCAGGTCGAGGCCGCCCCGGCGATCCGGGCCGCGCTCCTGGAGGCCGGGGTGGACGCGACGGTCGTCGGGTACTGCCATTACCTGCCGTTCTCCTTCACTGGCACCGGTGTTCTGGAGCTGGACCCGGCGATGGACGACCGGGGCCTGGGCCGCAGTGTGCTGCTGGCCTTTGCCGCCGGCCTCGCGGCCTGCGACCGCGTCCTGGTCCACTCCTCCACCGCCGCCTCCTGGACCACCGCTGCCGCCTCCCGTACCGGCGTCGACCTCGGCGACAGGCTGCACATCGTCCCTGCCCCCAGGGACGTACGGCTGGTGCGCGACCCGGCCGGCATCACCCCGCCCGACGGCCGGGCCACCGGCCTCTACAACCACCGCCTCTACGCCCACTACGGCACGGCCCGCTTCACCGAGCTGGCCCGCCGTCTCGTCGCCGGCGGCGCGGTGCGGCTGACGGTGATGGACCTGTTCGGCACCCGGAGCCCGGAGCGGATCCGTCTCGATCCCAGCCCCGAGCGGCACCTGGAGGAGCTGGCGACCACGGACGGCGTCACGATCGCCTCCGACCGCGGCGACCGGGTGCGCTACCGCAACCTGCTGGCCGGCGCCCACTTCGGCATCGCGCCCTTCCGCCCCGGCTGCCCCTGGTCGATGTCGGTGATCGACTGCCAGGCCATGGGCCTGCCCGTGATCGCCCCGCGCACCGGCTGGCTGGCCGAGCACATCGACGACGAGCTGCTGTTCGACACCGACGAGCAGGCCGCCCAGATCGCCACCCGTCTCGCCACGGACCCGGAGTTCTACCTGCTGCACGCCAAGCGCGCGTACGCCTCCACCGCAGACCTCACCCCGGCCGCGGTCGCTGCCCGCTACCTGGAGGCGATCCGATGACCGGCTTCGACGCGGTCCTGCTCTCCTACGACGAGCCCCAGGCCGACCTCCTGCACACCCGCCTCGCCCACGTCCTGGACTGTGCGGTCAAGCGCCTGCACGGCGTGCGCGGAATGCGGCGGGCCTACCGGCTCACCGCCGAGCTCGTCGACACCGAGCAGTTCTTCCTCGCCGACGGCGACTTCGCCATCGACGAAGACTTCTGCGCCGGCGAGGTGGAGCCGCTGGCCGACGGGGTGGCGATGAGGGTCTGGCAGGCCGCCAACCCGGTCAACGGCCTGGTCTACGGCTACGGCGGGCTCAAGCTGATCCGCCGGACGGCGCTGCGGGAGATGGGCCAGGCCGTCGACGTGCTGGCCGCCCTGCCCGGCCGGGTCGAGTTCTGCCGCCAGACCGCTGGGACCACGCAGTTCAACCAGTCGCCGTTCCACGCGTGGAAGGCGGGCTTCCGTGAGTGTGCGATGCTCGCCCGCGGCAGCGAGTACGGCATGACCGACGCCTCCGCCCAGGAACGAATCGACGCCTGGAAGGCCAGCAGCACCGGCGACTTCGCCGCCTACGCGGCGGCCGGCGCCCTCGACGGAATCGACTTCGCCCAGGCCGTCGGACGCGACCCCGAGCGCTTCGAGGCGATCAACGACCCGGCCTGGCTACTGCAGCACTTCGCCGTGCTACGCGACGAGCAGGCGGTCGCCGGATGAGCACCGCGCCGGAGCCGCTGGTGCTGATCGAGCCGTACGCCCACCGGGGCGGCGGGCACCACCAGCACACGCTGACCGCGCTCGCCACCACCGGGGCGAGTCTGGTCGTCGCCCCGACCGGCCTGAGCGAGGGCCTGGGGCCGCTGGCCCGCTCCGGCGCCCGGATTGCGGCCGGCCCGGACGGGGCAGCGGCGCGGTTCCTGCTGGCCGCCGCACGAGGAGCCGAGCGCGCCTCGACGGCCGGCCGGCGGGCGTTCACCTCCCGGCACTGGCCCCATCCGGTGCGCCGGCTCCCGCACCAGGTCACCCTCCTGGCCCGGTGCCTGACCGAGGCCGCCTGCCTGCGCACCGCGCGCCGCCTCGCCCCGCGGGCGTCGGCGGTGGTGATCCTCAGCGCGAGCGAGGCCCTGCACAGCCTGGCCGCCCTGCTCGGCGGGGCCCCGCACCTGCGGTTCGTCCACGAGCTGGTCACCACCGAGGACCGCCCCGCATGCTGGTTGGGGCGGCTTGCCCGCAGGGGCGAGAAGCGGGTGGTCGCGCTGTACCCAACCACGGCCGTCCGCGACCAGATCACCACCGCCTTCCCGACCCTTCCCGGCGAGGTGCGCGCGTTCGCGGTCGACGACGGGCGGCGGCTGACGCTGGCCGAGCGCGACGGCGGCCGGACCGCCTTCGCCATCCCCGACGACGCGACGGCGGTATGCCTGGTCGGCGGCTGGTGGCCGTACAAGGACATCGCCACCGTCGACGCCGCACTCGCCCGCCTCACCACCCCGCTGCACGTCCTGGTGTGCGGCACCCCGCTGGACGACGCCGTCCTCGCCCGCTGGCACCGGCTGCCCCACGTCCGCCTCCACACCGTGCCCGGCCCCGTCGCCGACGAGATCCTGCGGCTCGTCTACGGCGCCGCCGACGCAGCCCTCGTCGCCCGCCACCCGGGCGTGGGCAAGGAGTCCGGGCTCGTCATGGACGCCGCCCGCCTCGGCGTTCCGCTGATCGTCTCCGAACACGACCCCGGCCTGACCGCCCGGCTCGCCGGCCAGCCGTGGGCCCGCTCCTTCCCGGCCGGCGACGCCGGCGCGCTCGCCGAGGCGCTGGACAAGCTCTCGGCCGACACGCCCGCCCGGCCGGGAACCTCGGCACGAGCGGTGCTGGACCTGCATCCGGCGGCCGAGCAGGCCGCCTTCCTCACCACCACCTACACCCGCCTGGTCAAGGAGTGCCGCCGATGACGTTCGTCCCTCCCATCCTGGTCGCGGTCATCGGCGCCGTCGAGCCCGCGCTGCTGGCCGCCTGGACCGCCCACTACCGCCGGCTCGGCATCGAGCGGTTCCTCCTCGCCTTCCACTTCCCCGACCACGTCCCCGACGCCCAGCGCCACGAGCTCCTCGCCGCCACCCACGCTCTCGGTATCGTCCCCGCCCAGGTCAGCACCGGCCCGTGGCACGAGCACACCAACACCGAGCTGCGTGACGCCTTGCGTGAGAAGGCCGGGCGCGGCTGGCACCTGATCGCCGACGCCGACGAGTTCCAGACCTACCCCGCCCCGCTGGCCGACGTGATCGCCCGGGCCGTGGGCACCGCGAGGAGAGTGGTGGGCGGGCTGATGCTCGACCGCGTCGCGGCCGACGGCAGCCTCGCCCCCTGGCGCCCCGGCCCCGGACTGGAGCGGGCCTTCCCCCTCGGCGGACACCTCACCCACCGCCTCCTCCAGGGCGACCCCCGCAAGATCGCCCTCGCCCACTCCTCGGCCGACGTGGCCTCCGGCAACCACCGCGCCTCCGGCCACAAGCCCGACCCGGACGCCCTCGCGTGCGTGCACCACTTCAAGTGGCGCTCAGGCGTCCTGAACGACCTGCGCCGACGGGTCGAACGGTTCTCCTCCGGCGCGTGGGCCGAACACACCCCGGCCGTCCGTGACGAGGCGTCCCGCCTGCTGGAGCACATCGACCGGCACTCCGGCCGCATCGACGTCGCCGACCCCCGACTCGCCTTCCGCCACGTCACCCTCGACCGCCTCCCCGAGGGCTGGGCCTCCGAAGCGGCCACGATCACCACCACCTGGCGCCCACCGACCGCTCAGGGCCAGCTCGGCTTCACGATCTCCTCGCCCTCGCCCTGAGGCTCCTCGAACCGGGCGAAGAAGTCGTCCAGCGCCTCCGGCGTCACGACGAGCGCGTTCGCATCCGCCCGCTCGTTGCGCTCCGCCAGCCGGCGCAGCAGCTCGTCCCGCCCGACCGGGAAGTACAGCAGCCGCCACCGGCCTCCGGCGGCCTCCACCAGCGTCTTCATCGCCTCGCGGTCCTTACGCGGCCACAGCCCGTGGTCCCACACCACGTCCCGACCCTCCGCGACCAACTCGGCCAGCCGCTCGTGCAACTCGGCGACGACCGGAGCCTCCTTCTCAAAGTAGGTGGCCTCCGGGTAGTCGACGCCGTACCGGCCGTGCCGCTCGAAGACCACCTCGTCCACCGACAGCCGCACCGCCCCCCGAGGCTCCAACACCCGCTGGGCATAGGTCGTCTTCCCCGATCCGGTGAGCCCCACCAGCAGGAAGACCGTCGGAGCACCGCTCTCGACCACCATCAACTCCCCTCACCTCCGCCGTCGTTCCCGGCAGTCTGCCACCGCCGGCCGGACCGGACTCCCGGTCCCGGCCGCCACCACCCGAAGGAGCCGCCCGTGCCCGCCTCCGCCCTCGCCCGCACGCTGCGCGCCTACGTCCGCCACGCCCCCGGCACCCTCGGCAAGGCCCAACTCGTCGACCGCTTCCTCGACGACCACCTGCGCACCCACCCCGTCCACGCCGCCGTCCGGCTGCGGTCCGGCGATACGGTCCCCGTCACCACCAGCGACGTCATCCAGCGCTTCCAGTACCTGTTCGGCGAGTGGGAGCCGAACCTGTCGGCCTTCCTGCGCGACCGGCTCCGCCCCGGGGACACATTCATCGACGTCGGCGCCCACCGCGGCGCCTTCAGCCTCCTGGCCTCCCACGCCGTCGGACCCCACGGCCGCGTCGTCGCCATCGAACCCCACCCCCGCTTCCACGACGACCTGACCGCAGCCGCCACCGCCAACCGCCGCACCAACATCCGCGCCGTCCGCTCCGCCGCCTCCGACACCACCGGAACCCTGGTCCTGTACCTGGAGGACCCCTCCAACTTGGGCCACACCACGCCCGTCCGCCCCCACCATGTCCACGCGACCGTCGAGGTTCCCACCGCGCCCCTCGCCGACCTGATCAGCCGGGCCGACCTCGCCACCACCCGTGTCATCAAGATCGACGTCGAAGGCGCCGAAGCCGCCGCGATCCGCGGACTCCTGCCCGCGCTCCCGTACCTGCGCGACGACGCCGAGCTCGTCGTCGAGATCACCCCCCGGCTCCTGGCCAAACGGGGCGAGAGCGCCGACGCCGTCATCGCCACCCTGCGCGAGTACGGCTTCCACCCCTACACGCTCACCAACAGTTACGACCCGGCCACCTACCCCCAAACCATGCGCCGGCCCCAGCCGCCCACCCGGTGCGTCACGCCCCCGAAGGACATGACCGACCTGGTCTTCTCCCGCACCGACGCCGACCGCCTCAGGTTCGCGCGCTGAGTGTCCCTGGGGCCGCCTCGTCACCGTGGAGGCAGACGCGACGGTCCAGTCCATCGCGCGCTGGCACCTCGGCGGCGATCTCCGGATCGAGCTCGTCCACGCCGACGCGGATGTCTGGCTCAGCCAGGCGTCGGGCCTGTTTGATCTGGCCTACGTCGATTGCAGGCCCGGGAAGTACCTGCGATTGCCGGATCTGCTCGCGCTGCTCAAGCCCGGCGCCCTGTACGTCGTGGACGAAATGCTGCCCCAGGCCACGTGGCCGGAGGCCCACCAGCCCCGGGTGGACGGCTGCCTCGAACGGCTGCCCGACCTCCCCAACTGGCGTGCCACACCGATGCGGTGGGCCTCCAGTCCGGTGGTCGCCGCCCGTATCTGAGGGTCTATCGTGCCTTCATGCCCAATGACCTGATTCGCATCGTCTCGCGTGATTCGCCGATGGCCCTTGCCCAGGTGGAGCGTGTCCGCGCCGAACTGGCCATGCTCCACCCGGACGTGAAGACCACCGTCCTGCCGGTGAAGACCACGGGCGACAAGTGGATGGGCGACCTCTCCCAGGTCGAAGGGAAGGGCGCGTTCACGAAGGAGGTCGACGCCGCGCTCCTCGCCGGTGACGCGGACCTCGCAGTGCACTGCGTCAAGGACGTCCCTGCCGACCGACCGCTCCCGGCCGGGACGGTGTTCGCTGCCATTCTCAAGCGCGACGACATCCGGGACGCCCTGATCCACCCCGGCGGCCTCACCCTGGACCAGCTTCCTGCCGGCACTCGGATCGGCACCTCCTCCGTCCGCCGGATTGCCCAGCTCGCCGCCTCCCACCCGCACCTGGAGTGCGTTCCGATCCGCGGCAACGCCAACAAGCGGCTCGCGAAGCTGGAGGCCGGGGAAGCCGACGCGCTCCTCCTGGCCGTCGCCGGGCTGGAGCGCATCGGCCGGGCTGACGCCATCACCGAAGTGCTTTCGCCCGACGTGATGATGCCGCCGATCGGTGCCGGCGTCCTCGCGCTCCAGTGCCGGGAGGAGGACAGGGACCTCATCGACCTTGTCAGCGACCTCGGTGACCGCGACGCCTACCGGGAGACCCAGGCCGAACGGATGCTCCTCCACGTCCTCCAAGGGCACTGCAACAGCCCGATCGCCGGGTACGCCCGAGTCCAGGACAACGAGCTGTCGCTCCGGGCCACGGTCTTCTCGCCGGACGGAAAGGTCACGCTGAATGCGCACGAGTGGGCGGGCCGCCTCGACCCGGCCACGCTCGGCACTTCCGTGGCCGTCGCACTTCTACGGCAGGGCGCCCGGGACGTGATCGACGGTATCCCGCACTAGTACTACAACGGTGTTTGCCGTGACTGGTGGCCAGGTCGTTCGTTGGTGTGTTCATGGGTGGGGAACTTGCTGATGCCCGGTCGTGGGCGGG
>NZ_JBSFSA010000081.1:0-11919 GCF_053589515.1 Streptomyces sp. NPDC003327 | reverse complement strand
GGCGGTCGTACGGCCGCGGGCGGGCCGTACGACCGCGGGCGGGCCGTACGACCGCGGGCGTCAGCCGGTGGTCGCCTTGAAGACCGCCACGGTGCGGGCCGGGACCGTGAAGGTGCCCGAACCGGCCTCGTAGGAGGCGGACTTGACCACGGAGTCGGAGCCGGTGGCCTGGACGGGGTGCAGGGCGTAGCCCTTGCCGGCCAGGTCGGCGACCTTCTGCGAGGTGCCCTGCGGGGTGGCGTTGAAGACGACGACCAGGTCACCGAGGCGCATGGTGATGACGCCCGGCGTCTCGGCGGGGCCGGAGAGCGGGAAGGCGAGCGCGGACTGCACCTGCCCGGCCGTGGCCAGCGAGAACACCGGCTCGGTGGTACGGATCGTCTGCAGCTCGCGGTAGGCGGCGGAGGCGCCGTCGATTTCCGCGCAGCCGACCGTCAGGTCCGGGTCGGTGAGCAGCGGCTTGCCGTAGCCCCACTTGGCCTTGTTGTCGGCGGCGGGCGGCAGGCCTATGCCGAAGCCGTTGCCGTCGCGGCAGTCCCAGTGGATCGCGTTGAACCAGTCGCCGCTGTCGTACGAGTTGCGGTCGAGGGACTTGGAGCGGAGCAGGTCGGAGCCGGCCTGGGAGAGCGCCGGGCCCTGCGAGAGGGTCGCGGTCGCCATGGCGAGGACCTGCATGCGGGCCCGGTCGGCGGCCGGGGTGGTCGCCGGGAGCTTGAACGCGAGGGCGTCGTACAGGGTCTCGTTGTCGTGCGCGTCGGCGTAGGCGAGGGCCTCGCCGGGCGCGGCGGCGTATCCGGCGGGGGCGCCGTTGTAGTCGACCTCGGAGCCCTTGACCGTGCGCCCGGAGGTGTCGGTGAAGGTGTACGAGGCGAGGTTGCCGCTCAGGCCGACCTTGATGAGGTCCTGGTAGTGCAGGAGGCGGGCCCGCTGCTGCTCGGGGGTGCCGTTGGCGGCGGAGGCGTTGGGGTCGGTGAAGAGGCCGGAGGCGAAGCCCTGGACGCCGGGGTCCTCGTCGAAGGGGCCGCCGCCGCGGACGGCGTCGCGGGCCCGGTCGGAGAAGGTGGCGATGCCGGTGCCGGCCATGTTCTTCTGGGTGGCCTGGACGAAGCGGGCGTCGTCGGCGATCTCGCCGAAGTTCCAGCCCTCGCCGTAGAGGATGATCGCCTTGCCGTCGACGCCGTCCTTCTCGACGGTCAGCGCGTCCAGGGCGGCCCGGACGGCGAGCATGTTCTCCTTCGGGTGGTGGCCCATGAGGTCGAAGCGGAAGCCGTCGACCTTGTACTCCTTGGCCCAGGTGACGACCGAGTCGACGACGAGCTTGCCCATCATGGCGTTCTCGGGCGCGGTGTTGGCGCAGCAGGTGGAGGTGGCGACGGAGCCGTCGGCCTGGAGGCGCTGGTAGTAGCCGGGCACGATCCGGTCGAGGACGGACTTGTCGGACTGTCCGGCGGCGACGGTGTGGTTGTAGACGACGTCCATGACCGTGCGCAGCCCCTGGCCGTTGAGGGCCTGGACCATCTGCCGGAACTCGACCGTGCGGCGGGTGCCGTTCGGGTCGGTGGAGTAGGAGCCCTCGGGCACGGTGTAGTGCAGCGGGTCGTAGCCCCAGTTGTAGGCGTCCTTGGCCGCGGCGGCGGCGACGCAGGCCTGCTGCTCCTCGGAGTCGGGGGCGTAGACCTTCAGGTCGCAGGCGGGGACGGCCTGCTCGGACTTCTTCTCGGGGATGGTGCCGATGTCGAAGGCGGGCAGGAGGTGGACGTGGGAGGTGCCGGAGTCGGCGAGCGCCTTCAGGTGCTTCGAGCCCGTGCTGTTCCTGTCGGTGAAGGCGAGGAAGGTGCCCTTGTGGGCGGCCTTCGCCGTCGGGTCCGCGATCGAGAAGTCGCGGACGTGCAGTTCCTGGATCTGGGCGTCGCGCAGCGGCACGGCGGCCGGCTTCGCGAGGGTCTTCCAGCCGGCCGGGGCGAGCTTCGGGTCGGTGAGGTCGACGACGAGGCTGCGGGCCGAGTCGGTGGTGAGGGCGGTCGAGTACGGGTCGGTGACGCGGTTCTCGACGAGCTTCTGGACGCTGGGCGCCCAGACCTTCACGACGTACCGGTACGGCTTGCCCGCCCAGGTCCGGGGGCCGGTGACCGACCAGACGCCGGAGGCGTCGTCGCGCCGCATGGGCACGGCCCTGCCGTCGAGTTCGAGGGCGACGGATTGGGCGGTGGGCGCCCACAGGGAGAGGGTGGGGCGGCCGGACCGGAAGACGGGGCCGAGCTTCGCCTTCGTGGCCCTGGCCGCGTAGAGGTCGTCGAGGACGCCCGCGGTCTGCACGCCGGTGGCGGCGAGCAGGGCGCCGTTGGCGGCGCGCTGGGTGGCGATGAGCTGGCCGCGCAGGGAGGCGTGGACGCGGTCGGCGTCACGCGGGTCGACGGTGAAGGCCGGGTGGTCCTTCAGGTGCGGGAACGCGGCCTTCTGGGCGTCGGTGAGCGCGGCCCGCTTCAGCCGGAGCCACTGGCCCTCGGAGCTGAGGGCGCCGTCGGTGGCGGTGATGCCGCCGTCCGGGGCGTACACCAGCTGCTCGCTGGTGGCGTCGGTCGCCTTGACCTTCCAGACGACGGTGGTGCGGTCGATCCACTGGGCCTCGGCCTTGGTGAGGTCCAGGTTCGGGGCGCCGCCGACGGTCGGGAGGAGGTACTTGGGCTCGCCGCCGAGCAGCCAGACCTCGTTGCCGTAGGTGGCGAGGTCGAGGGACTGGTCGGTGGGCAGGTCCTTCTGGTCGCCCTTGTGGAGGATGTACGACAGGGAGGTCGCGCCCGGGGCGAGCGACACCTCGTAGACGGCGCCGTAGGCGTCGACGCGGGCCGGCAGGAGCGGCTTCGACCAGTCGGTGGGCTGGGCGGCGCCGGTCCACAGGTGGAGGCCCCAGCCGTCGTAGTTCCCGTCCGCGCGCTTGTAGTGGAGGACGACCTTGCTCTTGTCCTGCTGGACGGGGGCCGGGTTGGTGTCGGACTGGCCGTCCTGGCCCTGCGTGATCCAGACCTCGCCGGTGCGGCCGAGGGCGATGCTGCGCTCGGGGCCGTCGGCGGCGCCGTCCTTCTCGACGGTGTACGTGACGGTGGAGGCGCCCTCGGGGACGCGGACCCAGGCGAAGGCGCCGTGGGCGTCGCGGCCGGTGAACGCGGCCTCCTGGCCTGCGGCCTTGAGGGTCCAGCCGTCGTAGTTCCCGTCCGCGCGCTTGTAGTGGACGATCGCGTGGGTGCGCTCGACGGCGACGGGCTTCTCGGGGGCCGGGGGCGCGCCGGCCGTGGTGGCGGCGGTGGCGCTCGCGGTCCGCCCGGCGGCGTCGACGGCGACGGCCTTGTAGCGGAGCGGGGTGCCGGCGGGGGCGGTCACGTGCTGGGTGACCTTGTACGGGGCGTGGTCGGCGGTGCCGAGGGTCTGCCAGCGGCCGTTGCCGACCTGGGCGGCGAAGACGACGCGGTTGAGGCCGCCGCCGTCGACGTCGGCGGTGATCTCGACGGTGCCGGTGGAGCCGGCCGTGGGTGCCTTGAGGTCGACGGTGGGCGCGGCGGCGGGTGCCGGGAGCGGGGCGTCGGCCCGCAGGACGAGGGAGGAGAGGGCGGGGACGGTGACGGTGACCTTGCCGTCCCGCGCGGCGACGGCGCCCTGACCCCCGTACAGGGTGCGGAAGTGCGCGGAGTCGACGGGGAGGGTGGCGGTCTGCGGCGTGGTGGCGCTGTTGGTGGCGACCACGTACTCGACGCGCCGGCGGGCGTCGGTGCGGGAGAAGGCGTAGACGGAGCCCTGGGCGTACCGCTCCTGCTGGACGCCGTCGCGGAGGGCCGGGTGCTCCTTGGTGAGCTTCGACAGGCGGGCGATCGACGTGTAGACGGGGTGCGCGGTGTCGTACGCGTCGGTGGCGTGGGTGCGGTCGGTGCCGAGCTGGTCGTCGTCGAGGTAGTCGGCGGTCTTCGAGGCGAAGAGGGTCTGGCGGGCGTCCTTGTCGCCGCCGGGGCCGGTGAAGCCCTGCTCGTCGCCGTAGTAGACGACGGGGTTGCCCCGGGAGAGGAACATCAGCTCGTTGGCGAGGCGGGCGCGGCGGACGAGTTCGTCGTCGGAGGCGTTCGGGTTGTCCTGCTTGAGGAACGTGCCGATGCGGCCCATGTCGTGGTTGCCGAGGAAGGTGACCTGCTCGTAGGCGTTGGCCTTGTCGGTGGTGTAGCGGTAGTCCTGGGCGAAGACCTTGGCGAGGCGGTCGGCGCCGGCGCCCTGGGAGGCGAAGGCGCGGGCGGCGTCCTGGAAGGGGAAGTCGAGGGTGGCGTCGAGGCGGCCGCGGGTGACGTAGGGGGCGGTGACGGTGGGGTCGGCGGAGTAGACCTCGCCGAACATGAAGAAGTCCTCGCGGCCCCGCTTCTTGGCGTACGCGTCGAGGGCGGTGGCCCACTGGGTCCAGAAGTCGAGGTCGACGTGCTTGACGGTGTCGATGCGGAAGCCGTCGATCTTGAAGTCGCGGACCCAGGTCTCGTAGATCCGCTTCATGCCCTCGACGACCTCGGGGCGCTCGGTCCACAGGTCGTCGAGGCCGACGAAGTCGCCGTACTCGGCGGACTCGCCGACCCAGGTGGAGTCGCCGCGGTTGTGGTACATCGTGGGGTCGTTGAGCCAGGCGGGGACCTTGGTGTTGGCCTTCTCGACGGGGGTGTACGGGAAGGAGTCGGCGTCGACCCTGCCGATCGCGGTCCGGTCGTCGAAGGGGCGGCCGTCCTTGTCGAGGTACGGGTGGGAGCCCTTGGGGCGGTAGCCGTAGGCCTTCTCGGCGTAGTCGACGGTGTCGGCGGTGTGGTTGGTGATGACGTCGAAGAAGACCTTCATGCCCTTGGCGTGGGCGGCGGCGATCAGCTTCTCCAGGTCCTCGTTGGTCCCGAAGTGCGGGTCGACCTGGGTGAAGTCGGTGATCCAGTAGCCGTGGTAGCCGGCGGAGGCGTCCTTGCCGGTGCCCTGCACGGGGCGGTTCTTGAAGATCGGCGCCATCCAGATGGCGGTGGTGCCGAGGCCCTTGATGTAGTCGAGTCGCTCGGTGAGGCCCTTGAGGTCCCCGCCCTGGTAGAAGCCCTTGTCGGTGGGGTCGAAGCCGTTCTCCAGGCGGGTGCCGGTGAGGCCGCCGCGGTCGTTGGAGGTGTCGCCGTTGGCGAACCGGTCGGGCAGGACGAAGTAGAACTGCTCGCGCGTGAGGTCCTGGCGGGCGGGCTGGGCCGCGAGCGCCTTGTCGGACGGCGGGGCGGGCGGGCGGGGTGCCGCGGTGGCGGGAAGTGCGGGCACGAGGGCCGCGCACAGGGCGGCGGCGAGCGCCACCGCCGTTCTCTTGGGTATCACGGAGGTGCTCCCTGGAGGTACGGGAAGAGGGGGCCGCCCCGGCGGGGCGGCCCTGGGGGTGGGAGGGAAGCTCAGTTGCGGAAGGTGTCGTTCAGGACGACCTGGCCCGAGGCGGGGACGGTCGCGGTGCGGTTGGCGCCGGACTCCCAGGTGACGTTCCCGGCCGCGTCCTTGCGGACGTACTTGTACTCGAAGGTGGTGCCGGCGGGGAGGGAGACGGTCAGCTTCCAGACGGGGTACGCGGCCGGGTCGAGCTTGGGGGCGGAGGCGGGGGCCCAGTTGCCGAGCTCGGGGCGGTTGCCGACGACGTGGACGTTCTGGCCGACGACGGTGGTGGCGGTGACGTTGAAGGAGGCGCCCGCGGTGGCGGGGGGCGTGGTCGGCGGGGTGGTGGGGGTGGTCCCGCCGCCGCAGGTGGTGGCGTTCACGTGGAGGGCGACGGCGGTGTTGGCGCCGAGGGTGGCCGTGAACTGGCCGGCGGAGTTGACCGTCACCGGGGTGTTGGCCTGCACGTTGCAGTAGGTGCCGGCGGGCAGGGAGGTCTGGAAGGTGCGGGTGAGCGGGGACGTCTCGTGGTTGATCGCCACGTACGCCTTGGCACCCCGGCCGAACGCGATGGCGTTGTTGCCGTTGTCCCACCAGTTGCCGACGGCCTCGCCGCGGGCGGCGTTGCGGAAGGCCACCATGGAGGAGATCTCGCGCCAGGCGTGCTGGCACTTCCAGCCGTCGGCGTAACAGGCGTTCACCTGGCCGCCGTTGGGCGGTCCGGCGTCCTTGTCGGTCCACTCGTAGCCGGAGTGGACGTCCGGGGAGCCGTAGGGCCAGGCGAGCATGAAGACGGAGGCGAGGGTGTAGTTCGCGCCGTCCTTGTAGGAGAGGGTGTCGCCGCCGCGCTCGGTGTCGTGGTTGTCGACGAAGACGCCGGACTGGGCGGAGGGCATGTGGCCCCAGGCCTCGCCGAAGTTCTTGAGGTAGGCGAGCTTCTCGTTCTGGAGGACCCGCTTGAGGTCGCGGGCGTAGCGGAACTCCTGGACGTCGCCGCTGCCGAGGTACTCGCTCGGGGAGACGGCCTCGCCCGCGCCGTGGATGGCCTCCAGCTTCCAGTAGGCGTTCGGCTTGGTCAGCCGGGACTTGATGTTGGCCAGGTCGGCGGCCGGCATGTGCTTGGCGGCGTCGATGCGGAAGCCGTCGACGCCCAGCGAGAGCAGGTCGTTGAGGTAGCCGGCTATCTTCGCGCGGACCCAGTCCTCGCCCGTGTCGAGGTCGGGGAGCTGGACCAGTTCGCAGTTCTGGACGTTGGCGCGGTCCTGGTAGTTGGAGATCGCGGACCGGCAGTCGTCCATGTCGGAGCCGGAGTAGAGGCCCGGGTAGTCGTACTTGGAGAACGGGGTCCCGCCCGTTCCGGTGCCGGAGCCGTTCGCCATGTGGTTGATGACGGAGTCGGCGACGACCTTGACGCCCGCCGCGTGGCAGGTGTCGATCATGTTCTTGAAGGCGGTGCGGTCGCCGAGACGTCCGGCGATCTTGTAGCTGACCGGCTGGTACGAGGTCCACCACTGGCTGCCCCTGAGGTGTTCCTGGGGCGGGGAGACCTGGACGTATCCGTAGCCGGCGGGGCCGAGGCGGTCGGTGCACTCACGGGCCACCGAGGCGAAGTTCCATTCGAACATCACGGCGGTGACGTCCTTCTCGCCGGGCGGGGTGGCTTGGGCCGGGATGTTTCCCGTGACGGCCACAGCGGCTCCCGCCACGAGGGCGAGTGCAGCGGCCACGGTCCTTCTGGCCATGCTTCCTCCTGTACGACTTCGGTGTCGCAAGAAGTTGCCGAAAATGTCAGCAACTGTTTTCAGCCGTGACCGTACGAGTGCCCCGACGCCCGGTCAACCCTCCGGACCCCTCGACGCAAGTTGTTACGAAAGGAGTTGCGGCTCCTGGGCGGGCGGCTGCGCCGTGGAGCCGCGGACCACCAGCTCCGGCTGGAACACGAACTCGGTGCGCTGGACGGGGTTGCCCTCGATCTCCTCCAGGAGCGCACCGACGGCGGCCGTGGCCATGGCCTGGACGGGCTGGCGCACGGTGGACAGCGGCGGGCTGGTGAAGGCGATGAGCGGCGAGTCGTCGAAGCCGACGACGGAGACGTCCCCGGGCACGTCGAGGCCCCGGGCCCGGACGGCCCGGATGACGCCGAGCGCCATCAGGTCGGAGCCGCAGACGATGCCGGTGCAGCCCTCGGCGAGGAGGATCTCGGCGGCGGCGTGCCCGCCCTCGACCCCGAAGAGCGTGGGCCGGATGAAGCGCTCCGCCTCGGACCGCTCGACGCCGAGGAGTTCGTACAGCTCGGCGGCGAAGCCCTCGGCCTTGCGCCGGGAGGGGACGTACCGGGTCGGGCCGATGGCGAGGCCGATCCGCTCGTGGCCCAGCTCGACCAGGTGGCGCACGGCCATGCGGGCCGCGGCCCGGTCGTCCGGGGAGACGAAGTTGGCGTCGATGTGCTCGTTGTAGCCGTTGATAAGGACGTACGGCACGCCGCGGGCGGTCAGCCGGGCGTAGCGGGCCGGGTCGGCGGAGGCGTCCGCGTGCAGCCCGGAGAGGAAGACGATGCCGGCCACCCCGCGCTCCACGAGCTGCTCGACGAGCTCGTCCTCGGTGGCGCCGCCGGGCATCTGGGTGCACAGGACCGGGGTGTAGCCGTGTCCGGCGAGGACCTGTTCGACGACCTGCGCGAAGGCCGGGAAGATCGGGTTGGTCAGCTCGGGCACGACGAGCCCGACGAGGCCCGCGCTGCGGCGTTTGAGCCGTACGGGACGCTCGTAGCCGAGCACGTCGAGCGCCGCGAGCACCTTGTGCCGGGTCGCGCCCGCCACCCCCGCCTTGCCGTTGAGGACACGGCTGACGGTGGCCTCGCTGACCCCGGACTGGGCCGCGATGTCCGCGAGCCGCGGGGCACCGTTCCCGGTGCCCCGCGGCAGGGGGATCGTCACACCGCCCACCAGACCGTGGTGTCGGCGGGAAGCTCCACGACACCGTCGCCGGGGGTGACGGGCTCGTTGGAGAGGAGATACCGGCCGGGCAGCGGGACGGAGATGGCCCGGCCGGTGGTGTTGGCGGTGCAGACGAAACCGTCGCGGCGGAAGGAGAGCACACCCTCGGGTGCCTCCAGCCACTCGACGGAGTCGCCCGCACCGAGTTCGGGGCGCTCGCGGCGGACGGCGAGCGCGCTGCGGTACAGCTCCAGGGTGGAGCCGGGGTCGCCGGTCTGCGCCTCGACGCTCAGGCCGCCCCAGGCCGCGGGCTGCGGCAGCCAGGAGCCGCCGTCGCCGAAGCCGTACGAGGAGCCGTCGACGGTCCACGGGATCGGCACCCGGCAGCCGTCGCGGAAGCCGTCCTGGCCGGTCGCCCGGAAGAACGACGGGTCCTGGCGGACCTCGTCCGGCAGGTCGGTGACGTCGGGCAGGCCGAGCTCCTCGCCCTGGTAGACGTAGGCGGAGCCGGGCAGCGCCAGCATCAGCAGGGTGGCGGCGCGGGCGCGGCGCAGGCCGAGCTCGCGGTCGCCGGGGGTGCGCAGCTGGGTGCCGAGGCCCGCCGGGTTGGCGAAGCGGGTGGCGTGCCGGGTGACGTCGTGGTTGGAGAGCACCCAGGTGGTGGGGGCGCCGACCGGAAGCATCGCGGCGAGCGAGGCGTCGATGACGGTGCGGAGCTCGGCCGCGTCCCAGTGGGTGCCCAGGTACTGGAAGTTGAAGGCCTGGTGCATCTCGTCGGGGCGCACGTAGTTGGCGGTGCGCTCGACGGTGGGCGTCCAGGCCTCGGCGACGAGGATGCGCTCCCCGTCGTACTCGGCGAGGATCCGCCGCCAGGAGCGGTAGATCTCGTGGACGCCGTCCTGGTCGAAGAAGGGCATCACGTCGTTGCCGAGCAGCTTCAGCTGGTCGTGGGCGCCGATGTCGGGCAGCCCGGCGGCCTTGACGAGGCCGTGGGCGACGTCGACGCGGAAGCCGTCGACGCCCATGTCGAGCCAGAACCGCAGGATGGAGCGGAACTCGTCGCGGACGGCCGGGTGCTCCCAGTTGAAGTCGGGCTGCTCCGGGGCGAAGAGGTGCAGGTACCAGTCGCCGGGGGTGCCGTCCGGGTTCTCCGTACGGGTCCAGGCGGGGCCGCCGAAGATGGACTCCCAGTCGTTGGGCGGGAGTTCACCGTTCGCGCCCTTGCCGGGGCGGAAGTGGTAGCGGTCGCGCAGCGGGGAGCCGGGGCCCTCGCGCAGGGCGCGCTGGAACCACTCGTGGTGGTCCGAGGAGTGGTTGGGGACCAGGTCGACGATGATGCGCAGGCCCAGTTCGTGCGCCTCGCGGATCAGGGCGTCGGCGTCGAGGAGCGAGCCGAACATCGGGTCGATGGCCCGGTAGTCGGCGACGTCGTAGCCGGCGTCGGCCTGCGGGGAGGCGTAGAACGGCGAGAGCCAGACGGCGTCGACGCCGAGGTCCTTGAGGTAGGGCAGCCGGCGGCGGATGCCCTCCAGGTCGCCCATGCCGTCGCCGTTGCCGTCGGCGAAGCTGCGCGGGTAGACCTGGTAGATCACCGCGTCTCTCCACCAGCCCGTGTGCGTGCCGGTGGTCGGGGCGTCGGCCGGGGTGGCGAGATGCTGGGTCATGTCTTCCCTGGGAGGTAAGGAGGGGCGTACAGGTGCGGTGCTCAGGGCCGTCAGCCCTTGACGGCACCGGCGGACATGCCGGTGACGAGGTGGCGCTGGGCGAAGAGGAACACCAGGGCCGCGGGGATGGCGATCAGCACGGAGGCCGCGGACATGGGGCCCCACTGGGCTCCGTACTGGTTGACGAACTTCTGCAGTCCGCCGGCGAGCGTGAGGTTCTCGTCGCCGACCATGAAGGCGGAGGCGTAGGCGACCTCGCCCCAGGCGGTGATGAAGGAGTAGAAGGCGGTGACCGCGATGCCCGGCTTGGCGAGCGGCAGGATGAGCCGCCAGAAGGTGCCGAAGGGGGTGAGGCCGTCGACGTAACCCGACTCGTCGATCTCGCGCGGGATGGTGTCGAAGAAGCCCTTCATCATCCAGGCGCAGAAGGGCACGGCGATGGTCAGGTAGGTGATGAGCAGGCCGAGCGGCTCGTTGAGCAGCCCCATCGAGGCCATGATGTTGTAGATCGGCACGATGAGGACGGCGACCGGGAACATCTGCGTGATGAGCAGGGTCCACATCAGGCCGCGCTTGCCGGGGAAGCGGAAGCGGCTGACGGCGTAGCCGGTGGTGGCGGAGATGAAGACGCCGACGACGGTGGTGAGGCCGGCGACGAGCAGCGAGTTCCAGAACCAGGTGAGGAACGGGGTGTCCTTCAGCAGGTTCGTGTAGTTCTCGAGCGTCGTCTCCTTCACGAAGTCCGTGGTGGTGGCGTACTTCGCGGGCTTGAGCGAGGTCAGCAGGACCCACAGCACCGGGAAGACGGCGATCACGGAGGCGACGATCAGGGTGACGTGCAGGCCGACCGAGGCGAGCGGCGAACGGCGGCCGCGGACCGGGGCGTTCATGGTCTGGGGGGTGGGGGTCGTGGTGGTCACCAGACTTCTCCCTGCTTGCGGAGGACTCGCTGGTAGAACGCGGCGAAGACCATCAGGAGGACCAGGATGAGGACGCCCCACGTGGACGACTGGGCGAAGTCGCGCGGGCTGATCTCGAAGGAGAACTTGTAGGCCTGGGTGACGAGGATCTGGGTGGCCTCGCCGGGCCCGCCCCGGGTGAGCAGGAAGATCACCGGGAACATGTTGAAGGTCCAGATGGTCGACAGCAGGATCACCGTCGTCGACACCGACCGCAGGCCGGGCAGGGTGATGTGCCGGAAGCGCTGCCAGGCGCTCGCGCCGTCCATCTCGGCGGCCTCGTACAGCTCGCCGGGGATGGACTGGAGCCCGCCGAGGAGGGCGACCATCATGAACGGGATGCCGAGCCAGACGTTGACGGCGATGACCGAGAACTTGGCCCAGGTCGGGTCGTTCAGCCACGGGATGCCGTCGATGCCGGTGCCCGTGAGGATCTGGTTGAGCATGCCGCGGCGCTCGTCGTAGAGGAACCGCCAGGCGAAGACGGAGACGAAGCCGGGGACGGCCCACGGCAGGATCAGCAGCATCCGGTAGACGGAGCGGCCGGCGATCCTGCGGTTGAGGATGTTGGCGAGGGTGAGGCCGAGGGCGAAGGTCACGGCCACGCAGGACACGGTCCAGAGGATCGTCCAGCCGAGGGTGCCGAGGAACTGGCTGCCCGTGATCGCGTCGGTGTAGTTGTCGAGGCCGACGAACTCGTAGGTGGCCGGGATCTCGTTCACGCCGATCGACCGCGCGACGTTGCGCTCGTTGGCGTCGGTGAACGACAGGTAGATGCCGCGGACCAGCGGATAGCCGATGATCACGCCGATCACGATGACGACCGGGGCGACCATGGCCCAGGCGTACCAGTGGGTGGAGAGGGAGCGCTTCGCCGCGCCCCTCGGCTTACCAGTTCCGCGGGGGCGCGCCGCGGGGGGCGGCGGGGGGGGCGCGGGCGCGCCCCCCCACCGCAGG
>NZ_JBSFSA010000080.1:0-12310 GCF_053589515.1 Streptomyces sp. NPDC003327 | reverse complement strand
ACCCTTATCTACTCTCCGATATACACACTCGTTGACTACATGACGCTCTTCCGATCTGAGCGGGCGACTGCTTCGCGGCGACGGCGGCGGCCGCGCTCGCGGCCGGGGCGCTGCCGGAGGAGGCCGTGGAACGGGCCGTCGCCGAGGCGGCCGCGTTCGTACGGGCCGGGGGCGCCGGGAACCGGGACCTGTGGGAGCCCCCGGCTCCCGCCGAGCCGGCCGAGCCCGCGCCGCGCGACGCCTTCGAACTCGCCCGGCGCGTCCACGCCCGCGGCGGCACGGTGGTCGCCACCGGCGGCTGCTTCGACCTGCTGCACGCGGGCCACGTGGGGCTGCTCGAGAACGCCGCGCGGATCGGGGACTGCCTGATCGTCTGCGTCAACTCCGACACCTCGCTCGCCCGTCTGAAGGGCCCCGGCCGTCCCCTGAACCCGCTGGCCGACCGGATGCGCGTGCTGGCCGCCCTGGGCAGCGTCGACGCGGTCGTCGCCTTCGACGAGGACACGCCCGTACGGCTCCTGAGCTCGCTGCGGCCCGACGTGTGGGTCAAGGGCGGGGACTACCGGGCCGACGACCTGCCGGAGGCGCAGGCCCTGCGGTCGTGGGGCGGTCAGGCGGTCGCCCTGCCCTACTTGGACGGCCGGTCGACGACGTCGCTGGCCCACCGGGCCGCCCGCACCCTGCCGTCCGGGGAGCCGGTGTGACCGGCCCGGGCGCCACCAAGGGGGATGCCGGGTCCGAGCGGCCGGACGGACCCGGACGGGCGGGCGCGGGGCGGCCGACCGTGCTCGTGCTGCGGGCGCTCGGCCTCGGTGACGCGCTGACCGCCCTGCCCGCCCTGAGGGCGCTGCGCCGGGGATTCCCCGGGCACCGGCTCGTCCTCGCCGCCCCGGCCGGGCTGGCGCCCGTCGTCCGGGCGACCGGCGCCGTCGACGGACTGCTGATCACCCGGGCCCCCGGGCGCGAGGTGCCCGCCGTGCTGCCGTGGGCGGGGCGGCCGCCGGAGCTCGCGGTCGACCTGCACGGGCGCGGCCCGCTCAGCCATCAGCTGCTCGCCCGGCTCGGGCCGGACCGGATCTGGGCGTTCCGGCATCCGGAGGTCCTCGGCGTCCCGGGACCCGAATGGGACCCCGCGGAGCACGAACGGGACCGCTGGTGCCGTCTCCTGCGCTGGTACGGGCTCGACGCCGACGCGGGCGACCTGCGGCTGCCGCCGCCTCCCCGGCCCTCTCCCGTGCCGGACGCGGTGGTGCTCCACCCGGGGGCCGACGCCGGTTCCCGTCGCTGGCCCGCCGACCGGTTCGCCGCCGTCGCCCGGGCGCTGGCCGCGGCGGGGCAGCGGGTCGTGGTGACCGCGGGGCCCGGCGAGGAGGCGTACGCCCGCGGCGTGGCCCAGCGGGCGGGTCTGCCGCCCGCCGCGGTACGGGGCGGTCGCCGGGGCGTGCCCTTCGGCGAACTGTGCGCCCTGCTCGCCGGGGCGCGGTGCCTGGTGGTCGGGGACACGGGCCTCGCCCACCTCGCGTCCGCGCTCGGTACGCCCTCCGTGGTGCTGTTCGGCCCGGTGTCACCGCGCCTGTGGGGGCCGCCCGGGGAGGGCCCGCACCGGGTGCTGTGGCATCCGTACGCCGACGAGACCGACGCGCTGCGCCCGGGTGACGCCCACGGCGCCTCGCCGGACCCGCGGCTGCTGCGGGTGACGGTCGACGAGGTGGTCGCCGCCGTGGACGACCTGGCCGGAACGGCGGCGCGGGGGCGGCCCGCCGTCTCCGGGAGCACGCCGTGAGCCGTCGGCCCGGCCGCCCCCGCCCCGGTCCGGCCGGGGCGCCGGGGTCAGACGGCGGTGCCCAGTTCCACGCGTCCGGCGGGCGCGGTGGCGGGGTGGACCGGCTGGACCGGCTGGACCGGCACCGTCTCGGGAACGAGGACCGTCTCGGGAACGAGGACCGTCTCGGTGACGGCCGGCACCGTTGCGGGGACGCGCGGCGCCGGGACGAGGGCGCGGTCCACGGAGAGGGTGGCCCCGGACGGGTGCTGCTCCCGTGCCGTACGGCGGCGGTGGGCGAGGAAGCCCGAGCCGACGACGGCCGAGACCAGCAGTCCGCCCGCGACCAGGGCGCCTCGGGCGCCGAGCAGCTCCATCAGCAGGCCGAGCGTCGGCGGCGCGGCGAGGCCCCAGAGCGTACGGATGCTGCTCCAGGCACCGAGGACGCGTCCGCGCATGGCGGGCGGCGGGTCGGTCTGGAGGACGGTGTTCTGCGCCGTGTCCGCGACGGACTCGGCGATCGCCATCGGCAGCACGAGGACGAGCAGTACGGCGACCGAGGGCGCCAGGCCGGCGAGGACCTGGAGCAGCGCCCCGGCAAGGGTCAGCAGGCCCACGAGCCGGACGGCGGGGCGGCGCAGCCGGGCGCCGAGGACGGCGCCGAGGATGCCGCCCAGGGCGAGCACGGTGGACACGGTGCTGAAGGTGCCCGCGTCGCCCGCGAGCGGACCGGTGACGAGGACGACGAGGGTCAGCGAGTAGTTGCGTCCGAAGATCGCGCTGACGCCGTTGAGACCGGCGAGGGCGACGAGCCGCGGGCGCCGGGCGAAGAACACGAGGCCCTCGCGCACGCCCGTCCCGCCGTCGCCGCCGCTCTCCTCCGCCGCGGCCCCGGCGCCCGCGAGGCGCGCGGCTGCCGAGCGGGCCGGCTTCAGGAAGGGGATGACGCAGGCGACGAAGAGGAAGGACAGGCCGTTGGCGGCGTAGGCGGCGGCGGTGCCGAGGACCGAGACCGTCACGCCGCCGAGCGCGGCGCCGGCGAGCCGTCCACCACTGTGGGCGAGCGAGCCGATGCCGATGGCGGACGGTACGTCGTCGGGGTCGACGAGGTCGTTGCCGAGCAGGGCGCACGCGGGGCCGTCCACGGTCGCGATGACGCCGGTGACGGCGGCGAGCGCCATCAGCAGCGGCAGGTCGAGGCGGTCGGTGGCGACGAGCACGGCGGTGACGACCGCGACGACGGCGAGCAGGACCTGGCCGACGGCGGCCGTCAGCTTCCGCGGCCAGCGGTCCACGACCGCTCCGCCGAGGGCCCCCATGAGCAGGCCCGGGGCGGCCTGCACGGACATGGAGAGGCCGGTCGCGGCCGCGGACCCGGTGATCTGGAGCACCAGCAGGTTCTGGACGGTGAGCTGCATCCAGGTGCCGATGTTGGAGACGACGTTGGCGACGGCCCACCAGCGCATGCTGCGGTGGCGCAGCGCACGCCACGGCGAGCGGTTCCCGGACGGCGCCTTGGCGGTGGACGGGGCGGGGGCGCGGGTGAGTCCGCGGAGGGAAAGAGGCACAGGAGGGCTACGGGGGCAGAGCGCGGCGGCGCGGGCGGTGGGGGAGGCAGGGGCCCTCCCGTGCCTCTCCCGCGCGGCGGAACGGTGTGCCGCGCGGGCGGGGAAGCGGTGGTGGGGCGGGCCCGGCGCCCATCGTGGCAGACGGTTCCCGAGACGAGGGGAAGGGAGCGGGCCGAGGCGCGCGCCCGTACCCCATGCGGCCGCCAACTCGTCGTCTCAGCAGGGGGGTTGGACTTCTGGTGTGCTTGCTCACACGCGGTACGGGGGCCGGTGCGGGAATTCGGATCCACGGAAAGGGGACGTCATGAACAACGGGACGCGGAGCGGGCTCGACGGCCGGCGGGCCCTGGTCACCGGCGGAGGCCGGGGGCTGGGGGCCGCGATCGTCCGGAGGCTCGCCAGGGCCGGCGCCGAGGTCGTGGTCGCCGACGTGCGCGAGGACCTCGCCAAGGAGCTGTGCGAGGCACTGAAGGGCGAGGGATGCCGGGCGGCGCCGGTCGTCCTGGACGTACGGGACGCGGAGGCCGTCGCCGAGGTCTTCCGGGACCTGGACGACCGGGGGCAGCCCGTGGACGTCCTGGTCAACAACGCGGCCGTGGACGTCACCAAGGCGGTGCAGGAGCTGACGGCCGAGGAGATGACCCGGGTCGTCACCACCAATCTGCTCGCCCCGATGTACCTGTGCCGGGAGGCCTACGGACGGATGGTGGCGCGGGGCGGCGGCCACATCGTGAACATCCTCTCGACGGCGGCGCTGCGGACCTGGACGGAGGCGGGCCCGTACGCGGCGGCGAAGACGGGGCTGCGCGCCTTCACCCACACCCTGTTCAAGGAGGCGCAGCGGGACTGTCCCGGCATCGGTGTGACGGGTGTCGTCGCGGGCGGCATGGAGACGCCGTTCATCATGGACCGCTTCCCCGACACGGACACGGGTCTGTTGCAGAGTCCGGAGGTGGTGGCGGACACGGTGATGTACGCCCTGTCGGTGCCGACGGGCAGCGCGCTCGCTGAGGTCGTCGTCGTGCCGCGCCGGGAGACGTCCTGGCCGTGACCGCGGCCACCGTACGACGCCGCGCACCCGCCGAAAGGTTCGGCGGGTGCGCGGCGTCGTGCGTCGTTCGCGGTCTCAGCTCCGGTCGCCCGGCCCGATCCCGGTGCCGATGTCGGCGTCGGCTTCGGCTTCGGCTTCGGCGTCGATGTCGGTGCCGTCGGCCGCGGTGTCCACGTGCATCGCGGCCTCCTCGGCCGGCGCGGCGCCGTCGTCCGGGCCGACGTCCCGGGCGACGGCCCGGTCCATGCCGCCCCGGTCCGGGTGGGTGGCGACGGGGGCCAGGCGTCCGGCCCTGGTGGCGCCGGCCTCCTCGTCGACCGGCTCCCCCGCGCCTCCCGGGAGGTCCCCGATGCCGTCGCCCTCGGGAAGGGGCACGTCGGGCACCTCCTGGGCGATCCGCTCGTCGAGCGACTCGCCCTCCCGCTGCTCCCGCTGCGTCGTGCCGTGGCGCGTGACGGCCCGCGGCCGTTCGGGCGGCGAGTAGCCGGGCACCGCCATGTCGTCGAGCGGGTCGGTGACGAGCGCGTTGTCCGGGTCGAGGTCGTCGGTGGGGCGGTTGTCCGCGTCGGAGTGGGTGGGCTGGTAGACGTCGTCGCCGCGGGCGTCCGGATCGGACTCGTTGCTGGGCATGTCCGGGGTCCTTTCGTGGGGGGTTGGTACGGGGGCGCGGCCGGCCGGTGCGCGCTCAGTCGACGGCCAGGACGATCGCGTACACGAGGAAGAACAGCGCGCACAGGACGACCAGCGTCCACAGGAGGATCAGGGGCGTCGCCGCCCAGCCCTTGCGGAGCGGCCGGTAGGGGCCGGTCCCGGTGCTCGTGCCCGACTCCGCCGGTGGAGTCTCGCCCGGCCGGGTCCCCGCGTCGGGGTAGTCCCTGGGGTCCGGGTCGGGGTTGCTGGGTATCGTCATGACGCTCATCTCCCTGCGGTTCGCGGAAGGGACCGCGCGAGCGCACGGCCGATTCGTCGACCCGCGCGTACCCGACCGGGAGCGCCTCATTCCCGAACGGCCGCTCCGCCTCGCCCGGCGCACCGCCCCCGGGGGCCCGGCGATGGACCGCGCCGGGCGGCACGGTCCGGCGCGCGCGGAGGCCGCTCCCCCGCCCCCGGGGAAGCGGCCGGTTTTTCCTCCGTCACCGCCCGCGGAGGGCGGGCAGGAGGGTGGATTCGGCCCAGCGGAGGAACGGCTCCTGCCGGTCGCCGCCGATCTGGACGAGGGCGAGGTCGGTGAAGCCCGCCTCCTCGTAGGCGGCGACGGCCTTCACGACGGCGTCGACGTCGTCCCCGCAGGGCACGGCTTCGGCCACGTCCTCCGGGCGGGTCTGTGCCGTGGCCTGGTCGAAGCTCTTCGGCAGGGGCAGTTCGGAGTTCACCCGCCAGCCGCCCAGGGACCAGCGGAACTGCTCGTGGGCGCGCCGCACCGCCGCGTCGCGGTCGGTGTCGTAGCAGAGGGGCAGCTGTCCGATCCGGGGCTTTCCCGTGCCGCCGGACGCGTCGAAGGCGTCGAGCAGTTCCCGCTTGGGCTCCGTGGCGATGAGCAGGTCCGCGTGGCGGCCCGCGAGGGCGCAGGAGCGCGGTCCCGAGACGGCGATCCCGAGGGGCGGCGGGGTGTCGGGCAGGTCCCAGAGCCGGGCGTTGTCGACCGGGAAGTGCGGGCCGCGCCGGCTCACGTACTCCCCGGTGAACAGGGCGCGGATGATGTCGACGGCCTCCTCCAGCCGTTCGAGCCGGACCCGGGCGGAGGGCCAGCCGGCGCCGACGACGTGCTCGTTGAGGTTCTCGCCGGAGCCGAGGCCGAGCCGGAACCGGCCCTCGGAGAGGAGCTGGAGCGTGGCGGCCTTCTGGGCGATCACGGCCGGGTGGTAGCGGAAGGTCGGGCAGGTCACGAAGGTCATCAGGGGGATGCTGGAAGTGGCCTGGGCCGCCGCGCCGAGCACGCTCCAGGCGTACGGCGCGTGGCCCTGGCTCTCCAGCCACGGGAAGGAGTGGTCGGAGACGACGGAGAAGTCGAATCCGGCGGCTTCCGCCCCGACCACGTGCTCGACCAGCTCGCGGGGGCCGGCCTGCTCGGTCATCATCGTGTAGCCGATGCGCATCATGTGCCGTGCCCTTCTTCTCAGTCGGCTTCGCCGTCGGCGCCGCCGGGTCCGTCCGCCCTTCCGGCGCCTTCCGCCCGGTCGGCCGCGTCCGGCGCGTCGGCGCTCGGGACGTCCAGGGGGTTGCGGGGTGCGTTCTTCCGTTCGGCCGCCATGCGCTCGCCGAGTTCGACGAGGCGGTTGCGGCCCATGGCCTTGCGGACCTCCGGGAACCAGTCCTTCTCCTCCTCCTCGACGTGATGCCGGACGTTCTCGATGAGGACGGTCATCTTGGCGTCGAAGCGCTCGTTCTCGGGGTCGAGGCCGTCGAGCTCCGAGAGCATCCACAGCACCGCGTGGTGTTCCTCGACGCTCTCCAGGACGTGGTCCTTGGTGTCGGGCGCGGCCTCGCGGGCCGCCGGGTAGAAGACCCGCTCCTCGATCCACGCGTGCGTCGTGAGTTCCTGGATCACCTGGTCGGCGATCTCCCGCTTGCGGCGGTGGTCGTCGTCGCCCGCCCGTTCGAACTCCTTGAACAGCTTCTCCACCGTCTTGTGGTCCTCGCGCAGCATCACGATGCCGTCCATCCGCGGACTCCTCCTTTGGTTCGGGCTTGTGCTTGGGGCTTGTGGTTCGGGCTTGTGGTTCCGGTGCGGCTTCCGGTGTGGTCAGGTCGTCCTGGGCGTGGCGCCCGCCGCGTCGTGGTGGCCGCCGAGCGGTAGCTGGTAGAGGGCGAAGGCCCGGCCGATGACGGGCTGGGCCACGTTGCGGACCCGGACGCCCCCGGCCGTCATGCCGTGCTCGACGCCGAGGTGGGCGTGGCCGTGCACGGCGAGGTCGGCGCCCACGGAGTCGATCGCCTCGGCGAGCAGGTAGCTGCCGAGGAAGGGGTAGATCTCCAGCGGTTCGCCCGCGAGCGTGTCGGGGACCGGCGAGAAGTGGGTGAGCGCGATCCGTACCGAGCAGCCCTCCTCCGACAGGTCGTCGAGGGCGTCGGTGAGCCGTTCGGCGCTGAGCCGCGTCGTGCGGACGAGCGCCTTCATCTCGGGCTCGCCGAACTCCCCCGCGCTGCGGCCCACGAAGCCGCCGCAGAACCCCTTCGTACCGGCGACGCCGACCTTGTGCCCGTCGACGGTCACGACGACCGAGTCGCCCTCCAGCACGGTGACGCCCGCGTCGGAGAGCACGCGCGCGAAGGCCTCCTCCTCGCCGGAGTGGTAGTCGTGGTTGCCGAGGACGGCCACGACGGGGACCCCCGCGTCCGCGACCTCGCCCGCCACCACCCGGGCCTCGTCCAGCGTGCCGTGCCGGGTCAGGTCGCCGGCGAGCAGCAGCAGGTCGGCGCAGTCCGGCAGTGCGGAGAAGGCGGGTTTCAGGAGCCCCGCGCAGTCCGCGCTCAGATGGATGTCGCCGACGGCCGCCACACGGACGACCGGGCCGTCGTCCCCCGCGGGCCCCGCGGCGTGTCCGTCCGTCGTCGGGGTGGTGGTCACGTCAGTTCCTCCCAGCGGTCGGGGGCGTCGGCGCAGGCCACTGCGAGGTCGGCCCGTACGGTCAGGCCGTCGAGTTCCTCGCGGGCGAGCCGCAGGATCTCGTCGCGCCGGGTCGTGGTCGGCACGGTGCCCGTCACGACGACGGCGCCGCCGCGCTGCTCCAGCTGGACCCCGAGTTCGGCCATGTCGTCCTCGGCGAGGCGCTCGCGCAGCCGCGCGATGCGGTACTCGTCCTCGTGCGCTCGGCCGTGCTCACTCATCGCGGGTCACCTCCCTCCTCCGCCGCACGCTCCGTCTCCCCCTCGTCCGCGCCGGACGCGTCGGCCGCCGGGATCACGTCGAGCCGTTCGAGGAGGTAGAGGAAGGCGGCGGCCATCGGCCCGTCGCCGGTCTCGCGCCGCACCACCGACCAGTCGACGCGCTCGCGCAGCCCCCGGGCGACGGGCAGCAGGGCGCCGAAGTCGCAGTGGTGCTCGGAGAGCGCGGTGAGCCGGCTGATCAGGAGGTCGGTCGGGGCGATGACGGGCATGTGGACCGAGTCCACGGGGAGGGTGACGGCGCGGTCGAGCAGCTCCGTGGTGACGGGACGGCCCGCCAGGGCGAAGATCAGGTCGATCTCCTCCCCGCCGCTGCGTGCCTTCACCAGCCAGTCCTCCGGCGGGTCGATGACCCGGATCCCGCGCTGGCGGAGCAGCCGGGTGACCGTCTCGGCGTCCTCCCTGCGCAGCACGAAGTCGGTGTCGTGCTGGAGCCGTACGGGGATGCCGTGCGCGTAGGCGGCGACGCTGCCGACCAGCGCGAAGGGGCACTCCGAGGTCTTCAGCAGGGCGGCGATCTCCTTGGTGGTCTCCAGGATCGCCTGGGTGTGGTCCGGTGGCAGGTCCGGTACGCGGGGGCCGGGTTCCGGAGCCGCGCCGGGACCGTCTTCCCCCGCACGGCGCACGTCGTCGCGCGGGGTGGGGGCGCCGCGGCGCCCTTCGGTGAGGTTCATTGGGGTCTCCTCCTGGGCCGGCCGTCGCGTCGGGACTCGCCCGCCGGGGCCGGAGATCTGCCTGTACCCTCCGCCGCCGAAAGCATCCGCGGCGGCGCGGTGGGCCGTCGGACGGTTCAGCGGGCACCGCCGCGCGGCGCGTCGCGGTCGGCGCGCGAGCCGGACGCGTCGGTCGCGTCGGTCGCGTCGGTGTCTTCGGCGGCGTCGGGGGGCTGGGCCGCTTCGGCGCGTGTGTCGGCGGCGTCGGGGTCCCCGGACGGACCGGGGCCCTCCGGGTCGTCCGGGAGCGGGGCGCGCAGGGCCGTGGTGCCGGAGCGCCAGGCGCGCACGACGGTCTCGGAGAGCGCGTCCTCCAGGAGGGCGGTCGCCTCGACGCCGAAGACGACGTCCCCGGCGAGACCCGGTTCGTCCGCGAGGAGCCCGCCGACGACCTCGCGGCGCACCAGCTGTTCGTGTACGGCGTCGGCCTCGACGTGCTCGTCGTAGAAGTGCACCGCGGCCTCGCCCGCGCCGATCCTGCGCAGCGCGGCGGCGATCCTGGCGGAGCCGGGCGAGGAGGTGATCTCCAAAGCCGCGAAGTGGCCGACCAGGGCGCCGCGGCGGGACCGGTGCAGGCCGAGCAGCGACATCAGGTTCACGGTGGCGAGGAGGGGCGCGCCGACGAACGGCAGGTAGTGCCCGTAGGCGGGGACGAGACCGAGCGCGCCCATCAGGTCGGCGTAGAGCCGGGCGTGCATGTGCTCGGCGCGGCCGCAGCCGAATTCGTCGTACTGCACGGCCATCATGGCGGCCTTGGCCCGGCCCTGGAGCCGGGGCACCACCCAGAGGTGGGGGTCGGCCTCGCGGAGCTGGTAGATCGACCGCAGGACGGCGTACTCCCGCACGTGCGTCGGTGTGCCGTGGCGGAGCAGGTAGTGGGAGGCGCCGTCGCCGTGGACGGGCTCGGTCAGGACGGCGTCGAAGGCCTCGTCCACGCCGTTGTGGCGTCCGCAGGCGTCGCGCAGCGTGTCCTCGAACCGCTGCTCCATGAGGGCGCGCAGCCGCAGGAGCGCCGGGTCCCATTCCAGGTCGTCCGGGACGTCGGCGAAGCCCCGGTAGTGGAGTTCGTAGGCGAGGTGGAGCGCCAGCTGGAGGTCCTCACCGAGCGGCTCGGCGGCCGCCACCGTCCCGCTGTCGGGGAGGGCCCGGGAGCGGCCGCGCAGGAACGCGTCCACGGCGGCGGAGAGGTCGCCGCGCGGCGGCGGCAGTTGGGGGCGGACCGTCCGGCCGGTGCTCTCCCCCGGGGCCGTCCGGAAGGGGGCCGTCCGGTAGGCGGCCGTGTCGCGCGCGGTCGTCCCGCGCGGGGCTGTGGTCGTCATCGCGTGGCCTCCTCACCGCCCGTACGGCGGTCCGCGGTCCCGGCCGCGGGCTCCTTCTCTCCCCTGCCCTCGCCTCCGGAGCGCCTGGCCGGCCGCATCCGCGGGCGGTGGCTGGTGTCGCAGAACGGCTGCCGCAGGCTCCGTCGGCAGACGCACAGCGCGATCACGGGCCGCTCGCAGCGGCGGACGGTGCCGTCCGGGAGCACGACCTCGACCGGCCCCTCGATCAGCAGTGGCCCGTCCGTCACCGGAGTGACCCGTGGGACGGCCGACCGCTGGGGGTCGGGGCCTTCGTCGCGGGCGCGTTCCTCGGAATGGCTCACGGCAACCTCCACTGTGATCGCTGACGCAGGGCGGGTTCCCCGGTTCCGCACGGATATGCCCACCCCGAGCGATCACGGGACGAACCGGCCACGCTGCGTGAGGGCGCCGGATGTGGGTACGGGCAAACCAAGCGAAAATTCGCGGGCAAGGACGAGGTGGACACCATGAGCATGGTGCAGGAGACGATCAGGGTGGAGGCGCCGCTGCGGGACGTGTACGACCAGTGGACGCAGTTCGAGGAGTTCCCCCGCTTCATGGACGGCGTGGAAGAGGTACGGCAGCTCGACGACCGGCACTGCCACTGGCAGACGCGGGTCGCGGGCGTGTTCCGCGAGTTCGACACGGAGATCGTGGACCAGCTGCCCGACGAGCGGATCTCCTGGCGCACGGTCGGGGGTGACGTCCGGCAGAAGGGCGTGGTGACGTTCCAGCGCCTGGACGAGACCCACACGCGCGTGAGTCTGGCGATGGACGTCGAGCCGACGGGGATGGTCGAGAAGGCGGGCGACGCCCTCGGCTTCCTGGAGAACCGGGTCCAGGGCGACCTCCAGCGCTTCAAGCACTACATCGAGGACCGCGGGTCCGCGTCCGGCGGCTGGCGCGGCCGGATACGCCCCGGCGACGCCTCCGGCGGCAGCATGCCGGGCGGCGGACAGGACGAGATGTCCGGTGAGAGGTCCGGTGACATGCCCGGCGGCATGTCGGGCGGTACGCAGGGGGGCGCGCCGGGCGGTGAGACGGAGCCTCCCGCGCGGCCGGGGCCCTACCCCGGGCCGATGCCTTCCGGCGGGACCGACAAGCCGCTCGGCTGATCGACTGATCGGCTGGACGGGGTACGGCGGGCCGCGGCCCGCGGAGCGGGGGCGATTGCCCGGTGCGACGCCGGGTAGTCGCCCCCGCGCACGTGTGCCGGTGCCGCATACGTACGTGCGCGGGCCGGTGATTTTCCGGCTCGCCCCCGGCGCACGCGCATCCGTGCAGGTCCGTCTTCCGCGCCCCGCGCGCGGCCCCGTGACGACGCTGGAGGCCCCGTGACCGTCGACCAGACCATCCCGCTGCTCCTGAAGGGGTACGCGTGGCTGCCCGGGCTCCGGCCGGGCCGAAGCGGCGACGGAACCGTCGCGACGCGCCTGCTCGGCAGGCCGGTGCGGGTCCTGAGGGGCCCCGAGGCCGTGCGGTTCTTCTACGACGAGCACCACGCCCTGCGCGAGGGAGCCCTGCCCGGGCCGGTTCTCGACACCCTCTTCGGGCGCGGCGCCGTGCACACCCTGGACGGCGCGGCGCACCGGGCCCGCAAGGGGCTGTTCCTCACCGAGCTCACGGCGCCCGCGGCGGTCGACGGGCTCGTCGCGCGCGTCCGCGAGGAGTTCCGGGAGGAGTTCGGCCGGCTGCGCGGGCGCGAGGTCACGCTCTTCGACGAGGCGGCGCTGGTCCTCGGCCGCGCCGTCGCCGGCTGGACGGGGCTGCCCGGACTCGACGCGGCGGGCACCGAGCGGCTCGCCCGGGACTGCGTGGCCATGGTCGACGGCTTCGCCACGCCGGGCCCCCGCCACCTGCGGGCCCGGCGCGCCCGCGCACGCCAGGAGGACGTCCTGGCGCGGGTGGTCGCGGCCGCCCGGGGCGGGCTTGGCGACCTTGGCGGCCTCCTCGTAGCCGATGTACTTGTTCAGCGGGGTCACGACGGACGG
>NZ_JBSFSA010000079.1:0-13321 GCF_053589515.1 Streptomyces sp. NPDC003327 | reverse complement strand
TTCTCGTCGATGAAGTTGACCATCGAGAACGGGGCTCCGGTGACGTCCGCGAGCCCGCGGGACCGGAACCCGGCGTGCCCTCCGGCGACACCGCCCCGGCGCGCGTGCCCGAGCAGTCCCGGGGCGATCGGGCGACCGGGGGAGAGCGGGCAGCCCGGGGCGAGCAGTCCCCGATCGACCGGGCCCGCGACGGCTCAGCGGCCCGCCCCGGCGAGCCGGGCCCCTCGGCCGCAGCCGCGGCCACCGCGGCCCCGGCCACCGTCCCCGCCCCCTCCGAGGCGGCGCGCGGGGCGCACCCGCACGACGAACCGTTCGCGGCGGGCCCCCGCACCGTGCGGCGCCACTCCGTCCGGGGCCAGGTCCTCGACGCCCTGCGCACCGCGCTCGTGGGCGGCGAGCTCCGCCCCGGCGAGGTCCACTCCGCCCCCGCCCTCGCCGAACGCCTCGGCGTCTCCGCCACCCCCGTCCGGGAGGCCATGCAGCGCCTCGCCGTCGAGGGCGCCGTCGAGGTCGTCCCCAACCGGGGCTTCCGGGTCGTCGAGCGCACCCCGCGCGAACTCGCCGAGCTCGCGGAGGTCCGGGCCCTCATCGAGGTCCCCGTCATGCTCCGGCTCGCCCGCACCGTGCCCTCCGCCCGCTGGGCGGCCCTCCGCCCCCAGGCCGAGGCCACCGTCGCCGCCGCCGCCCGCGGCGACCGCGCCCACTACGCCGACGCCGACCGGGCCTTCCACCGGGCGGTCCTCTCCCTCGCAGGCAACGCCCAGCTCCTCACCGTCGCGGACGACCTCCACCGCCGCTCCCAGTGGCCGCTGATCAGCGGCCCGGCCGTCCGGCACGCCGACCTGATCGCCGACGCCGCCGAGCACACCGCGCTCCTGGACGCCCTGATCGCCCAGGACCTCCCGGTCGTCGAATCCCTGGTCCGCGAGCACTTCACGGGCGCGGCCGGCTGAGCGGGCCCGCCCGTGCGGAATCAAGCTGATCAACGGGGGCCCGAACCGGGCCGCGGCCACTAAGGTCGGGGGCGTCCGTCCGCTCGTCCCGCATCGTCCGCGAGGTGCCCATGCCGTCCGCGACCCCGTCCCCGGCATGGGAGGGGCGCCGCGCCCTCACCGGCACCGAGCCCGAGGCCACGGCCCTGCTGGGCTGGCTCACCGACCCCGAGGCGCCCCGGCTCTGTCTGGTCACCGGCGGGCCCGGCACCGGCAAGACGGCCCTGCTCGGCTGGCTCGCCGCGCACGGGGCGACCCGCGCCGGACGGTCGTCCCGGTCCCGGCGGCGCACCCCGCGACTGCTCGTGCCGCTGACCGGACAGAGCGCCCTCGGCGCCGCCTGGACCCTCGCCGACCACCTCGGCGTGGTCGCCGGGACGCCCGACGAACTCGTCCAGGCCCTCGCCACCGGCGAGGGCCGCCGCCCCGGCCGCCCGGTCCTGCTGCTCACGGACCTCCACGCCGCCGCCGAACCCGAGGCGCTCGCCGATTTCCTCGCGGAGCTGGCCGCCGTCGGACGGGTGCGGCTCGTGGTCGAGGCGCGAACGGGGAGCCCGGCCACGGCGGTCCTGCGGGGCGCCCGCCGTGAGGCGCGGACCGGGACCCCGGCGGCGATCCCGCGGGGCGCCCACCGCCTGACCCTCGTCGAGCTGGAGGGCGACGGCCGCCCGGCACCCGAGGAGCCGCCCGCGACCCGGCCCGCGCCCGACCTCTCCGACCCGGTCGCCGTCTGCGTGACCGATCCGCTGCTCGTCACCGCCGGGTACGTCGCGGAGACGGGCCCCGGGACGCCCGGCTCGGCCGACGGGCCCGCGGGCGACGCGCACGGCGGGCTCAGGACCGCCTGGCTGCGTGCCGGACAGTCGCTGTGCCGCCCCCAGGACCCGGCCGAGCGGGCCCTCGTGCTGCTCGCCGCGCTCGGCGACGGCGCCGACCCGCGCGCCCGGCCCGCGCTCGCCGGCCTCGCGGAGACGGCACCCTGGCACCTGAGGTGGACCCGCAACCGCGGGGACCTCGCGCCGCCCTGGCCCGGCGCCGTCGCCGTGCTGGGCGCCGCCGGGGGCCCGCAGGAGGGCATGCTCCTGGTCGGCGACCGCACCGGCGCCGTGCGCCTGGTCCGTACGGCCGACGCGAGCCCCGCAGGACGCCTCCCGCACGAGGCCGCGGGCCGCGTCACCGCCCTCGCGCCGACCCCGGACGGCACGGTGCTGCTCCTCGACGACCGAGGGCGGCTGCACACCGTACGGGGAACGGCGCCCCGCGCCCCGTACCTCCAGCGCCTCACGGAAGCCGTCTCCACCACCCTCACCCGGCACCCGGGCACGGCCCTCGCGGCGATCTCGGGCTCGGTGGTCGTGGGGGACCGGCTCGGTTCCGTGCACGCCTTCGGCCTGACCGGCCTGCACCAGGCGGCCCTGCACAGCGGGCGGGTCACGGCGGTGACGGCCGTCGACTCGGCCACCCCGTTCGTCTGTTCGGGCGGCGCCGACGGCACCGTACGGCTCTGGACACCGGGCCGCGACCCCCGGCCCGAGCCCCTCGCCGAACGGCCCTCCCCGGTCGTGTCCCTGCACGCGGCCGACACCCCGAAGGGTCCCGTCGTGGCGGTCGCCTGGGCCGACGGACTCGTCGAACTGCGCCGCCCGGACGGCGGACCGACGCTCCCCTTCCGCCCGGGCCCCGCCCCGCGCGCCGTCGCCGTCACCGGCTGCGGCGAGCTGATCCTCGGCACGGACGAGACCCTGGTCCGGCTCGCGCCGAGGGCCTGGTGACGTCACGTCACCAGGCCCTTGAGCAGGGGAAGTTCACGCCGTGCGGGGGGTCAGCTGAGTCGCCAGCCAGGTCGGCACGCCGCCGAGCAGCCGGAAGAGCCGACGCGCCTCGGCGCGCAGCCGTCCGGCCTCCGGTTCCGTCTCCGTGTCGGCGAGCGCGGTGAGCGCGGGCGCCGTGCCGACGAGATAGCCCAACTCCTCTCGGATCCGCAGCGATTCGGCGAAACCGTGGCGCGCCTCGGCCAACTCCCCCTCCCTTAACGCCAGTCCGGCCAGATGGCGCCAGGTCGACGAGAGCAGGAGCGCGTCCCCCCGGTCGGCCGCGCCCGCGTGTGCCCTGCGGTACGCGGCCCGCGCCGCCTGCGGGGAGTCTCCGAGGTTCTGGGCGACGAGTCCGCGCCGGAAGTCGAGCAGCGGGCGTCCCTCGGCCCCGGGGCCGATGAGCGCGGCCGCCCGGCCGAGCGCCATGCGGGCCTCGTCGGCCCGGTCCCGTACGCCCAGAAGCGTCGACGCGTAGGCCAGATAGCCGCGTTCGCACGCCGCCGCGCCGCGCTCCTCGTCGGTACGGGCGACCGCCTCCGCCGCCCTCAGCGCGTCCTCGGCCTCGGCCCAGCCCTTCTCGGTGTACAGACAGCGCTCGATGAGGAGTGCTGCCCTTTCGAGCGCGGCGGCCGGTTCGGCGGCGCGGGGTGCGAGCAGCGCCGCCGCGTCCGTCCAGCAACCGCGGGAGCGGAGCCGCCATATGGCGGTCTCCACCGGTGTCTCCTTGCCGTAGGCGAGGGACGGACTGTCGCCACCCCTTGATTCGGAACCAGACATGGCGGTGTCCGCCACATTGCCCTCCCCGAGCGCGCCATTGAGCTGTTGAGTAGAACGGCATCTCAGCACGAAGGGGAGCACGGGGCCAAGGGGTCAGGTGAAAGATTTCACAAGAGGCGTGCGCATGCGGACGGCGCCCGCGGGGCACGGGCCGACGGCCCGTCGGGCCGCTGCCCGCCCCGTGATCAGGGCCCGGCCGGGCGCGGGGGCACCGTGACCGTCGGCCCCGCCGCGGCGGAGCCGTTCACTCCGAAGGACTCGCCCGAAGGTGTGACGTGCGAGGAGGGGGCCGCCGCTGACGGCGCCCCCTCCGACGGGTCCCGGCCCGTGCCGGGACCGGGTCAGCTCATCCGCAGGGCCAGGAAGAAGTCCAGCTTGTCCTCGAGACGCGACAGATCGCGGCCCGTGAGCTGCTCGATGCGGCCCACCCGGTAGCGCAGGGTGTTCACGTGCAGATGGAGGCGGGTCGCGCAGCGGGTCCAGGAGCCGTCGCAGTCGAGGAAGGCCTCCAGGGTCGGGATCAGCTCCGCGCGGTGGCGGCGGTCGTAGTCGCGCAGCGGGTCGAGCAGCCGGGCCGTGAAGGCCCGCCGGACGTCGTCCGGCACGAACGGCAGCAGCAGCACGTGCGAGGCCAGCTCGTGGTGCCCGGCGGCGCAGACCCGGCCGGGCCGGGCGGCGGCCACCCGGCGGGCGTGCCGGGCCTCCTCCAGGGCCCCGCGCAGGCCCTCCGCCGAATGGACGGCGGCGCTGACGCCGAGCGTGAGCCGCCCGTCGTCGGCGAGGCCGGCCGACAGCGGAGCCCGTACGGCCGCGAGCAGGGCGTCCGCGTGCAGGCCGAGCCCCGTCGCCGGACCCTCGTCCTCGCTGTCGGGCACCGGTGCGGCGGCCAGCGGGACCAGCGCGATGGCCTCGTCGCCGCTGTGCGCGACGGCGATCCGGTCGGTGGACTCGGCGCCGACGGTCGCCGGGTCGACGAGGATCTCCTCCAGCAGCGCCTGGGCGATCGGGCCCGTCTCCACGGGGCTCTGGCCGGCCTCCTGCTCCCACTCGACACGGGCGACGACGACCTGCCAGTGCGGGGCGGCGCCGAGGCCGGGCAGCAGCACCGGGGCGGCGACCCGGAGGCGGGCGGCGATCTCGGCGGGGGCGGCGCCGGTCTGCACCAGCTCCAGGACCTCCTGCGCCAGCCTGCGGCGTACCGTACGGGCCGCGTCGCGGCGGTCCCGCTCGACGGCGATCAGCTGCGTGACGCCCTGGAGCAGGTCGAGCCGGGCGGCCGGCCAGTCGCCCGCGTCGGCCTCCACGGCGAGCAGCCAGTCCGACAGGACCGACTCGCGCATGTCGCGGGAGGCGGGCGCCGGGCCGCGGCCCGTGTTGCGGATCGGGAAGAGCGAGTACGTCGTCCCGGCCGTGGTCAGCCGGTGGGGGCCGCGCCGGCCGGTACGGGTGGCGGCGAGGTGCTCGCCCGCCAGGGTCGCGGCGAGGCCGCCCTCCAGGGGCTCCCCGGCGCCCGCGATCTGCCGCCCGGTGGGGGAGAGCACCCAGGCGTGCAGGTCGAGGTCGGAGCCCAGGAGGTCGAGGACCACCTCGGGGCCCCCGCCCGCCGGACCGGAGGTCATCAGCCGCCTGTGGCGGTCGACGACGGCCGCCAGGTCCCCGGCCCGCTCGCCCGAGACCTGTCGAACAACGTGCTCGGTGATCGTCGCGAACGCAACGGATTCCTCCACCGCGAAGAGCGGCAGACGATGGCGAGAACACGCCTGTACGAGATCCTCCGGTACGGACCCGGGTTCGGCGTCCGCGCCGGCGAGCGCGGCCACCCCGGCCTCGCCCACCGCGAGGGCCGCCACCCCGGCCGAGGCCAGGATCCGGACGAACGGCTCCGTGTCGGCCGGCTCCCGCAGCCAGGCCAGACCGGTGAGCACCAGCTCGCCGCCCGACAGGTACCGACTGGGGTCCTTCAGGTCCGTCGTCATCACGCCCCGGACCGTCCGGTCGAGCTCCTCCTCGCCCCCGAGCAGGCGCAGCCCCAGCGCGTCGTTCTCCAGCAGTGCGCGCAGCCGCATCGTGTCGCCGCCGTTCCTTCTCGTCAGTGGTCGTGGGTGTCGCGTTGTCGACGGTGCAGTGGTGCCGCCGTTTCCAGGGGAAAACAGCGAGGTTGCCGTTCCCCGCCTTTCGTTCGAATCTACAAGACGAGGATGGGCCCCAGCCAACTCCTTCATGTTTTCGGTGACTGCACCCCGGCGGGCGTGGCTTGTGTACTAGGCCACACACCGCGTGAACAGCACATGAACACGACGTCGAGGGCCGGCCGTCCCCCCGGACCCGTGAACGACCCCTTGATCACCAGAATTCCTAGAAGAGAGCCACCATGGACTTCCTTCGCCCCGCCAGCTGGGAGGAGGCGCTCGCCGCCAAGGCCGAGCACCCCACGGCCGTGCCCATCGCCGGTGGTACCGACGTCATGGTCGAGATCAACTTCGACCACCGACGCCCCGAGTACCTCCTGGACCTGAACCGCATCGAGCTGCTGCGCGAGTGGGAGGTCGGCGAGGAGAACGTCCGCCTCGGCGCCTCCGTCCCGTACACCCGGATCATGGAGAACCTCCGAGCCGAGCTGCCCGGCCTGGCGCTCGCCTCGCACACGGTCGCCTCCCCGCAGATCCGCAACCGCGGCGGCGTCGGCGGCAACCTCGGCACCGCATCCCCGGCCGGCGACGCCCATCCGGCGCTGCTCGCCGCGGGCGCCGAGGTCGAGGTCGAGTCCGTGCGCGGCAGCCGCTTCATCCCGATCGACGCCTTCTACACGGGCGTGAAGCGCAACGCGCTCGAGCCCGACGAGCTGATCAAGACCGTCCACATCAAGAAGGCGGACGGCCCCCAGCAGTACTCCAAGGTCGGCACCCGCAACGCCATGGTCATCGCCGTCTGCGCCTTCGGCCTGGCCCTGCACCCGGAGACCCGGACCGTGCGCACCGGCATCGGTTCGGCCGCGCCGACCCCGATCCGCGCCAAGGAGGCCGAGGAGTTCCTGAACGCGGCCCTCGAAGAGGGCGGCTTCTGGGACAACGGCAAGATCATCACCCCGTCGATCGCCAAGCAGTTCGCCGACCTCTGCTCGGCCGCCGCCAACCCGATCGACGACGTCCGCGGCACGGCCAAGTACCGCCGTCACGCCGTCGGCATCATGGCTCGCCGCCAGCTCGGCTGGACCTGGGAGCAGTACCGCGGCGCCGGCCGCACGCTTGAGGGAGCTGCCTGATCATGCGCGTCAATTTCACGGTCAACGGTCGTCCGCAGGAAGCCGACGACGTCTGGGAGGGCGAGTCCCTCCTCTACGTGCTGCGTGAGCGCCTGGGCCTGCCCGGCTCCAAGAACGCCTGCGAGCAGGGCGAGTGCGGTTCCTGCACCGTCCGCCTCGACGGCGTGCCGGTCTGCTCCTGTCTCGTCGCGGCCGGTCAGGTCGAGGGCCGCGAGGTCGTCACCGTCGAGGGCCTCGCGGAGTACGCCAAGCAGCGCGAGGAGCACGGCGGTTGCGCGACCGGCGCCTGCGGCACCTCGCTCGACGAGGCCAAGCGCTGGGAGGCCAAGCCCGGCCAGGACTCGCAGACCGGTGAGGGCGTCGAACTCTCCCCGATCCAGCAGGCGTTCATCGACGCCGGCGCCGTCCAGTGCGGCTTCTGCACCCCCGGTCTGCTCGTCGCGGCCGACGAGATGCTGGAGCGCAACCCGTCCCCGACGGACGCGGACATCCGCGAGGCGCTCTCCGGCAACCTCTGCCGCTGCACCGGTTACGAGAAGATCCTCGACGCGGTCCGCCTGGCGGCCGCCCGTCAGGGAGAGGCGGTCTGACCATGGCTGGCACCACCACCGGAATCCCCCGCAACGTCACCCAGAACCACACCAAGGGCGGCGTCGGCGAGTCCACCCTCCGCCCCGACGGCACTCTCAAGGTCACCGGCGAGTTCGCCTACTCCTCGGACATGTGGCACGAGGACATGCTGTGGGGCCAGATCCTGCGCTCCCCGGTCGCGCACGCCGAGATCGTGTCCATCGACACCTCCGAGGCCCTCGCCATGGACGGCGTCTACGCCGTCCTCACGGCCGACGACCTGCCGGCCGCGAAGACCTACGGCCTGGAGTTCCGCGACACGCCCGTCCTCGCCTTCGGCAAGGTCCGCCACCACGGTGAGCCGGTCGCCCTCGTCGGCGCCGACCACCCGGAGACCGCCCGCCGCGCCGCCGCGAAGATCAAGGTCGAGTACCGCGAACTGCCCCTCGTCACCGACGAGGCGTCGGCGACCGCGCCCGACGCGATCCTGGTCCACGAGAACCGCGACGACAAGCACGCCGGCCACGTCCCGCACCCCAACATCGTGCACCGCCAGCCGATCATCCGCGGCAACGCCACCGAGGCCGCCAAGCGGGCCGACGTCATCGTCACCGGCGAGTACACCTTCGGCATGCAGGACCAGGCCTTCCTCGGCCCCGAGTCCGGCCTCGCCGTACCGGCCGAGGACGGCGGCGTCGACCTGTACGTCGCCACCCAGTGGCTGCACGCGGACCGCGAGCAGATCGCGCCCTGCCTCGGCCTGCCCGAGGACAAGGTCCGCATGACGATGGCCGGCGTCGGCGGCGCGTTCGGCGGCCGCGAGGACATCTCGATGCAGATCCTCGCCTCGATCCTCGCCCTGCGCACCGGCAAGCCGGTCAAGATGGTCTACAACCGGTACGAGTCCTTCTTCGGGCACGTCCACCGGCACCCGGCCAAGCTCTACTACGAGCACGGCGCCACCAAGGACGGCAAGCTCACGCACATGAAGTGCAAGATCGTCCTGGACGGCGGCGCCTACGCCTCCTCCACGGTCTCGGTCGTCGGCAACGCCTCCTCCCTCTCGGTCGGCCCGTACGTCATCGACGACGTCGAGATCGAGGCGATCGGCCTCTTCACCAACAACCCGCCCTGCGGCGCCATGCGCGGCTTCGGCGCGGTCCAGGCCTGCTTCGCCTACGAGGCCCAGATGGACAAGCTCGCGGCGAAGCTGGGCATGGACCCGGTGGAGTTCCGCCAGCTCAACGCCATGGAGCAGGGCACGATCATGCCGACCGGCCAGGTCGTGGACTCCCCCGCCCCGGTCGCCGAACTGCTGCGCCGCGTGAAGGCCCGCCCGATGCCGCCGGAGCGCCAGTGGGAGACCGCGGGCGAGGGCGCGGACGTCCGCGCGCTGCCGGGCGGCCTCTCCAACACCTCGCACGGCGAGGGCGTCGTCCGGGGCGTCGGCTACGCCGTCGGCATCAAGAACGTCGGCTTCTCCGAGGGCTTCGACGACTACTCCACGGCGAAGGTCCGCATGGAGGTCATCAACGGCGAGCCCGTCGCCACCGTCCACACCGCCGCGGCGGAGGTCGGCCAGGGCGGCGTCACGATCCACGCGCAGATCGCCCGCACCGAGCTCGGGGTCCAGCAGGTCACCATCCACCCCGCCGACACCCAGGTGGGCTCGGCCGGTTCGACCTCCGCGGGCCGCCAGACGTACATGACCGGCGGCGCCATCAAGAACTCCTGCGAGCTTCTCCGCGAGCGCGTCCTGGAGATCGGCCGGCGCAAGTTCGGCTCGTACCACCCGGCCTGGGCGACCGCCGAACTCCTCCTGGAGGGCGGCAAGGTCGTCACCGACGGCGGCGAGGCCCTCGCCACCCTCGCGGACGTCCTGGAGGACGAGGTCATCGAGATCGAGGAGGAGTGGCGGCACCGCCCCACCCAGGCCTTCGACCTCGTCACCGGCCAGGGCGACGGCCACGTCCAGTACGCCTTCGCCGCACACCGCGCGGTGGTGGAGGTGGACACCGAGCTCGGCCTCGTGAAGGTCATCGAGCTGGCCTGCGCCCAGGACGTCGGCAAGGCGGTCAACCCGCTCTCCGTGATCGGCCAGATCCAGGGTGGCACCACCCAGGGCCTGGGCGTCGCGGTGATGGAGGAGATCATCGTCGACCCGAAGACCGCGAAGGTGCGCAACCCCTCCTTCACGGACTACCTCATCCCGACCATCCTCGACACGCCGACCATCCCGGTCGACTACCTCGAGCTGGCCGACCCCAACGCGCCGTACGGCGTGCGGGGCATCGGTGAGGCCCCGACCCTGTCGTCCACCCCGGCCGTCCTCGCGGCGATCCGGAACGCGACGGGTCTGGAACTCAACAAGACGCCGGTCCGCCCCGAGGCGCTCACCGGCACCCTGTAGGACCGCCCGGGGCCCCGCTCCGCCGGGGCCCCGGCACCGCAGTACCCCGTTGTACCCCGTTCGTCTCGGGCCGTCCCCCGGGTCGTGCAGCCAACGTGATATCCCAAATCCCGCAGCTTCACCGTCAGAGCTTCGAAGTCTGATGCGGGTGCCCCTTTGAACCTTGGGAGTAGGCCCCATGACCCAGTCGTCTGTGGAGCCCAAGACCACCGCGGAGGACGCGGGCTCCGGCTCGCGCAACCCCGCCGGGCGTTCTTGGCTCGACCGGTACTTTCACATCTCGGAGAGAGGATCCACCGTCGCGACGGAGGTCCGCGGCGGCGTCACCACCTTCATGGCGATGGCGTACATCCTCCTGCTCAACCCCCTGATCCTCAGCGGCAAGGACGTCGAGGGCAATCTGCTCAGCCAGCCGGCCCTCATCACCGCCACCGCCCTCGCCGCGGCCGCGACGACCCTCCTCATGGGTTTCTGGGGCAAGGTCCCCCTGGCCCTCGCCGCCGGACTCAGCGTCTCCGGCGTGATGGCCTCGCAGGTCGCCCCCGTCATGACCTGGCCGCAGGCCATGGGCATGTCGGTGGCGTACGGCGCCGTGATCTGTCTCCTGGTCGTCACCGGCCTCCGCGAGATGATCATGAACGCCATCCCGCTCGCCCTGAAGCACGCGATCACCATCGGCATCGGCCTCTTCATCGCGATCATCGGCTTCGTCAAGGCCGGCTTCGTGCACGAGAACCCCGCCCCCGGCGGCGGCCCCGTCGTCCTCGGCCCGGCCGGCGAACTGGCCGGCTGGCCCGTCCTCATCTTCGCCTTCACCCTGCTGCTGATCTTCGCCCTGCAGGCCCGCAACATCCCCGGCGCCATCCTCATCGGCATCGTCGCCGGCACGATCGTCGCGATCGTCCTCAACGCCGTCGCCGACATCCCGGCCAAGGCCTGGTTCTCCGGCGCCCCGGAGCTGGACGGCAGCGCGGTCTCCGCCCCCGACTTCTCGCTCATCGGCGAGGTCTCCTTCAGCGGCTGGGGCGACGTCGGCTACATCACGATCACCATGATCATCTTCACCCTGGTGCTGGCCGGCTTCTTCGACGCCATGGCGACCATCCTCGGCGTCGGCACCGAGGCCAAGCTCGCCGACGACAAGGGCCGCATGCCCGGTCTCTCCAAGGCCCTCTTCATCGACGGCGCCGGCGGCGTCATCGGCGGCGCCGGCGGCGCCTCGGGCCAGACGGTCTTCGTCGAGTCCGCCACCGGCGTCGGCGAGGGCGCCCGCACCGGCCTGGCCTCCGTGGTCACCGGCGGCTTCTTCGCCCTCTGCCTCTTCTTCACCCCGCTCACCGCGATCGTCCCGCAGGAGGTCGCCGCCGCGGCCCTCGTCGTCATCGGCTCGATGATGATGCAGAACGCCAAGCACGTGGACTGGAGCGACCGGTCCGTCGCGATCCCGGTGTTCCTCACCGTGGTCCTGATGCCCTTCACGTACACCATCACCACCGGTGTCGCGGCCGGCGTCATCTCCTACGCCGTCATCAAGACGGCGCAGGGCAAGGCCCGCGAAGTGGGTGCCTTCATGTGGGGCCTCACCGCGATCTTCGTCGTCTACTTCGCGATCCATCCCATCGAGAGCTGGCTCGGCGTCGGCTGACGCCGCCCCGCCGCCCTCCCCACACCTTCCAGAGGAGAACCGAGATGCTGGACATCGCCGAAGAGCTGCACCGGTGGGTCGAGCAGGGACGTGACGTCGCCGTCGCCACCGTCGTGGCCGTCGGCGGCAGCGCGCCCCGCCAGCCGGGCGCCGCGCTCGCCGTCGACGGCGAGGGCACGGCGATCGGATCGGTCTCCGGGGGGTGTGTGGAGGGCGCGGTCTACGAGCTGTGCCAACAGGCGCTCGAAGACGGCAGGACCGTCGTCGAGCGCTTCGGCTACAGCGACGAGGACGCCTTCGCCGTCGGCCTGACCTGTGGCGGCGTCATCGACATCCTCGTCACCCCGATCCGCGGCGGGGTCTACCCCGCCGCCCTGGCCGCAGCCGTCTCGGGGGAGGCGGCGGCCCTCGCCCGGATCACCGAGGGCCCCGAGGAACTGCTGGGCAAGGCGCTCCTCGTCCGCCCCGACGGCTCGTACGAGGGCGTGCTCGGCGGCCACCCCGAGCTGGACCGCACCGCGGCGGCCGAGGCCCGCGCGATGCTGGACGCGGGCCGCACCGGCACCGTCGGGATCGGCGAGGACGGCAGCCGCTGCGGGCAGCCGCTCACCCTCCTCGTGGAGTCCTCGGTCCCCGCCCCCCGCATGATCGTCTTCGGCGCCATCGACTTCGCCTCCGCGCTCGTCCGCGTCGGCAAGTTCCTCGGCTACCACGTCACCGTCTGCGACGCCCGGCCCGTCTTCGCGACCCCGGCCCGCTTCCCCGAGGCCGACGAGGTCGTCGTCGAATGGCCCCATAGCTACCTGGAGTCGACGGAGACCGACGGCCGGACCGTCCTCTGCGTCCTCACCCACGACGCCAAGTTCGACGTCCCCCTCCTCCGGGCGGCCCTGCGGCTCCCCGTCGCCTACATCGGCGCGATGGGCTCCCGCCGTACCCACGAGGACCGCAACAAGCGCCTGCGCGAGGTGGGCGTCACCGAACTCGAACTGGCCCGCCTGCGCTCCCCGATCGGACTCGACCTCGGTGCCCGTACGCCGGAGGAGACGGCGCTCTCCATCGGCGCCGAGATCGTCGCGAGCCGCCGCGGCGGCAGCGGGGTCTCCCTCACCGGCGCGCACACCCCGATCCACCACGACGGCCCGGGCACGCCGGCCGGCCGCATAGGCTCCGTCGCCTGACGTACCGCGCGGGTCCTGTTGCCCGGCGCACCGCGCGGGTCCTGTTGCCCGGCGCCCGGCGCACCGCGCGCACGAGGGCGTCTCCTTCAGTTCTTTCAGTGGGCCGCGCGGTCGCGGACGGTCGTCGCCCAGGCCGGCTGTTCCTCGACCGCCTCCGCCTCCGTGGCGGCCTCGCTGTCCGCCCTCCGGCCGCCGCGCGCGAAGAAGTCGGCGAGCGGCAGGATCGCCGCGCCGACCGTGACCGCGTCCGGGCCGAGCGTCCCGAGCCCGATGGTCACCCGCTCCGCCGGGTAGCGCAGCGCGTACTCCTGCGCGTGCGCCGTGACGGTGTCGAGGAAGGGGGTGCCGAGCTGGAGGCCCGCCCAGCCGCCGACGAGGATGCGTTCGGGCTGGAAGAGGTTGATGAGGTCGGCGAAGCCGGCGCCGAGGTAGCGGGCGGTTTCGTCGAGGACGGTGCGGGCGGTGGTGTCGGGTGGGGTGCCGTCGGTGGGGTGGGCGGCGGTGAGCATGGCGGTGAGGGCGGTTTCCTCGTCGGCGTGGGCGGGGGGTGTGCCGCCCGCTTCGTGCCAGCGTTCGAGGAGGGCTTCGGCGCCCGCGTAGGCTTCGAGGCAGCCGTGGGAGCCGCAGCGGCAGCGGCGGCCGTGGATGTTGACGGTGAGGTGGCCCCATT
>NZ_JBSFSA010000078.1:0-13678 GCF_053589515.1 Streptomyces sp. NPDC003327 | reverse complement strand
CACCGATGTAGGTGTGGACGATGTTCACGCCGACGGCGAGGTTGCTGGGCGCGTTGCCCGTGACGCCCGTGACGTTGACCGTGGAGGTCACCGCGACGCCGTTGTCCGGGACGGACACGTCGGCCGTGTTCTCGAAGACCTTGCCGGTGGGCGGGGTGGTCGTGCCCGAGAGCGTCCAGATCGCGTGCGCGATGGCGTCGCTGTTGCGGTCCAGGGCCGTGTCGTTGATGTTCGACGTCGTGTCGCAGGACGAGTGGTAGCAGCGGTCGAAGGCCGTGGTCGTACCGCCCCACTTGGTGACCTGCGCGCTCGTCTTCACCCGGCTGGCGCCGGTGAAGAGGCCGCCGACGGGTATGCCCACGTTCTTGAACGAGGCGTGGTCGGAGCGGCCGTCGCCCTCGGTCTCGATCTCGGTGGGGACGCCGAGCCCGGCGAAGTACGACTTGAAGGTCTGCTCGATCGTCGGGTCGTCGTCGTAGACGAAGTAGCCCGGGTTCGGCGAGCCGATCATGTCGAAGTTGAGGTAGCCGGAGAGCTTGGCGCGCTCGGTAGTCGGCAGCTGGGCCACGTAGTACTTGGACCCGACGAGGCCGAGCTCCTCCGCGCCCCACCAGCCGAACCGCAGGTGCTTGGTGGGCTGGTAGCCGGAGCGGGCGACCGCGAGGGCGGTCTCCAGGACGGCTGCGGAGCCCGAGCCGTTGTCGTTGATGCCGGGGCCCGAGGAGACGGAGTCGAGGTGCGCGCCGGCCATCAGGACCTGGTTGGGGTCGCCGCCCGGCCAGTCGGCTATCAGGTTGTAGCCGACGGCGCTGTTGGAGGTGAACTGCTGGACGGTCGTGGTGAATCCGGCCGCGTCCAGCTTCGCCTTCACGAAGTCGATGGACGCCTTGTAGCCGGGCCGGCCGTGGGCGCGGTTGCCGCCGTTGGCGGTCGCGATCGCCTGGAGGTCCGTCAGGTGCTGCTTGACGTTGGCGAGCGGGATGTCGGGCGCGGCCAGCGCGCCGGAGGGCGCGGCGGTGGCGGGTGCGGCGCCGGCGAGGGCGCCGAGGACGAGAGCCGTGGAACCGGCCAGGGCGGAGAGTCTCGCGGAGAGTTTCATGTGGGGGCTCCGGATTCCGAACGGGGATGGGACGGAACGTGCGAGCGCCTCGCGCCGTGGGTGACGCGAGGCGTTGGAGCTGTGCAGGTGCTGTGGTGCGGCGGTGCGTGTGCCTGTTCGCGCGGCCGTACGTGCGGCGGTGCGTGTGTCTGTTCGTGTGGCCGTGCGTGCTGAATGCTCAGCGAGAGACTGACTTCGCGTCAAGAGCGGATTCGGGACAGAGCAGTTCGCTCAGCGGACACGCGCCGGTGGGCGGCCGTTCGCCCGGCGTCCGCACCGCCGCCTCGCCGAGCGGGCCCAGGGCGGCTCACTCCGCCCCGAGCAGGGCGACCGTCCCCCGGACGCCCTCGTCGGGGTCGCCCGCCAGGACGGCGAGCAGAGCGTCGGCTTCCGGCGTCCCCCGGTGGACCAGGCCCTCCACGACGACCTCGCGCACCGCGGGGGCGGGGTCGCGGACCAGCTCCGCGAGGAGCGCGTCGGCGCCGTCGGTCGTGCGGTACGCGACGGCCTCGGCGACGGCCAGCCGCACCCCGGGCTCCGCGGCGGCCGCCAACTCCCGTAGGAGTGCGTCCACTCCGGGGGTGCACCACCCGGCCACCGCCTCCGCGAGCCGGGACCGCACCCCGGCGTCGGCGTGCCCGGCGAGCCCCGCGAGGCGGGCCACCGGGCCGCGCCCGCGCAGCCGGTACCAGCGGAGGGTGTCGTACAGCGCCGCCGTGTCGCCGCGCGCCTCCGCCCGGTCCAGCCGGGCGAGCAGCAGCCGCGGGGCGGGCGCGGGTCCGTCCTCCGGGTGCGGCCGTCGCTCCCGCAGCCGCCGCGAGCCGTAGGCGCCGGGCTCCCGGCACCCCCCGCACGTGCAGGGCCGGGTGCCGTGGGCGCCCGGGAGGTGGCGCCAGCCGTTGACCTGCCGTACGGCCCGGACCTGCCGGAGCTCGCCCCGGGCGACGGCCCGCGGCAGGAACACCTCCCACCCCAGGGCGTCGTCGAGGGCCCGGACGCGGCGCACGGCCCCGGCGGCGGTCGTCGCGGCCGGCTCGCGCTCGCCGTACCGCCCGACGGTCACCGGCTCGTCGTCCGGCAGGCGTACGTCGACGGCGACGTACCCGCGCGGGCCGGGGCGCCGGGACAGCTCGCGCAGCCACTGGTGCGTCAGCGCGTACGAGGGCAGCACCGGGAACAGGTACACCCCGCGGGCGTCCCCGAGCCCGTCGCCCCGCCCCCGGCCGAGGGCCTTGATCCCGGCGCGCCGGATGCGCGCCGCGCGGGCGGCGGGTGCCAGGTGTACGAAGGTCGCCATGCGGTCGATCGTAGGCAGCGCGGCAGGGCGGCGGTCCGGCGGCACAGCGGTCCGGCGGCACAGCGGTCCGGCGGCCTGGCGGCACAGGGGTCCGGCGGCCTGGCGGTCCGGCGGCACGGCGGCGGTCGGGCCCCGGTCGGGCCCCGGTCGCGCCCCGGCCGGTGGTCCCCGGCCACCGCGAGGTCCGATTTCCGCCAGCGGCCCGGTCGTGCGCGCGCGAGGCTGAGCCGCATGAGCACCTTCACCGCGCGGGCCGTCGAGCCCGCCGTCCTCGCCGCACTCCGCTCGGTCGACGACGCGGGGCGGCCCTGCGCCCCCTTCACCGCCGCCGAGGCGGGGTCGCCGCTCCGCTGCTGCCTGCGCGCGGCGCGGGCGGGGGAGCGCCTCGCGCTCGTCTCGTACGCGCCGCTGCGGCGGTGGGCGGCGGCCACGGGGGCCGAGCCGGGGGCGTACGACGAGGTGGGGCCGGTCTTCGTGCACGCGGAGGCGTGCGCGGGTCCGGCCCCGGCGGCCCCGGGGACGTACCCCTTCGAACGGGCGGGCGCGCTGCGGGCGTTCCGCCGCTACGACGCCCGTGGCCGGATCGTGGGCGGCCGGCTCGTGGAGCTGCCCGAGGCGCCGGGCGAGGGCTACGAGAAGGCGCTCACCGAGGCCTTCGCGGACCCGGGGGTGGCCCTGGTCCACGTGCGGGCGGTGGAGTACGGCTGCTTCCACTTCGAGGTGCGCCGCCCCTGACCCGGGGGCGTCACTGCACGCAGAACTCGTTGCCCTCCGGGTCCGTCATCACCACCCAGGAGCCGCCCTGTTCGGCGACCCGGCGCAGGACCGAGGCGCCCAGGGACTCCAGGCGGGCGACCTCGGTGTCGCGGGCGCCGGGGGCCGCGTGGACGTCGATGTGGAGCCGGTTCTTGGCGGTCTTGGGCTCCGGCACCCGCTGGAAGAGGATGCGGCGGCCCAGGCCCCCGCCCGTCTGGGGGTCCGTGGGGTCCTCCGGGTGGCGGACGGCGGCGAGGGTGCGCCAGGCGAGGCGGTCCCGGACGGTGACCGTCTCCTCGGCCGGGGCCGCGCCCATGTCGAGGAGGCGGCGGATGAAGGCGCTGTTGTCCTCCTCCAGGTAGCCGAGGGCCGCGGCCCAGAAGGCGGCCTGGGCGTGGGGGTCGGCGCAGTCGATCACGAGCTTCCAGTGGAGTGTCGTCATGTAACCACTTATACTGGTTGCATGACGAGGGCCGCCACAGGAACCGCCGGACACGCCGGATCCGCCGCCGTGCGCCCGGGACGGGCAGAGCCTCCTTCCGGACCTCCGAGCCCCCCGGGGCTCCCGGGGATGACCCTGGTGCACCGGGACGGGCAGCGCTTCCGCTTCGACGCCGGTGCCCTCTGTCTGGAGCTGCTGCTCACGGGTGGCCCGGGACCCGTCGCCGCGCGGTACGAGGTGCTCGACCGCGTGGACGGGCTCCTCGACTGGGTGCGGGAGTGCCGGCTCGGCCCCGGGCCCGACGTCCGGGTCAGCGCGGCCGAGCTCGCCGCCGTGCGGAGCGTGCGGGACGCGCTCTGGCGGCTGGCCCTCGCGCGCGCCGCGAGGAACCGGGGCGAGGGGACGGAGGGAGCCGGGCAGGGCCCGCCCGTCCGGTACGACCCCGCCGACCTGGCCGCCGTCAACGCCGCCGCCGCCGAGGCCCCCCTCGCCGCCGAACTCCGCGCGGACGGCACGCGCGCGTGGGCCCCCGGCGCCACCGGGACGCGCCTCCTCGCGACGGTCGCCCGCGACGCCGTCGAGCTGTTCACCGGCCCGTACGCCGACCGGATCCGCGTCTGCGGCGCCGACGACTGCGCCCTGCTCTTCGCCGACACCTCACGCCCCGGGCGCCGCCGCTGGTGCTCGATGGAACGGTGCGGCAACCGCCACAAGGTGCGCGCCCACCGGGCCCGTACCCACTCGGAGGGAGAAGCGTGATGCCCGTGGGACTGACCAGGGACGCCGGCTGGGAGATCGGCGTCTCGAAGACCCTGCCCCTGCCCGTCGACGCGGTCTGGGACTTCCTGATGAGCCCCGAGGGCCTGGCCGTCTGGCTGGGCTCCGCACTCCCCGAACGGGGCGACCCGGCGCTCCGCAGCCTCCGCCCGCGCGACCGCGTCCGGCTCACCTACGGCGGGACCGTCCTCCAGGTCACGGTCAGCCCGTCCGGTGACGGCCGGACCGTCCTCCGCTTCCACCAGGAACACCTGACGAGCGCGGACGAGCGCGAGCGCCGCCGCGCCCACTGGAAGTCGGTGACGGCCCGCGTCACCGAGGCGCTCGGCGCGGGGTGAACGGCTGCTCCGCCGGAGTGCTCGGCGTGGGGTGAACGGCAGCTCCGCCGGAGCGCTCAGCGCCCGGTGAGATGCTCCAGGAGCCCGTCCGCCACCGGGTACGGCTCGTCGCGCGGGAGCAGACCCGCGGCCGATTCGACGTCCCCGGCGCGGACGCGGGCGTGGACGTCGTGGGCGAGGCCGGTGACGTCGGCGACGGAGACCGTCCACTCGTCCGCGTACCGCCGCGCCGCATCGCCCGAGAGCCCGAGCTGGAGCGAGCGGTACGCGAGCGGCCGCAGCCGCAGGTCCCGCTCCGGGTCCCACTGCACCCGCGCGGGCGCGCGCCGCAACTCCCGCTGCCAGGAGGCCCGGTCCGGGTGGACGCCGGGCGAGTAGTGCGAGAGGCAGGCGTTCCGCAGCGCCCACTCGAAGCCCTCGCGGGTGATCTCCACGGCGAGGACGGTCTCCTGGCCCTCCTTGGTGCCCCAGCCGGAGCGGTACATCATCCACAGGAACGACGGCTTGATCCATGTCATGCGGTCCCGCTTCCAGGCGGCCGGGAAGCGGCCGTCGCGCGCCGCGGGCAGGCCGATGCCGGGGGCGTACGCCTGGTAGACGGTGACGGTGTCCGGGGTGTGGACCGCCCGGATCCGGTACTTCGGTTCCTCCATGGGGGACAGCGTGCGGGCCGTCGCCCGGCCCCGGCCACCGAATAACCGGCGGCCGGCGTCCCCGCTGAGGCCTCGGCGGAGGGCCCGCGGGCTGCGACCAACGTCACGGTCGGGAGGCGCTCTCGCGCGCCTAATGTGGGGGGATGAACGATTCGCCCCCGTGCCCGCTGGTCGGCGTGGCCGCCACGTACATGCCCCGGCTCTCGGAGTTCTCCTTCGAGCCGGGGCTCGTGGCCGCCGTCGACCAGCACGCCGCCGCGGTGTGCGACGCGCTGATCCCGGCGCAGCGGGGGCCCGAGGCCCGGGCCGTCCGGCGGGAGGAGCTCGCCGACTACGTCCTCGGGTTCACCGACTGGCTCACCGAGGTCGACTGGGTCGAGCCGGTCGGCCACGACTTCGCCACCCTGCGGCTGACGGCGGTCTGCTGGCTGATCCGGGAGCACGACCTCCTGGACGTCCGCGCCGACGGCTGACCGCGCCGACGGCTGACCGGGCGACGGCTGACCGCGCCGACGGCTGACCGGGCGACGGTTGTCCGGGCGGTGGCTGGCCGGCCCGACGCCCGACGGCCCGTGGGCGGTGCGTCGGGGCGCCCCGACCGCACGCCGCCGGGGGCGGCCGCTCGTCACATCCGGTCCGCCGGGGGCTCGCGCCGGCCGGTGCCGCCGTCCATCCGCTCCTGCGCCGCCGGCATCCCGCCCCGGGCGTCCGCGCGGCCCTTCTGGTACGCCGAGATCTGCTCCTTCGCGCGGCCGGTCTCCGACTCCGCGGCCGACAGCCAGCGCTCCCAGCGGCTCCGCATCGGCGTGACGAGCCCGCCGCCGACGCCGACGATCACGACGCCCGCGACGGTCGCGAGCACCGCGGTCAGGACCGGCCCGGTCACCGAGGTGGCGATGCCCGCCTGGCTGAGCGCGGCGATCACACCGAGGCCGACGATGAACGCCCAGGCCGCCGTGGCGAGGACCTTCCCGTACGACGTCGAGCCCAGCGCGCCCTGCACGATGTCCCGGACGGCGCGGGCGATGGCCATGGCGACGACGACGATGACACAGGCGACGATCGCCCTCGGCAGCCAGGCGACGATGCCGTTGATCATGACGCTGACCGGGTTCGGGCCGAAGACCCCGAAGGCCAGCTGCAGCGCGATCAGCAGGATCGCGTAGTAGAGGATCTTGGCGATGATTCCGGTGGCGTCGTACTTCGACCCCTTGAGGGTGTTCGAGACGCCACTGCGCTCGGCCATGCGCTCGAAGCCGACCTTCCGCAGCACGCGGTCGGCGACCTTGGCGATCATCTTCGCGACGAACCAGCCGACGAGCAGGATCGCCAGGAACGCGATGAACTTCGGTATGAACTCGGCGACGGCCGACCAGGCATCCGTGAATCCCTGGCCGAAGTCGACCGAGAGGGCGAGGGGCTGCCACATGGCGCCATCACTCCGCTCGGGACGGGCCCCGTACGGACGGGGGCCTGGACTCCCGACGTAACTACGGCTCGGGGCCCCCCGCTCCCTGTCAGCGCCCCGGCTGCGCCGATGGGGTGGAAACCGGAGCGGTCGCTCCCGTCGCAGCCCCGGCTCCCGCCACCGAGGACGCCGCCTCCGAGGACGCCGCCTCCGCCCGGGCCTCCTCGACCCGCGCCCGGTTGCGCCGCGCCGTGCGCAGCGCGTCCCAGGTGAGGATCGTCAGGGCCAGCCACACGAGCGAGAAGCCCGCCCACCGCTCCGGCGGCATCGCCTCGCGGAAGTACAGGATGCCCAGCAGGAACTGGAAGGTCGGCGCCAGGTACTGGAGCAGCCCGAGCGTCGACAGCGGTACGCGGATGGCCGCCGCCCCGAAGCAGACCAGCGGCACCGCCGTGACGATGCCGGTCGCGGCGAGCAGGGCCGCGTGGCCGGCGCCCTCGGTGCCGAAGGTCGAGGTGCCCTGCGCACCGAGCCAGACGAGGTAGCCGAGCGCGGGCAGGAACAGGACGGCGGTCTCGGCGGCGAGCGACTCCAGGCCGCCGAGGTTGACCTTCTTCTTCACCAGGCCGTACAGCGCGAAGGAGAACGCGAGGGCGAGCGAGATCCACGGCGGCCTGCCGTAGCCGATCGCCAGGACGAGCACCGCGGCGGCGCCGACGCCGACCGCCGCCCACTGGGCGGGGCGCAGCCGTTCCTGGAGGACGAGGACGCCGAGGGCGATGGTGACGAGCGGGTTGATGAAGTAACCGAGCGAGGACTCGACGACGTGGCCGGTGTTGACCGACCAGATGTAGAGCCCCCAGTTCACGGAGATCACGGTCGCGGCCAGCGCGACGAGGGCGAGCTTGCGCGGGTCGCGCGCGAGCTCCCGTATCCAGGCCCAGCGGCGCAGCGCGAGCAGTCCGGCGACGACGAAGGCGAGCGACCACACCATGCGGTGGGCGAGGATCTCGACGGCGCCCGCGGGCTTGAGGAGCGGCCAGAACAGCGGGACCAGGCCCCACATGCCGTAGGCGCCGATCCCGTAGAGCAGGCCCGCTCTGGCCTCGCCGTTCTCTTTCTCAGTCACCGAGCCTCCCGTCCCGAGCCGCGCTGTCCCGTCGACGGTAGCGCCGCACGGCGCCCGTTGTCATGCCCGTACCGCGATACGGTCATGACCATGGTCGCCGGGACGCCTCGGCGACCCGCGGCCCGCACGCCGAGCGCCGCCACGGAACGGACACCTCTCCGTCCCAATAGATCGGTAAAGGGGGCGAGTTGATCCCCCGTCCCCGTACGATCTCCCTGATTCGCGGCGGGCTGCCGCGAACGGGGGGTGGGGGATTCATGGACGGACCCAGGTACGGATCCAGAGACGCATCCAGCTACGGCTCCGGGCACGGACGCGCCTTACGCGGCTGCTGCGCGCTGGCGGTCGGCGCCCTGCTCCTGACCGGCTGCTCGGACGACCCGGCAGGCTCTGCAGGCTCGGGAGCGCCCACTTCCGCCGGCAGGACGACAGGGGCCGCGCCCTCGCCCTCGTCCCCGGCCCCGTCCGCGGCCACCCCCACCGCCCCGCCCACCCTCGACTTCACGCCCGACCCGGCCCGCGCACCGCGCACCAAGGCCGACGCCGAGCGCCTCGCCCTCGCCGTCCTCGCCGGCCCGGAGTCCTGGGGCCCCGACTACGTGAAGCGCGAGCCCTACCTCAGCCCCGACGGCCACTGGCCGGTCCTCCCGGCGAACTGCCGCTGGGAGTCGGGCCCCCTGCCGGCCACCGTCCTCCACAGCGTCACCGGCTCCAGCGAGCTGCCCGGCTCCGGCGGCAAGGGCACCGTCCGGGTCTCCGCCACCGTCACCGTCCACCGCTCGGTCGACGCGGCCGACTGGGAGATGGCCGAGACCCTGGAGGAGGCGCTCCGCTGCCCCGCCCAGACCCTCCGCGAGGGCGAGCGGATCACCGGCCTCATGTCCCTCGGCAACCCCTTCGGCGTCGGCATGAACTACACGACCGCCGACGCGCTCAACGAGCGCGGAAAGTACGTCAACGACGCGGTCGGGGGCGAGTACCTGTACGGCTGGTCCCAGTCGCGGGTGGGGCAGGTGACCGTCGCCGTCTCCGTGAAGGGCGCGCGCGGGTACACCGACGACGAGATCACCCTGGCGCAGGTCCAGGCCCTCACCACCATGATCACGCGCGCGGAGAAGGCGCTGGAGGTCCAGTCGTGAGCCCCACCACCCCCGCCGACGACGGCCCTCCGGCGACCCCCGAGCCCGCCCGTCCCGAGCCCGCCCGTCCCGAGCCCGCCCGTCCCGAGCCCGCCCGTCCCGAGCCCGGCGCGCTCCAGCCGCTGCTGCCCTCCGACCCCTCCGTGATCGCCGGCTACCGCCTCCTCGGCCGCCTCGGCGCGGGCGGCATGGGCGTCGTCTACCTGGGCCGTACGGCCAACGGCGAGCTGGCCGCCGTCAAGGTCACCCACGCCGACCAGGCCGACCAGCCCGACTTCCGGGCCCGCTTCCGCCGCGAGGTCGAGGCCGCCCGCCGGGTCTCCAGCCCCTGGGCCGTCCCGGTCACCGGGGCCGACCCGGACGCCCCCGAGCCGTGGATGGCCACCGCCTTCGTCGCCGGGCCCTCCCTCGGCGAGGCCGTCGCCGCGCACGGCGCGCTGCCCGAGCGGAGCGTCCGGCTCCTCGGCTGGTCCGTCGCCCGAGCCCTCGCGGCCGTCCACGCGGCCGGGCTCGTGCACCGCGACGTCAAGCCGGGCAACGTCCTCCTCGCCGTCGACGGGCCGCGCCTCATCGACTTCGGCATCGCCCGCGCGACCGGCGAGACCGCCCTCACCGCCACCGACATGGTCGTCGGCACGCCCGGCTTCCTCGCCCCCGAGCAGGCCGAGGCCCGTACGGACGCGATCGGCCCGCCCGCCGACGTCTTCGCCCTCGGCTGCCTCCTCGCCTACGCGGCGACCGCCCGCCCGCCCTTCGGCACCGGCGCCGTCGACGCGCTCATGTACCGCACCGTCCACGACGAGCCCGACCTCACCGGCGTACCGGAGCCCCTCCTGCCGCTCGTACGGGACTGCCTGGCCAAGGACCCGGCCGCCCGGCCCACCGCGGCGGAGATCGGCGTCCGGCTCGTCGAGGACACCCCCGGCAGCGCCGCCGAATGGCTGCCCGCCCCCGTCGTCCGCACCATCGCCGCACGCTCGGCGCGGATGCTGGCCCTGCCCGAGATCGCCGCCACCGAGGCACCGGCCGCCCCCGCCCCGCCGGAGCGCGGCCGCCGCCGCTTCCTCGGCCTCGCCGTCGGCGGCGCGGTCGTCCTCGCGGGCGCCGCGACCGCCGCCGTGACCGCCCTCGGCGGCGACGGCGGCGGCAAGGGCCGACGGGCCGGCGACGGCAAGCAGGCCGCGCCGCCGCCCGGGGCACGCCGCTGGACCATCGGCGTCCACGCCGACCTGAGCGGCCCGGCCAGGACCATCGGGCAGGCGCAGGAGCGGGGCGTCCGCCTCGCCGTCGAACGGTTCAACGCCCGCGAGGACAAGCCCTTCACCCTCGACGTGAAGGTCGCCGACGACGGCGGCGACACCCGCCGCGCCCTCGCCGCCGCCCGTACCCTCACCGGCGACCCCGACGTCCTCGGCATCATCGGCCCCACCTCCGACTACACCGGCCTTGCCGCGCTGTCCGCCTTCGACGAGGCCCGCCTGCCCGTCGTCACCGTCTCCGCCGGACTCAACCTGCTGATCAACCCGGGCGTCTCGCAGGGCCGCGGCATCGTCCGGGCCTGTCCCCTCCACGCCTTCGCGGGCATGGCCCTCGCCTACCACCTTCAGGCGAAGGCCCCCGGAGCCCTGCCCGGACTGCTCCAGGAGCGCACCGACGACACGTACTCCTGGCAGTACGTCCTCGGCGCCACCTTCGGCTTCCAGCAGGGCGCGGTCCCCACGCACCCCCGGGTGATCCCGGCCGGCGCCAAGCGGATCGAGAAGGTCCTCGGCGAGATGGTCGACGCGGGCATCGACGCGTACGTCCACTGCGGCCTCGCCCCCAGCGCCGTCCGCGCCGCGAAGGCGCTCGACGCCCTCGGCTTCACCGGCCCGCGCCTCGCCGGCCAGCACGTCTTCGGCACCGAGTTCCTCCGGGGCGCGGGCGCCGCCGCCGAGGGCTGGCACATCGGCGCCCCGGTCGTCGACCCCACCACCCGCAAGGAGGCGGCCGCACTGGTCGCCGCCCACCGCGCCGCGTACGGCACGACCCCCGCGTACTACACGGGCGAGGCCTACGACGTCACCACCTTCCTCGTCTCCCACGTCGAGAAGGCGGCCAGGGGCGGCCGACGGCCCGACCGCACCACCCTCGCCCCGATCCTGCGCAAGGCGACCTACCAGGGCGTCATGGGCGGCTACTCCTTCGACGACGACGGCAACCTCGACGCCGTCGGCACCTTCATGTACGCCGTCGAGAACGGCCGCTACAAGCCGCTCGACTTCGCGCCCGCCGGCCCGCCGAAGAAGGCCGGGGGGAGCTGACCGGTGCAGCCCCTGCGCAAGGCCGACCCGTCGACCCTCGCCGGGTACCGGCTCCTCGGCCGGCTCGGCGCCGGCGGCATGGGCGTGGTCTACCTCGCCCGTTCCACGGGCGGCGCGCTCGCCGCGCTCAAGCTGATCCGGGCCGAGCACGCCGCCGACCCCGGCTTCCGCGAGCGCTTCCGCCGCGAGGCCCGCACCGCCGAGCGGATCACCGGCCGCTGGGTCGTCCGCGTCCTCGGCGCCGACCCGGAGGCCCGCGAGCCCTGGCTCGCCACCGAGTACGTGCCGGGCCCCTCGCTCGCCGAGGCCGTCGCCCTGCACGGCGCCCTGCCCGAGCCGACCGTACGGGCCCTCGGCGCCCGGCTCGCCGACGCCCTCGCCGACGTGCACGCGTCCGGGCTCGTGCACCGGGACGTCAAGCCCGGCAACGTCCTCCTCGCCCTCGACGGGCCCCGGCTCATCGACTTCGGCATCGCCCGCTCCGCCGGGGCGACCGCGCTCACCGCCACCGACGCGGTGATCGGCACGCCCGGCTTCCTCGCCCCCGAGCAGGCCGAGGCCCGTACGGACGCGATCGGCCCGCCCGCCGACGTCTTCTCGCTCGGCTGCGTCCTCGCGTACGCGCTGACCGGCGAACGCCCCTTCGGTACGGGCACGGTGGCGGCCGTCGTCTACCGCACCGTCCACGGGGAACCCGTCCTCGACGACGTACCGGACACCCTCCTGCCGCTCGTCAGGGCCTGCCTCGCCAAGGACCCGGCGGACCGGCCCACGGCCACCGGGGTCCGCGACGCCCTCGGCCGGGCCGACGGGCCGGCGGGCGACTGGCTGCCCGCGGGCCTGCCCGCCCTCATCGCCGAGCGTTCCGCCCACGTCCTGAACCTGCCGGTCGCCGAACCGACGATGGCGGCGGCCCCGCCGCCGGAGCGGCCGGTGTCCCGGCGGTGGGTGCTGGCCGGCGGTTCGGCGGCGGCCGTCGCGGCCGCCGGAGGCCTCACGGCCTGGCTCCTGACCCGGTCCGGCCCGGGCCCCGGCACCGGCACCGAGGGGAAGGGCACGGGCGGCCCGCCGAGTCCCCTCCCCGCGTACACGATCGGCGTCCAGACCGACCTCAGCGGCGCGCACCGGGCCGACGGCCGCGCCCAGGAGAGGGGCGCCCGGCTCGCCGTGGAGCAGTTCAACGCCCGTCCCGACCGGCGCTTCGACCTGGCCGTGCGGGTCCGCGACGACCGCAGCGACCCCGTACGGGCGCGCGCCGTCGCGGACGCCTTCGGCACGGACCGGAGCGTGCTGGCCGTCCTCGGCCCGACGACCAAGGAGGTCGTGACCGCCGTCGCCGACACCTACCAGCGCCACGGGCTGCCCCTGATGGGCGTGGCGGCCGGCATGGACTACGACAGGATCCCCGCCCTCCAGGGCCGCCCCACCTACTTCGAGATGCGTCCCCTGCACGACATGCTCCACCTGGCCCTCTCGACGCTCAGTATCGTCCGCGGCCACCGCAGAGTGGCCGTCATCGAGGACCGGGCCGACGGAACGTACCCCTGGCGGCTCACCAAGTCGATGCGGGACACCCTGGACGTCGACGGCGTCACCCTCGACTCCTTCCGCAAGGACGCCGCCGGGGACGACTTCGGCCCGGTCGTCCGCGAGACCCTCGCCGTCCGCCCCGACGCCGTTTTCTACGCGGGTAGCTCCCCGCACCGGGCCGCCCGCTGCGCCCGCGAGCTGCGGGCGCGCGGGTTCACGGGGCCGTGCGGCGGCGTCGAGTACGCGCTCCAGCCCGCGTTCCTCGCCGAGGCGGGCCCGGCCGCCGAGGACTGGTACTTCGGCACCACCTACGTCGACCCCGCCCTCGTGCCCTCGGCCCGGGAGTTCACCGCCGCCTACCGCACCCGCTGGGGCCTCTCGGGCTCCGCCCCCGTCGACCGCTACGCCGTGGAGGCGTACGACGCGACCCTCGCCGCCGCCGATGCCGGGCACCGCATCGCGGCCGGCGGGATCGAGCTGGAGCGGGGCGCGCTGACCCGGCGCCTCCGGGAGGCCACGTACCAGGGCGTCGTGAAGCCGTACGGCTTCGCCGCGGGCCACCACTACCGGTTCCTGGACCTCGTCTACGCGTACCGGATCGAGCGCGGGGTGCCGCGCTTCCTCGGGCAGTTCGCGAAGGCCCTCGACGCCATGAAGGGCTGAGGGGCGCGGCCCGCCCGGCCGCGCCCCCTCTGTGCCGTTCCGTCCCGCCGGGGGTTTGTCAGCCGATGACGGTCCAGGTGTCGTTGCCGGTGAGGAGTTGGGTGAGGTCGCCCTTGCCGTGGTGTTCGACGGCGGTGTCGAGCT
>NZ_JBSFSA010000077.1:0-13975 GCF_053589515.1 Streptomyces sp. NPDC003327 | reverse complement strand
CGACGTCCGCGCCCAGGCCGAGCAGCTCGCCCGCGACGGGTACGCCGTACTCACCTGGTCCGCGCGGGGCTTCGGCCCCGCTCACGACAGTTTGCCGCCGTAGTCCGGCAGCTTGAACGTGCGCTCGGCGTGCCCGCCGACGAGGTCGGTCGTGTTGTTGCCGATGTTCGCGATGATCGTGTAGCCCTTGGCCTCGATCTCCGCGCGCTTGGCCGTCTTGTACGCGCCGACCTCGGCGAACAGGTCGGGCAGCGAGCGCACGTACAGGCCGTCGACCGGGTACCCCACCCGCTTCAGGTTCCAGTCGGTGAGGGAGTGGATGATCCCGGGCCGCGCGGTGACGAAGAAGACGTCCACGCCCTCGGCGTGCGCGTCCCGCACCAGGTCGCGGACCTCGGGGATGGCCGGGGTCGGCAGCTCCCAGAAGGGGTGGAAGTCCGTCTCCAGGGAGGAGTTGTCGATGTCGAGGACGATCGCCTGCTTCTCCTCGTCCGCGTTCTCGGCCCGCGCCTCGACGTACGGACGCGCCTGGGCGACGACGGCGGCGACGTCCCGGCGCCAGGTCGCGTAGTCGATGTCCGCGAGGGCCGCGGTGGACACGAGGTGGGTGTCGGGGTCGGCGGCGGACGCGGCGGGCGCCGGGCCGACCACCAGGAAGGCGGTCAGGGCCAGCGCGGCCGTGGATCCGGCGGCGGCGCGCCTGCGGAGGGGGGTGGAGGGCATGGGGGGCTCCCGAGTGGTCGACCGGCTCAGTGGTTGACATGCTCGCGACCCATACTGGCCAGTAGGCGACGGGAGGGCTACCAGTCGGTAGCGACTTTCTGAGCGGAGCCCGACGGAGCCCCCCGGTCCCGAAGGACCGGGGGGCTCCGTCGAACGCGGACGCGAGCGGGGGTCAGAGACCCGGGCCCCGCACCGGGATGTGCGTGAACGTCGGCTCCGGCGCCGGGTTCTGGAAGAAGTCGTTGCCCTTGTCGTCCACCACGATGAACGCCGGGAAGTCCTCGACCTCGATCTTCCAGACCGCCTCCATGCCGAGCTCCTCGTACTCGACGACCTCGACCTTCTTGATGCAGTCCTGCGCGAGACGCGCCGCCGGACCGCCGATCGAGCCCAGGTAGAAGCCGCCGTGCGAGCCGCACGCGTCCGTCACCTGCTTCGAGCGGTTGCCCTTGGCCAGCATGACCTTCGAGCCGCCCGCCGCCTGGAACTGCTCCACGTAGCTGTCCATCCGGCCGGCCGTCGTCGGGCCGAAGGAACCGGAGGCGTACCCCTCGGGCGTCTTCGCCGGACCGGCGTAGTACACCGGGTGGTCCTTCAGGTACTGCGGCATCTCCTCGCCCGCGTCCAGCCGCTCCTTGATCTTGGCGTGCGCGATGTCGCGCGCCACGACCAGCGGGCCGCTCAGCGAGAGCCGGGTCTTCACCGGGTACTTGGTCAGCTCGGCGAGGATCTCGTCCATCGGCTGGTTGAGGTCGATCCGCACCACGTCCGACGCCTCGTCGAGGTGCTTGTCCTCGGTCTCCGGCAGGAAGCGCGCCGGGTCGGTCTCCAGCTGCTCGAGGAAGACGCCCTCGGCGGTGATCTTCGCGACGGCCTGCCGGTCGGCCGAGCAGGACACGGCGATCGCGACGGGCAGCGAGGCGCCGTGGCGCGGCAGGCGGACCACGCGGACGTCGTGGCAGAAGTACTTGCCGCCGAACTGCGCGCCGATGCCGATCTTCTGCGTCAGCTCGAAGACCTTCTCCTCCAGCTCCTTGTCGCGGAAGCCGTGGCCGGTGGCGGCGTCGCCCTCCGTGGGCAGCTCGTCGAGGTAGTGCGCGGAGGCGTACTTCGCGGTCTTCAGCGCGAACTCGGCGCTCGTGCCGCCGACGACGATCGCCAGGTGGTACGGCGGACAGGCCGCCGTACCGAGCGAGCGGATCTTCTCCTCCAGGAACTTCATCATGGAGGCCTCGTTCAGGACCGCCTTGGTCTCCTGGTAGAGGAACGACTTGTTGGCCGAGCCGCCGCCCTTGGCCATGAAGAGGAACTTGTACGCGCCGCCGTCGGTCGCGTACAGCTCGATCTGCGCGGGCAGGTTCGAGCCGGTGTTCTTCTCCTCCCACATCGTCACGGGGGCCATCTGCGAGTAGCGCAGGTTGAGCTTGGTGTACGCGTCGTAGACGCCCTTGCTCAGCGCCTCCTCGTCGCGCCCCTCGGTCAGCACGTTCTGGCCGCGCTTGCCCATGACGATCGCGGTGCCGGTGTCCTGGCACATCGGCAGGACGCCCGCGGCGGCGATGTTCGCGTTCTTGAGCAGGTCGAGCGCGACGAACTTGTCGTTGCTCGACGCCTCCGGGTCGTCGATGATCCGCCGCAGCTGCGCCAGGTGGGCCGGGCGCAGGAAGTGCTGGATGTCGTGGATCGCCTCGGCCGCGAGCCTGCGCAGCGCCTCCGGCTCCACCTTGAGGAACGTACGGCCGTCGGCCTCGAAGGTGGAGACGCCCTCGGAGGTCACCAGGCGGTAGGGCGTGGTGTCCTCTCCCAGGGGGAGCAGATCGGAGTACGCGAACTCTGGCATCGGGGCAGCCATTCCTCACTCGGCAGACAGCAGCGCGCCGCCTCCTTTGGCGGGCGCGCCCTCCAGCGTAGAACGAGGGCGCGGCGCCGCTTTTGTGAGGTAAGGCTCACTGGGACGGGGGACCACGCCGGAACGGCGTGTTCCGCTCCGCCCGCCCCCGCCCGTCGGCGACTCGGCGGCCCGCCCCCTGGTCGCGATCTATCGCGAGTCGCTAGGCTGACTCCGTGGACCTCGAAAAGCAGCCCGACCCCGAGAAGCAGCCGCGTTCCCAGGCGGCCCCTGCCCCGCCGGTGTTCGCCGATCCACAGGGTTCGATGCGGGCGTCGGACGCCGACCGGGACCGGATCGCGGACATCCTGCGGGACGCCCTGGCCGAGGGCCGGCTCGACCCCGAGGAGCACTCGGAGCGGATCGACGCGGTCTACCGGGCGAAGACGGTCGGCGAGCTGGAGCCGATCGTCCGCGATCTGCCCGCCGCCCCCGGCGGCCGGGACGCGGCCGCGTCCGCCTACGCGTACGGGCCGGACGACGCCGAGGGCGCCGCCGACAACCTCGTCGCGGTCTTCTCCAGTACGGCGCGCAAGGGGCGTTGGCGGGTGAGCAGGCGGACGAACGCGTTCGCGCTGTTCGGCAACGTCGAGATCGACCTGACCGAGGCGATCTTCGCCCAGCGGCTCACCACCATCAACGCCACCTCGATCTTCGGCAACGTCGAGGTACGGGTCCCCGAGAACATCAGCCTGCGCGGCGGCGGCACGGGCGTCTTCGGCAACTTCGAGGTCGTCACGCTGGAGGGCGTCGACCCCCAGGCGCCGCTCGTCGTCGTCAACGGCTACTCGGTCTTCGGGAACGTGGAGGCCAGGCCCAAGCGCGGCAAGTGGATCACCGACCTCCAGGGCAAGCTGCGCAAGCACCTCGGCCACTGACGCCACGCCGCTGGCGCACGGCCGCGGACGGCCCTGACACGGCCACGGACACCCGGGTGCCGACGCCGCCGCCCCGCCTGACACCCCGCTCCCGACGCCACCGACCGCGGCGGTGACCGGAATTCGCCCCCGGGTATCCGCAGTGCGGAACGGAACGGCACGCAGTGCATAGGCGCGCGCACAGCGGGTAGGGCTGCTGCATCGCCGCTCGCCCGCGTAGCCGTCGTCAGGAGTAGACCGTGCTGCATCCGCCGCATCAGCCCCTCCAGGTCGCCGCCGTACCCCCTCAGCGTGCCCCCGAGCGGGAGGACGAGGGCGGCCCCTGGCACTCGGAGGCGGTGTGCCGCCGGGACGAGGCCGGACTCTTCTTCGCGCCCTCCAAGGAGCCGACCGCCGCGCGGCTCGCCCGCGAGGAGGCCGCGAAGCGGGTCTGCGCGCGCTGCCCCGTGATGGTCGAGTGCCGAGAGCACGCCCTGCTCCAGCCCGAGCCGTACGGCGTGTGGGGCGGCCTGACGGCGGCCGAGCGCCGGGTCGTGCTCGCCAGGCGCCGTCGGCGCGAGGTCGAGTTGCGGAAGGCCGCCGCCGGCGACCGGATCGCCCAGGCGGGCTGACGGGCCGCATCCCGGTCGCGCGCCGTGCGTCGGCGACGGACCGGACCCGGCCGCCCGTACGGGAAGGGGCGCCCCCACCGCACATGGGGGCGCCCCTCTTCGTACCGTCGTCCGGTCGTCCGGTCGTCGTCCTCGTGGTGAGCGAGGGCCGACCGGCGCGCGCTACTTCGCGCGGTCGAAGTCGATCTTGCTGTAGGCGCGCAGCTTCGAGAGCCGGTGCGTCGAGTCGATCTGGCGGATCGTGCCCGACTTCGAGCGCATGACGAGCGACTGGGTGATGGCCGTCTCGGCGCGGTAGCGGACCCCGCGGAGCAGCTCGCCCTCGGTGATGCCGGTGGCGACGAAGAAGACGTTGTCGCCGCTGACCAGGTCGTTGGTGGAGAGGACCCGGTCCAGGTCGTGACCGGCGTCGATCGCCTTCTGGCGCTCGGCGTCGTCCTTCGGCCACAGCTTGCCCTGGATCACGCCGCCGAGGCACTTGATGGCGCAGGCGGAGATGATGCCCTCGGGCGTGCCGCCGATGCCCATGAGCATGTCGACGCCGGTGCCCTCCCGGACGGCCATGATCGAACCGGCGACGTCGCCGTCCGAGATGAACTTGATGCGGGCGCCGGTCTCGCGGATCTCCTTGACGATGCCCTCGTGGCGCGGGCGGTCCAGGATGACGACCGTGATGTCCTCGGGGGAGGAGTTCTTCGCCTTGGCGACCCGGCGGATGTTCACCGAGACGGGGGCGTTGATGTCGACGTAGTCGGCGGCCTCCGGGCCGGTGACCAGCTTGTCCATGTAGAAGACCGCGGACGGGTCGAACATGGTGCCGCGGTCGGCGGCGGCGAGCACGGCGATCGCGTTCGGCATGCCCTTGGCGTTGAGCGTGGTCCCGTCGATGGGGTCGACCGCGATGTCGACCTCGGCGCCGGTGCCGTCGCCGACCCGCTCGCCGTTGAAGAGCATCGGGGCTTCGTCCTTCTCGCCCTCGCCGATGACGACGACGCCGTTCATCGAGACGGTGGAGATCAGGGTCCGCATGGCGTTGACCGCAGCGCCGTCCGCGCCGATCTTGTCGCCCCGGCCGACCCAGCGACCGGCGGCCATGGCGGCGGCCTCGGTCACGCGGACCAGTTCGAGGGCGAGGTTGCGGTCGGGGGCCTCCGGGGAGACCTCCAGCTCGGGCGGGAGGTGGTGCTCGGTCATCGGAGCGCACCTTTCTGTACGGCGACGGCCGGGATGAAGAGGGTGCTTCGACTCTATCGGTAGGTCGACATATTGAGCAGTGGGGCCCACGTTTGAGCGCGAGGACGTGATGCGACCATGGGTGGGTGGCAGGTATGCGAGGCAGGCAGACGGTACGCGGGATGTTCCAGTCCCTCGGGGTGATCATGGTCGCCGCGGGAGTGATGTATCTCTTCATCCCGCACGACGAGAACGCCGACCCGGTGAAGGCGAAGGACTACCGGGTCGAGCTGACCACGGCCCAGCGGGCGGCGCCGTACCCGGTGCTCGCGCCGGAGGGCCTGGCGGAGGGATGGAAGGCGACGGTCGTCTCGTACAAGCGCGAGCAGGGCAACGCCTGGCAGCTCGGCTTCCTCTCCCCGACGACCCAGTACGTGGCGATCCACCAGGCGACGACGGAGCCGAGGACGTACGTCCCCGACGTGACCCACCAGGCGAAGGACACCGGCCGCACCCGCACGGTGGCCGGCCAGGTGTGGCAGCTGTGGGAGGGCCCGAAGTACGACGCGCTCGTCCGCACGGGCGACGGCGCCACCACGGTCGTCACCGGCACCGCCTCGTTCGACGAGCTGGCCGAGATGGCCGGCGCCCTCCGGTCGCGGAAGGCCTGAGGCCGGACGGCGGCGCGCTCGCCCGAAGGCAGGGGAAAGCCCCCCGGTGCTCGGCACCGGGGGGCTTTCTCGACGCTCGCCGCTCGCGCGGCTTTCCGCGGTACGGCTCGGACGCTCAGACCGTGGTGATGACCTGGTCGAAGTCGAGGCGCGGGGAGCGCGGGAACCAGGCGTCGTCGCCCGGCTTGCCGATGTTGACGACCATCAGCGGGGTGTGGTCGTCGTCCAGGAACTCCTTCTGGACGCCCGCGAAGTCCAGGCCGGTCATCGGGCCGGCGGCCAGGCCGGCGGCGCGCACGCCCACGATGAAGTAGGCGGCCTGGAGGGAGGCGTTCAGGAGGGCGGCCTGCTCGCGGACCGGACGCTCGGCGAAGAAGACGTCCTTGGCCTGCGGGAAGTGCGGGAACAGCGCCGGGAGCTCCTCGTGGAACTCGTTGTCGGCGGAGAGGATCGCGACGAGCGGGGCGGTGCGGGTCTTCGCCTGGTTGCCCTCGGCCATGTGCTTCACGAGGCGCTCGCGGGCCTCCTCGGAGCGGACGAGCGTGATGCGCAGCGGGGACTGGTTGAAGGCGGTCGGGCCGTACTTCACCAGGTCGTAGATCGCCTGGACCTGCTCGTCGGTCACCGGCTCGTCGGTGAACGTGTTGGCGGTGCGGGCCTCACGGAAGAGGAGGTCCTGGGCGGCGGGGTCGAGAACGAGAGACATGCTGCGTACCTTCCGGACTGCACGGGGTTCGCTCGCCGGGGTGTTCGAGCGATGTCCTCGACAGTACGCCGATGATTGATGAAAATTCAACTAACCCATGTGGATAGTGATCCGCTTCACTCGGAGTCTACGCCCCCGGCCCGTCCGCCGGGCCACTTCCCCGCAGTTCGGCCCTCGCGCTCTCAGCCTCGCGCTCTCAGGCCTCGTCCTCCGCCTCGTCGGCCGCGCGCTCCGCCGCCAGCGAGGCGTCCAGCCGGGCCCGCGCCCCCTCCAGCCAGTGCCGGCACACCCGCGCCAGCTCCTCGCCCCGCTCCCAGAGCGCCAGCGACTCCTCCAGGGAGGTCCCGCCCGCCTCCAGGCGCCGGACCACCTCGATCAGCTCGTCGCGCGCCTGCTCGTACCCGAGCGCCGCCGACCCCGTCCCCGACCCCGTCCCCGACCCCTTCACGATCTCCCCGTCCGTATCCGTACCGCTCGCCATCTGTTCCGTCCTCCGTGTCGTCTCTGGTCATGGTGGTCCTGTGGTCCCGGTTCCGTCAGGCCGGATCGCCCACGCGGCGCACCGCGAACTCGCCCTCGGCGACCCGCGCCCGCAGCTTCTCGCCCTCCGCGACCTCCCCGGGCGACCGGACCACCGCCCCGTCCGCCCGCTGGAGCACCGCGTACCCCCGCTCCATCGTCGCCGCGGGCGACAGCGCCCTCACCCGCGCCCGCGTGTGCGCGAGCTCCGAGTCCGCCCGGTCCAGGAGGTGCCCGAGCGTCCGCCGGCTCCGCGCGAGCAGCGCGTCCAGCTCGTCCTCCCGCACCTCGACCATCCGCTGCGGATGCTCCATGACCGGCCGCGCCAGCGCGTGGGCGAGCCCCCGCTCCTCCCGCTCCAGCAGCCCCCGCACCGACCGCAGGGCCCGGTCGCGCAGCCCGCGCACCCGCTCCAGCTCCTCGCCCACGTCCGGTACGACCTTCTTGGCGGCGTCCGTCGGCGTCGACGCCCGCAGGTCCGCCACCAGGTCGAGCAGCGGCGAGTCCGGCTCGTGCCCGATCGCGGACACCACCGGCGTACGGCAGTCGGCGACCGCCCGGACCAGCTGCTCGTCCGAGAACGGCAGCAGGTCCTCGACGCTGCCGCCGCCCCTGGCCACGACGATCACGTCCACGCCCTCGTGCGCGTCCAGCTCCCGCACCGCCTGGATCACCTGCGGCACCGCCCGCACGCCCTGCACCGCCACGTTCCGCACCTCGAAGCGGACGGCCGGCCAGCGCCGCCGCGCGTTCTCCAGGACGTCCCGCTCGGCCGCCGAGGCCCGGCCGCACACCAGGCCGATCAGCTGCGGCAGGAACGGCAGCGGCTTCTTCCGGTCGAGCGCGAACAGCCCCTCGGCCCCCAGGCTCCGCTTCAGCTGCTCCAGACGTGCCAGCAGCTCCCCGATGCCGACCGGCTTGATCTCCACGGCCCGCAGCGACAGCTGCCCCCGCGGCGCGTACCACTCGGGCTTCGCGTGCACGACCACCCGGGCGCCCTCCGAGACGAGGTCCGCGACCGCGTCGAAGACCTGCCGGTAGCACGTGACGCCGATCGAGATGTCGTACGACGGATCGCGCAGCGTCAGGAACACCACCCCGGCGCCCGGCCGCCGCGACAGCTGCGTGATCTGCCCCTCGACCCAGATCGCCCCGAGCCGGTCGATCCAGCCCCCGATCATCCGGGAGACCTCACCGACGGGCAGCGGCGCTTCTGCGGACGTAGTCAGAGCCATGCACCGAGCGTAACGGCGCGGTCCGACAACGTCAGGCCCCCGGGCCGCGCCCGCCCGCACCCGGCTCGTGCCCCGCCGGCCCGCGGGTCGCGCCCTGGACCGCGAGGACCACCAGGCCGACGCCCAGCCAGACCACCCCCACCACCTGCGCCGCTACGGACGCCTCCACGATCACCGCCACCAGGATCGCCGCGCCGACGACCGGCACCACCACGTGCCTCAGCACGTGCGGCGGCCCCTCCGCCCTCCGTACCGCGAACCACCCCACCACGCTCGCGTGCAGCAGCACGAACGCCGTCAGGGCACCGACGTCCACCACCGAGACCAGATGGTCGAGACCGTCGTCCCGCCGGGCCGCCCACACCGCCGCGACCATCGTCACCGTCGCCGAGACCAGCAGCGCCACGCGCGGCACCCCCGAGTCCGTACGGGCCAGCAGGTGCGGCAGCCGCCGGTCACGGCCCATCGCGAACAGCAGCCGCCCGCCCGCCGCCTGGCCCGCGAGCGCCGCGAAAGCCGCGCCGATCGCCTTCGAGACCGCCACCAGGTCGTGCAACCAGCCCCCGACCGAGACCTCCACCGCGTCGTAGAACGCCGACCCCTGCCGGCCCGGATCCGCCGCGAGCTCCGCCGACGACACCGGCTCCAGCAGCGCCACCAGCCACGTCTGCGCCACGAACAGCACGCCCGCCAGCGCCAGACAGAAGAGCAGCGCCCGCGCCACCTTCGCCGAACCCCCCGTGACCTCCTCCGCGAACGAGGCGATCGCGTCGAAGCCCAGATACGACAGCACCGCCACCGACACCGCCCCGACCACCGCGGCGAACGAGAACGCCCCGTCCCCGGTCAGCGGCGACCACCAGTCGCGCTGCGCCCCGTCCCGTACGAGCGCCACCACGGCGGACACGACGAAGACCAGCAGCACGACGATCTCCATCGCCAGCACCGCGAAGCCGACCCGCGCCGCGGCCCGCACCCCCCAAAGGTTCAGCAGCGTCGTCACGACGACCGCGATCCCCGTCCACACCCACCGGTCCACCGACGGAACCAGCGCCTCCATCGCGATCCCCGCGAAGAGGTACGCGACGGCCGGGATGAGCAGGTAGTCCAGCAGCGCCATCCACCCGGCGACGAACCCCGGCCCCTCGCCGAGCCCCTTCCGCGCGTACGTGAAGACCGACCCGGCCTGCGGCGCGACCCGCACCATCTGCGCGTAGCTGAACGCCGTGAACGCCATGGCGACCGTCGCCACGACGTACACCAGTGCGACGGCCCCGTGCGACTTCGCGTCGAGCGTGCCGAAGACACCGACCGGAGCCATGGGAGCGATGAAGAGCAGCCCGTAGACGACAAGGTCACGGAACCCAAGGTTCCGGCGGAGCTGGGTGTGCTCGTCCACCCGCGTTTCCTCGGCCATGGCGCACAGTCTCGGCCACGCCGCGGATCAAACCGCTCACCGACGCGGCCTTACGATGGGACCCATGACTGCTACGCCCGCGACCCACCGCCCCAAGCGTGTCCTGCTCGCCGCTCCCCGCGGCTACTGCGCGGGCGTGGACCGTGCCGTGATCGCCGTGGAGAAGGCCCTGGAGCAGTACGGGGCCCCCGTCTACGTCCGCCACGAGATCGTCCACAACAAGTACGTCGTCCAGACCCTGGAGCGGAAGGGCGCCATCTTCGTCGACCAGGCGACCGAGGTCCCGCCCGGCAACATCGTGATGTTCTCCGCGCACGGCGTCGCCCCGACCGTCCACGAGGAGGCCCGCCAGGGGCGCCTCGCGACCATCGACGCGACCTGCCCCCTCGTCACCAAGGTCCACAAGGAGGCCGTGCGCTTCGCCAACGAGGACTTCGACATCCTCCTCATCGGCCACGAGGGCCACGAGGAGGTCATCGGCACCTCCGGCGAGGCCCCCGACCACATCCAGCTGGTCGACGGCCCCGAGGACGTCGCCAAGGTCGAGGTCCGCGACCCCTCCCGGGTCGTCTGGCTCTCCCAGACCACCCTCTCCGTCGACGAGACGATGGAGACCGTCGACGCGCTCAAGGAGAAGTTCCCCCAGCTCATCTCCCCGCCCTCCGACGACATCTGCTACGCCACGCAGAACCGCCAGACCGCGATCAAGGAGCTGGCCGGCCAGGCCGAACTCGTCATCGTCGTCGGCTCCAAGAACTCCTCCAACTCCCAGCGCATGGTCGACGTCGCCCTCCAGGCCGGCGTCCCCGCCGCGTACCTCGTCGACTTCGCCAGCGAGATCGACGAGGCCTGGCTGGAGGGCGTCACCAGCGTCGGCCTCTCCTCCGGCGCCTCCGTCCCGGACGTCCTCGTCCAGGAGGTCCTGGAGTGGCTCGCCCAGCGCGGCTACGCCGACGTCGAGATCGTCAAGACCGCCGACGAGTCCCTCACCTTCTCGCTCCCCAAGGAGCTCCGCCGCGACCTCCGCGCCGAGGCCGCCCGGCTCGTCGAGGAGTAAGTCGCCTCCTCTGCCCGTACGGTGGGGTCCATGAACGTCTTCGGAGTGGACATCGGCGGCTCGGGCATCAAGGGCGCTCCCGTGGACCTGGAGCGCGGAGCGCTCGCCGAGGAGCGCCGCAAGGTACTGACACCACAGCCCGCCACACCCGACGATGTGGCGGGCTGCGTCGCGGAGGTCGTGGAGCACTTCGGCTGGACCGGACCCGTCGGGGTGACCTTCCCCGGCGTCGTCACCGGCTCCACCATCCGCACCGCCGCCAACGTCGACAAGAACTGGATCGGCGTCGACGCGGCCCGCCTCATCGGCGACCGCCTCGGCGGCCTGCCCGTCACCGTCCTCAACGACGCGGACGCGGCCGGCGTCGCCGAGATCACCTTCGGCGCGGGCCGCGGCCGCACCGGCACCGTCATCCTCCTCACCCTCGGTACGGGCATCGGCTCCGCCCTCTTCGTCGACGGCCGCCTGGTCCCCAACACCGAGCTCGGCCACCTGGAGCTCAAGGGCCACGACGCCGAGAAGCGCGCCTCCTCCAAGGCCAGGGAGGACGAGGAGCTGACCTGGGAGCACTGGGCGACCCGGCGCCTGCGCAAGTACCTGGAGCACGTGGAGATGCTGTTCTCGCCGGAGCTCTTCATCATCGGCGGCGGAGTCAGCCGCAAGGCCGACAAGTTCCTGCCCTACCTCGACGGCATCCGCGCGGAGATCGTCCCCGCCCAGCTCCAGAACGACGCCGGCATCGTCGGCGCGGCCATGCGCGCCGCGGCCACCACCACCACGACCTGACGGCGACCGTCAGACGGCGGACGCCCGGCGCGAGACCTCAGGCGCCGGGCGTCCGACGGCCCAGGTCACGGCGGGAGCTCACGGACGGAGCTCACGGACGGAGCTCACGGACGGCGCTCGGCGGTGGCCGGACGGCCACCGCCCGCGGCCTCCTGCGCCCCGGCCCGGGCGAGCCGGGCGCGCCGCTCCTGCCGCCGCCCCATGTCCCGCACCTTGCGCACGCTCGCGATGAGCCCGGCCACGAGCGTCCCGCCGTACAGCCAGCCCGCGTGCACCGCGAGCGCCGTCACGACCGCCATGGCCTGGCCGCCCACCCCGCCCGTACCCCCGGAGATCGGTACGACCCCGACGGCGAAGGCGATCGGCACGGCGATCGGCGCCGTCACCAGGTCGGCCGTCCGCACCCACAGCGCGGTCAGGGCGCACACCGGCAGGAACAGAAGCCCGAAGACCAGCGGCGAGCCGTCGAACAGCAACCAGTCCAGGCAGCCGAGCACCAGCATCGCCGCGGCGGCGAAGAGCCCGGCCCCCAGCCCCGTCAGCCGCGGCGACGGCAGCCGCCGCAGCGCCAGGACCACCGGCGGCACCGGCCGGGCACCCGGCGGCCGCCCGGCGGCCACCCGCTCCACGCGGGCCTCCCGCCCGGCACCGTCGCGCGTGCGCCCCGACCGGCCCTTCACCCGGTACACGGCCGCGCCCTCCACGAGCGCCCCGGGCGGCGTGAGGGGCCTTTGCGGCCGTCGGCGGCCTTGCGGCTGACTTGTCCTGTGCTGCTCCACTCCACCAACGTAGGTCGGGAAGGGCCGGGAACCCGGTCCGGGACACGCCCTTTGGGTGACCTTGGACCGGAGTTCGACCGAAGGTCGCCGTCGCTGGCCGGTTCCCCCCGCCCGTAAACTGGGGGATCGGCCCACCATCCCACCCTCAGGAAGTCGCCACCGTGTCGCTCACGATCGGAATCGTCGGTCTGCCGAATGTCGGCAAGTCGACCCTGTTCAACGCCCTGACCAAGAACGACGTACTGGCGGCCAACTACCCGTTCGCCACGATCGAGCCCAACGTCGGCGTCGTCGGTGTCCCCGACGCCCGCCTCACGAAGCTCGCCGAGATCTTCGCCTCCCAGCGCGTCCTCCCGGCGACGGTCGACTTCGTCGACATCGCGGGCATCGTGCGCGGCGCGAGCGAGGGCGAGGGCCTGGGCAACAAGTTCCTCGCGAACATCCGCGAGTCCGACGCGATCTGCCAGGTCATCCGGGCCTTCAAGGACGAGAACGTCGTCCACGTCGACGGCAAGGTCTCGCCCAAGGACGACATCGAGACGATCAACACCGAGCTGATCCTCGCCGACCTCCAGACCATCGAGAAGGTCCTGCCGCGCCTCCAGAAGGAGTCCCGGATCAAGAAGGACGTCGCTCCGAAGGTCGCGGCGGTCGAGGCGGCCAAGGAGATCCTGGAGAGGGGCGACACCCTCTTCTCGCAGGGCATCGTCCAGGGCTCGGAGAACGCCGAGCTCCTCCACGACCTCCACCTCCTCACCACCAAGCCCTTCCTCTACGTCTTCAACGTCGACGAGGACGAGCTCACCGACGACGCCTTCAAGGACGAGCAGCGCGCCCTCGTCGCCCCGGCCGAGGCGATCTTCCTCAACGCCAAGCTGGAGGCGGACCTCGCCGAGCTCGACGAGGAGGACGCCATGGAGCTCCTCCAGTCCGTCGGTGCCGAGGAGCCCGGCCTCGCCACCCTCGCCCGCGTCGGCTTCGACACCCTCGGCCTCCAGACCTACCTGACGGCCGGCCCGAAGGAATCCCGCGCCTGGACCATCAAGAAGGGCGCCACGGCCCCGGAGGCGGCCGGTGTCATCCACACCGACTTCCAGAAGGGCTTCATCAAGGCCGAGGTCATCTCCTTCGACGACCTCGTCGCCACGGGCTCGGTCGCCGAGGCCCGCTCCGCCGGCAAGGCCCGCATGGAGGGCAAGGAGTACGTGATGCAGGACGGCGACGTCGTCGAGTTCCGCTTCAACGTCTAGCCACGTCCGGGCCCGCGAAGGGGCCGACTCCCCGGGAGTCGGCCCCTTCGCCGTACCCCGGGAGGCCGGGGGTTGACACGGCCCCGCCCGATCCGTAGTGTTCTCCGAGTTGTCCGACGTGAGCACCGACTCCGGTCGGCCCCGGACAGCGATTCCGCAAGATCCTCAGAAGCCGACGGTGCTTTGCCGTGCCGTTGTGCCTCTGAATGTTTTTGCGAAATGAGGAATCCGCGTTCGAAGGTTTGGACGCGAGTCCCCGATTAGCGTCGGGGGCGGGGAATC
>NZ_JBSFSA010000076.1:0-14247 GCF_053589515.1 Streptomyces sp. NPDC003327 | reverse complement strand
GCGGGTCCGGCGGGTCCGCCGCCGCCTCCTCCGCCGCCGGGTGTTCCCGGGGGGACGCCGGCCGGTGGTGTGGCGCATGCGGCGACGATGCTGGCCCATCCGAACCAGGCGGGTCCGGCGGGTCCGCCGCCGCCTCCTCCGCCGCCGGGTGTTCCCGGGGGGACGCCGGCCGGTGGTGTGGCGCATGCGGCGACGATGCTGGCGCATCCGAATCAGGCGGGTCCGGCGGGTCCGCCGCCGCCTCCGCCGCCGCCGGGTGTTCCTGGTGGGACGCCGGCCGGTGGTGTGGCGCATGCGGCGACGATGCTGGCCCATCCGAACCAGGCCGGCCCCGCCGGTCCGCCGCCCCCGCCCGCCCCCGCGCCCCCCGCGTACGGGTACCCGCAGCAGCCGTCCGGGCTGCCGACGGTCGGTCCCGGCTACCAGGCCGTCCTGCGGTACCGGGCGCCCGACGGGTCCGAGGCGCAGATCATCCGGCGGTCGGCGCCGGGCACCCCGCACCCGGAGTGGCAGATCCTGCACGAGCTGCGGGCGCTGAACGTGCCGCCGCAGCAGGTCCTCGAACTGCACACGGAGTTGGAGTCCTGTGAGCTGCCGGGCGGTTACTGCGCCCGGATGATCCGGGAGACCTGGCCGCAGGCGCGGATCACGAGCATCGCCCCGTACGGCAGGGACCATGCGGGCCGTCAGCAGGGCATGCGGCAACTCCTCACCCATCAGGGCGAGTTGCACCAGGTCGCGGACGGTCCCGCGCGCCCGGCGCCGGTGCGGGCGCCGTTGCCGCAGGTGCAGCCGGCGCCGCCGGTTCCGCCGGAGGGCGTGGCGCAGGAGCTGGCGGGGGCGTTCGGTCCCGGCATCCTGCGGTTCGACCAGCGCGCGGTGTCCCGGCAGGGCGTGCCGGAGCTGGTGGCGCGCACGCTCGTGTGGGCGGGGCTGCCGGCGGACTTCGGTCCGTTCTTCTGGGCGCAGCCGGCGGTGCCCGTGGTGCCGACGCTGGCGGAGCTGGCGGCGCAGCGGCAGGTGCAGCCGGCTGCGGACGCGAGTTCGTACCTGGTGCTCGGGTCGGACTTCGGCCGGGCGATCTGCGTCCAGTACGGGACGGCGCACATCGTGGCGGTGCCTGTGGAGGCCGGTCCGGGCGGGCAGTCGGTGCCGCCGCAGTTCGTGAACACCGGGCTGCCGGAGTTCACGCGCTCGATGGCGCTGCTGGGCCGGATGTGGCGGCTGCGGTTCGGGCTCAATCCCGAGCAGGCGGGCCGTTGGACGGTCGACTTCCAGGCGCAGTTGGCGATGTTGGACCCGGCGGCGCTGTCGTCGCCGGAGAACTGGTGGGCGGTTCTGCTGGAGCAGATGTGGGACGGCCTTCTGTAGGCGCCGATTGACGGAATGTGATGAAGGGCGCTCGACGTGTGTTCACGTCGGGCGTCTTTTGTCCGTTCTGATGGCGCATCCTTGATGTTTGAGTCCATACGGAAGGGGCGTCAGGGATGAGTTTCGCTGTCGGGCGGGGCCGGGGATACCGCCCCGAGCAGGTCGACCGTCACCTCGCCGCGCTCGCCGCGGAGCGCGACGCCGCCCGGGAGCGGGCGGAGTGGATGGCGGTCCTCGTCCAGGAGAAGGAGGAGGAGGCCGCCCGGCTGCGGGAGGCGGTCGCGGCCCTGCGCCCGCAGCGGTACGAGTCGCTGGGCGAGGCCGCGCAGAAGATCCTGGAGCTCGCGGAGCAGGAGGACGAGCGGCTCGTACGGGCGGCGGAGGCCGAGGCGCAGGCCCTCGCGGAGGCGGCGGACGCGGCCGCGAAGGAGGCGGCGGAGTCGGCCCGGTCGTACGCGGAGGGCGTACGGGCGGAGGCGGAGGCGACCGCCCGCGCGACGCTGGAGGCGGCCCGTGAGCGGGCCGAGGAGCTGACCACGGTCGCGCGGCGGGACGCCGAGGGGAACAGGGCGGCGGCCGCGGAGGCGTTCGAGGAGACGGAGGCCCGCGCCGCGGAGCTGCTCGCCGAGCAGCGCGCGGAGCAGGCGGCCGTACGGGACGAGGCCGAACGGGAGGCAGCGGCGGCGGCCGCCGCCCTCGACGCGCGCCACGAGGAGCTGCTCGCCGCGGCGGAGGAGCGGCTGGCGGAGGCGCAGCGGGCCCTGGCGGAGACCGAGGAGCGGGCCCGGCACGGCCAGGAGGACGCGGAGGCGCGGGCGGAGGAGCTGCGCGCGGCGGCGCGGCTGAAGGCGGAGCGGATCGAGCGGGAGACGGAGCGGGTGCTGCGGGAGCACGAGGGCGCGCGGGACGAGATCCACTCCCACATGGACCACATCCGCAATTCCCTCGCCGCCCTGACGGGCCGCCCGGGTGCCACGGACCAGGAGGACGACAATGCGAAGGAGAAGCCCGGGAAGGAGCAGCCGGAGTAGAAATCCGGTGGGCTCCCGGCGGGGGTCGTCCTAGATTCCCGTCATGCTGATGCGACTGACGGCGGTCACCCTCGACTGTGCCGACCCCCTGGCCCTCGCCGACTTCTACCACCGGGCCACCGGGCTGCCCCTGCACGCGCGTTCGGACGACGCGTTCGCCGGGCTGACCAGGGGCCCCGGTTCGTCCGGGCTCTTCGTCGGGTTCCAGCGGGTGGACGGCTACCGGCCTCCGCGCCGGCCGGCCCAGGACCTCCCGCAGCAGCTGCACCTCGACTTCGACGTGGACGACCTCGACGAGGGCGTCGCCCGACTGCTCGCCCTGGGGGCCACCGAGCCCGACGTACAGCCGTGCCCCGAGCGGTGGCGGGTGCTCGTCGACCCGGCCGGGCACCCGTTCTGCCTGACGCTCCCCGGGCCCGCCGCGTGAGGCTTCCCGGCGCGGTCCCTCCAGGGCCCCGGGCACGCGGCTGTCGTGGGTGGGCGGTACTCTCCACCCTCCTAGGGGAGGGAAGATCATCATGAAGTGCACGCGCACGTCCGGCCGCCGCCGTCTCACGGCCGCCGCCGTCACCGCGGTGCTCGCGGCCACCGGGGGGTCCCTGGTCGCGGTCCCGTCCGCCGTCGCCGCTCCGGCTCCGGCCGCCACCGGCACCGCGACCACGGCCGGCACCGCCACCACGGCCGACGCGGCCCAGGAGGCCCCCGTCACGTTCCCGCTCGACGCCGAGGTCGTGAGCGCCGGAGCGACCGGCTTCCTGTCGCGCACCAACGCCCCCCGCGGCGCCGTGCCCGAGTACCGCTGGACGCGGTTCTCCGACGGCACGTCGACCGTCCTGCCCGGCGCCGCCCTGGTGACCGGCGGGGCCTCGGACGTCGTCGTCGCGGGCGACGCGGCCGACCCGACCGACAGCCGGGTCCTGAAGGTGTACGACATGAGCGACCCGACGGCGGCGCCGGTCCAGGTGACCCTCGCCGAGGGCCAGTACTTCGCCGGAGCCGTCGGTTCGACGCTCGTCGTCATGGTGGACGCGGAGGGCGGGCCCTGGAACCCGCACCTCCTCACCGTCGGCGCCGACGGCACGGTGATCGACCGCAAGGTGACCGGCATGCCGGGGAACACCTGCTTCCACGTCGCCGGTGCCTCCGCCGCGGACACCGTGGTGTTCGACTGCGGTCTCGGCCTGGACGAGTGGGAGTCCCGGGTCGTCGTCGGCGTCGACTCGGGAGCCGTCCGCTCCGTGCACCCCGTCGGCGCGAGCTTCTGGGCGTCGGAGGGGGCTACGGTCTCCTCCACCCATGTGGCCTGGGAGGTGTACGACGGCGACAAGCACCGGATCGGCGTCGGCCGGGTCGGCACGCCCGGGTCCAGGCTGATCGACGCCAACGGCTTCTTCGAGGACACGATCCACCTGCTCGGCGACTGGCTGACGTACGGTCAGCCGCGCCGCGTCGAGGAGGGCGGGGAGCCGTACGCCGGGCACGAGCTCAAGGCCCCGCGGCCCTTCACCGCCCGGAACGTCGACTCCGGCGAGACGATCGAGCTGCTCACCCACTTCTCGTCCGCCGTCCCCGCGCCCGACGGCTCGCTGCTCGTGCGCGGCGGCTCGCTCGACCGGGGCGAGGGCCTCTACCGCGTCACCCTGGGCGAGAACGGCAAGCCGGCCGCCGCGCTGGTCGCGCCGACCGGCCAGGCGACCGCCGTGTCCCTGCTCTCCACCACCGTCCCGTCGGTGATCACCGGTGACCGACTGGCCAAGGGCGTCGACCTGACCTGGGACGTCTCCCGCGGCGACGTGTACGCCTGGGTGACCCTGACGCACGTGCGGACCGGGCAGCGGCAGCAGTGGCCGCTCGTCCGCGAGGGCGGGCAGCCGGCCGAGCGGACGCTCGCCCTGCACTGGAACGGCACGGAACTCTCCTCGTACGACTCCACGCGTCCCGCCCCCAACGGCGACTACACGTGGGAGCTGATCGCCCGGCCCAACGAGGGCATCGGGCCCGAGCTGAAGACGAGCGGCCGGTTCACCGTCACCCGCCCGCCGGCGCCGCACGACTACGACGACAACGGCACCCCCGACCTGTTCTTCCGCGGCCTCGACGGGTCCGTCCAGCGGACCGGCACGCAGCCCTCGGGGACGGGTCTTCGCACCGCGGACGAGCAGACGGTCGGCACCGGCTGGGGGATCTACGACCGGGTGGAGTCGGTCGGCAACGTGGCGGGAAGCTCCGCCCCCGACACGATCGCCCGCGACCGGAGCGGTGTGCTCTGGCTGTACCAGGGCACCGGCCTCGGCGCGAAGCCGCTCTCGGCCCGCACGAAGATCGGCAGCGGCTGGGGGATCTACAACAGGATCGCGGGCGGCTCCGACCTGACGGGCGACGGCCGGGCCGACCTCGTGGCCACCGACACCGGGGGCCGCCTCTGGCTCTACCAGGGCACCGGCAACGCGACCGCGCCGTTCTCGACGCGGAAGCAGATCGGCACCGGCTGGGGGATCTACAACCAGCTCACCGCCACCGGCAACATCGCGGGCGGCGCCGCCGGCGACCTCCTCGCCCGTGACGCGTCCGGCGTGCTGTGGATGTACCTCGGCCTCGGCAACGGCACCTTCGCGCAGCGCGTGAAGGTCGGCCCCGGCTGGAACGCGTACAGCGAGCTCGTCGGCATCGGCGACGGCAACGGCGACGGGCGGCCCGACCTGGTCGCCCTGGGCGGCGGCTACTTCTACGCCGGGACCGGCGACTGGCGGGCGCCGTTCAAGGGCCGGGTGGCCACGGACACGGCCCCCGACGGCTCGTACGACACCGCGTTCTAGGGCTCAGGTCTGTTCCGCGCCGCGTCGCTCCCCCTCCTCCAGGACGGGGAAGCGGCGCGGCGCCAGCGTGAGCAGGGTCAGGAGCGCGAGGGCCGCCGCCGCGGCCGCGCCCAGGTAGACGTAGTCCACGGCCGCGTCGACCGCGCGGCGGATCTCGTCCGTGGTGGCCAGGGCGGGGGCCAGCGTGTCCAGGTCCGTGTCGGCGCCCAGGCGGGCGGCGAGGACGGCGTTGGCGACGGCGCCGAAGAGCGCCGCGCCGACGCTCTGGCCGACCTGGCGGCAGAAGAGGACGGACGCGGTGGTGGTGCCGCGTTCCTCGTACGGGACGGTGGACTGCACGCCGACGATCAGCGGCAGCTGGAAGAGGCCGAGGGCCCCGCCGAGGAGCAGCATCAGCAGGGCGGGCTGCCACGGTTCGCCGGGGAACGGCAGGAACGGGAACGCGAGCAGCAGGGCGAGAGCGAGCGAGATGCCCAGGATCGCGGTGCGGCGGAAGCCGATGCGGGTGTAGACGCGGTTGGAGAGCGCGGCCGCGACGGGCCAGCTCAGCGTCCAGGACGACAGGACGAAGCCGGCGGCGATCGGCCCGAGGCCCAGCACGGACTGGGCGTACGTCGGCAGGAAGACGGCCGGGGCGACCATGAGCAGGCCGAGGGCCCCGAGGGCGAGGTTGACGGCGGCGATCGAGCGGCGGCGCCAGACCCAGCCCGGGATGATCGGTTCGGCCGCGCGCCGCTCGACGACGACGGTGAGGGCGGCCAGCGCGGCGGCCCCGCCGAGGAGGCCCAGGGACGGGGCGGAGAGCCAGGGCCAGGCGACGCCGCCCTGGACGAGCGCGGTGAGCAGCAGCGCGCCCGTGGCGAAGACCGCGAGGGCGCCCGCCCAGTCGACGCGGACGCGCGCGCGGGGCGCGGTGCGGGCCGGTTCGACGAGGTGGCGGACGATCAGCCAGAGGGCGAGCAGCCCCACCGGAACGTTGACGAGGAAGATCCAGCGCCAGTCGGCGTACCCGGCGAGGAGGCCTCCCGCGGCGGGGCCCGCGACCGAGGAGGCGGCCCACACGGAGGAGAGGCGCGCCTGGATCCTGGGGCGCTCCTTGAGGGGGTAGAGGTCGGCGGCGATGGTCTGGACGGTGCCCTGGAGGGCGCCGCCGCCGAGGCCCTGGACGACGCGGAAGGCGATCAGGGAGGCCATGTCCCAGGCGGCGGCGCACAGCAGGGAGCCGACGAGGAAGAGGACGGTCCCGGCGACGAGGACCGGTTTGCGGCCGAAGGTGTCGCTGAGCTTGCCGTACACGGGGAGGGTGACGGTGACGGCGAGCAGGTAGCCGGAGAAGAGCCAGGAGAAGACGGAGAGTCCGCCGAGGTCGCCGACGATCTGGGGGACGGCGGTGGAGACGACGGTGCCGTCGAGGGCGGCGAGGCCCATGCAGAGCATGAGGGAGGCCGTGACGGCTCCGCGCCGGTTCGCCGCCCCGCTGCCGGTGTCCGTTCCGGCGCCCGTGCCTGTGCCCGCTGAGCCCGCGCTCGCCACCCGCCCACTCCATTCTTCGTACACCTAAATGTGCGGGGCACAGGGTCTCACTTGGACCACGGGTGGAGGAACCCCTAAGGGGATCTCCCCCATACGGGCCAGGGGCCGGTCGTCCCGGCGGAGGACGAGAAGGTCGACTCCCGCTCCTTACCGTGAACTTACATCCCACCCACTGTTCGAGGAGAAGACCGTGACTTCGGCTGTGACCATCCCCAAGCACGGGGATACTGAAGCGCGTTCGGCCGTCGCCGCGCGGGCGCGTCAGGTCGTCAAGGCGTACGGCACGGGGGAGACCCGCGTCGTCGCGCTCGACTCCGTCGACGTGGACATCGCCCGCGGACGGTTCACGGCGATCATGGGGCCCTCGGGCTCCGGCAAGTCGACCCTGATGCACTGCCTCGCCGGCCTCGACACCGTCACCAGCGGCCGGATCTTCCTGGACGAGACCGAGATCACCGGCCTCAAGGACCGGAAGCTGACCCGGCTGCGCCGGGACAGGATCGGCTTCATCTTCCAGGCGTTCAACCTGCTGCCCACCCTGAACGCCCTCGAGAACATCACCCTCCCCATGGACATCGCGGGCCGCAGGCCCGACCCCGAGTGGCTGCGCCGGGTCGTCGACACCGTCGGCCTCTCCGAGCGGCTGAAGCACCGGCCGAACCAGCTCTCCGGCGGCCAGCAGCAGCGCGTCGCCGTCGCCCGCGCGCTCGCCGCCCGGCCCGACATCATCTTCGGCGACGAGCCGACCGGAAACCTCGACTCCCGAGCCGGTGCCGAGGTCCTCGGCTTCCTCCGCACCTCCGTCGACGAACTGGGCCAGACGATCGTCATGGTCACCCACGACCCCGTCGCCGCCTCCTACGCCGACCGCGTCCTCTACCTCGCCGACGGCAGGATCGTCGACGAGATGGAGCGGCCCACCGCCGACGCCGTCCTCGACCGCATGAAGGACTTCGACGCCCGGGGGCGGACGTCGTGACCGTCCTGAAGACCTCCCTGCGCAACTTCCTCGCCCACAAGGGCCGCATGGCGCTCTCCGCCGTCGCCGTCCTCCTCTCCGTCGCCTTCGTCAGCGGCACCCTCGTGTTCACGGACACCATGAACACGACGTTCGACAAGCTCTTCGCCGTCACCTCGTCCGACGTCACCGTCAGCCCGACGAACGACGACCCGTCCGACGAGACGCCCGACACCGGCCGCCCCGACTCCTTCCCCGCCTCCGTCGTCGAGACGGTACGGAAGGCCGAGGGCGTCCAGGAGGCCCAGGGCTCCGTCACCTCCCTCGCCGTCACCGTCGTCGACGCGCGGAACAACAACGTCGGCCCGACCAGCGGCGCCCCGACCATCGCCGTCAACTGGAGCCCCTACGAGCTGCGTTCGGTCGAGCTGACCACCGGACACGAGCCGCGCGGCCCCACCGACGTCGTCGTCGACCGCGGCACCGCCGACAAGCACGGCCTGAAGCCCGGCGACGAGCTGCGGACCATCGCCGCCACCGGCGACTTCACCGCCACCATCACCGGCATCGTCGACTTCAAGGTCACCAACCCCGGCGCCACCGTCGTCTACTTCGACACCGCCACCGCACAGCGCGAACTCCTCGGCAAGGAAGGCCTGTTCACCCAGGTCATGGTCGAAGGCCGCCCCGGCCTCACCGACGACGCCCTCAAGGCGAACGTCGCCGCCGCCCTCGACGCCTCCGGCGCAGACGGCTACAGCCTGAAGACCGCCGCCGAGACCGCCGACGCGGGCCGCGAGGACGTCGCCGGATTCCTCGACGTCATGAAGTACGCCATGCTCGGCTTCGCCGGCATCGCCTTCCTCGTCGGCATCTTCCTCATCGTCAACACCTTCTCGATGCTGGTCGCCCAGCGCACCCGCGAGATCGGCCTCATGCGGGCCATCGGCTCCAGCCGCCGCCAGATCAACCGCTCCGTCCTCGTCGAGGCCCTGCTCCTCGGCGTCGTCGGCTCCGTCGCCGGAGTCGCCGCGGGCGTCGGCCTCGCCGTCGGCCTCATGGAGCTGATGTCCACCATGGGCATGGAGCTGTCCACCGGCGACCTCACCCTGAAGTGGACGACCCCCGCCGTCGGCCTCGCCCTCGGCGTCCTCGTCACCGTCCTCGCCGCCTACGTCCCCGCCCGCCGCGCCGGCAAGGTCTCCCCGATGGCCGCCCTCCGCGACGCGGGCACCCCCGCCGACGGCAGGGCCGGACGCGTACGCGGCGGGATCGGCATCGCCCTGACCGCCGCGGGCGCCGCCGCGCTGTGGACCGCGACCCGCGCCGACGAAGCCGGCCCCGGCTCCCTCTGGCTCGGCCTCGGCGTCGTCCTCTCCCTCCTCGGCCTCGTCGTCGTCGGCCCCGTCCTCGCGGGCGGCGTCGTCCGCGTCCTCGGCGCCCTCGTCCTGCGGATCTTCGGCCCCGTCGGCCGCATGGCCGAACGCAACGCGCTCCGCAACCCGCGCCGCACCGGCGCCACCGGAGCCGCCCTCATGATCGGGCTCGCGCTCGTCGCCTGCCTCTCCGTCGTCGGCTCCTCGATGGTGGCCTCCGCCACCGAGGAACTCGACCGGTCCGTCGGCGCCGACTTCATCGTCCAGAACGCCACCGGACAGCCGATCGTCCCTCAGGCCCGGGCCGCCGTGGAGAAGGCCCCCGGCCTCGACCACGTCACCACCTACGTCTGGGTCGACGCCACCGTCACCGACCCGCGCGGCAGGACCTTCGAGCACGGCCTGGCCGCCACCGACCCCACGTACCCGCGGGACCTGCGCCGCGAGACCACCGCGGGCCGGCTCGCCGACGCGTACGCCCCCGGCGCGATGTCCGTCGGCAGCGACTACGCCACCGAGCACGGCGTCACCGTCGGCGACACCCTCACCGTCGCCTTCAAGCGCGGCGCCACCGTGAAGCTGAAGGTCGCCGCCATCACCTCGGACCGCTCCAACGTCGACAAGGGCGCCATGTACACGGCGCTCACGACCGCCCGGGCCGCCGTCCCCGCCGACCGCATGCCGCAGCCCGCGCTGCTCCTCGCCTCCGCGCGGGACGGCCAGGACGCCGAGGCGTACCGGGCCCTCAAGGACGCGCTCGCGCCGTACCCGCAGTACAAGGTCAGCAACCAGGCCGACTACAAGGAGGACCTGAAGGACCAGGTCGGCCAGCTCCTCAACATCGTGTACGGGCTCCTCGCCCTCGCGATCGTCGTCGCGGTCCTCGGCGTCGTGAACACCCTGGCGCTCTCCGTCGTCGAGCGGACCCGCGAGATCGGCCTCATGCGGGCCATCGGCCTCTCGCGGCGCCAGCTGCGGCGGATGATCCGCCTGGAGTCGGTGGTCATCGCCCTCTTCGGCGCGCTCCTCGGCCTCGGGCTCGGCATGGGCTGGGGCACGGCCGCGCAGAAGCTGCTGGCCCTGGAGGGCCTCGGGGTCCTGGAGATCCCCTGGCCGACGATCCTCACCGTCTTCGTCGGCTCGGCGTTCGTGGGCCTCCTCGCGGCGCTGGTCCCGGCCTTCCGCGCCTCCCGGCTCAACGTCCTCACCGCCATCGCCACCGACTGAGCCCCGCAGGGCCCGCCCGGTCCCACCGCCGTACGGCCCGGCCGTACGCCGTACGCGAGCCGCCGCCCCTCCCCGGGGCGGCGGCTCGCGCGCGGGTGGAGCCCCCACCGGCCCCGGAGGGTTTCGCGGGCGGGTGACGGAGGGGCGTCGTAGGGTGGGGATCCCGGCCCGTGCGACGTGTCGGGCTGTTCGCGTTGTCCGACCCCGTAGTCCGAACCCGGGATGGAAGTCCATGAGCCTGCACGGTCTGCTCGACGTCGTCGTCAAGGACGCGGCCCTCGCCGAAGCGGTGAAGGCCGCCGCCGACGGCAATCGCCCGCACGTCGACCTGGTCGGGCCGGCGGCCGCACGCCCCTTCGCCGTGGCCGCGCTCGCCCGGGACTCCGGGCGCCCCGTGCTCGCCGTCACCGCCACCGGCCGGGAGGCCGAGGACCTGGCGGCGGCCCTGCGCTCCCTCCTCGACCCGGACACCGTCGTCGAGTACCCCTCCTGGGAGACCCTGCCGCACGAACGGCTCTCGCCCCGCTCCGACACCGTCGGCCGCCGCCTCGCCGTCCTGCGCCGCCTCACGCACCCCCGCGCCGACGACCCGTCCGCAGGACCGGTCAGCGTCGTCGTGGCGCCCATCCGCTCGGTGCTCCAGCCCCAGGTCAAGGGCCTCGGCGAGCTGGAGCCCGTGGCGCTGCGGACCGGGCAGCAGGCCGACCTGAACGCCGTCGTCGAGGGCCTCGCGGCCGCCGCGTACTCCCGGGTGGAGCTGGTCGAGAAGCGCGGCGAGTTCGCCGTCCGCGGCGGCATCCTGGACGTCTTCCCGCCCACCGAGGAGCACCCCCTCCGCATCGAGTTCTGGGGCGACGACGTCGAGGAGATCCGCTACTTCAAGGTCGCCGACCAGCGGTCCCTGGAAGTCGCCGAACACGGCCTGTGGGCGCCGCCCTGCCGCGAGCTGCTCCTCACGGACGACGTGCGGCAGCGCGCCGCCGCGCTCGCCGAGGAGCACCCCGAGCTCGGCGAACTCCTCGGCAAGATCGCCGAGGGCATCGCGGTGGAGGGCATGGAGTCCCTCGCCCCCGTCCTCGTCGACGAGATGGAGCTGCTGCTCGACGTGCTGCCGCAGGGCGCGATGGCCGTCGTCTGCGACCCGGAGCGGGTGCGGACCCGCGCCGCGGACCTGGTGGCGACCTCGCAGGAGTTCCTCCAGGCGTCCTGGGCGGCGACCGCCGGCGGCGGCGAGGCCCCCATCGACGTCGGAGCGGCCTCGCTGTGGGGAATCGCGGACGTACGGGACCGGGCGCGGGAGCTGGGCATGCCCTGGTGGTCGGTGTCGCCGTTCGCGGCGGACCCGGCCGGCACCGACGGCGACACGCTCACGCTGGGCATGCACGCCCCGGAGTCGTACCGCGGCGACACGGCCCGCGCGCTCGCCGACACCAAGGGCTGGCTGGCGGACGGCTGGCGCACGGTCTACGTGACGGAGGCGCACGGCCCGGCGTCCCGCACCGTGGAGGTGCTGGGCGGTGAGGGCATCGCGGCGCGGCTCGCCGCCGACCTGACCGAGCTCGCGCCCTCCGTCGTCCACGTCGCCTGCGGCTCCATCGACCACGGCTTCGTCGACCCGGCGCTGCGGCTCGCGGTCCTCACCGAGACCGACCTGTCGGGGCAGAAGGCGGCCGGCAAGGACGGGCAGCGGATGCCCGCCAAGCGGCGCAAGACGATCGACCCGCTGACCCTGGAGGTCGGCGACTACATCGTGCACGAGCAGCACGGCGTCGGCCGGTACATCGAGATGGTGCAGCGGACCGTGCAGGGCGCGACCCGCGAGTACCTCCTCGTCGAGTACGCCCCCGCCAAGCGCGGTCAGCCCGGTGACCGGCTGTACATCCCGACCGACCAGCTGGAGCAGGTCACCAAGTACGTCGGCGGCGAGGCCCCCACCCTGCACCGGCTCGGCGGAGCCGACTGGACGAAGACGAAGGCCCGCGCGAAGAAGGCCGTCAAGGAGATCGCCGCCGACCTGATCAAGCTGTACTCGGCCCGGATGGCGGCCCCCGGCCACGCCTTCGGCCCGGACACCCCCTGGCAGCGCGAGCTGGAGGACGCCTTCCCGTACGCGGAGACGCCCGACCAGCTGTCGACGATCGCCGAGGTGAAGGAGGACATGGAGAAGACGGTCCCGATGGACCGGCTGATCTGCGGCGACGTCGGCTACGGCAAGACGGAGATCGCGGTGCGGGCCGCCTTCAAGGCCGTCCAGGACGGCAAGCAGGTCGCCGTCCTCGTCCCCACGACGCTCCTCGTGCAGCAGCACTTCGGCACGTTCAGCGAGCGGTACTCGCAGTTCCCGGTGAAGGTGCGGGCGCTCAGCCGGTTCCAGTCGGACGCCGAGTCGAAGGCGACCCTGGAGGGGCTGCGGGAGGGCTCGGTCGACGTCGTCATCGGCACCCACCGCCTCTTCTCCTCCGAGACGAAGTTCAAGGACCTCGGCCTCGTCATCGTCGACGAGGAGCAGCGGTTCGGCGTCGAGCACAAGGAGCAGCTGAAGAAGCTGCGGGCCAACGTCGACGTGCTGACCATGTCGGCCACCCCCATCCCCCGGACGCTCGAGATGGCGGTGACCGGCATCCGCGAGATGTCGACGATCACCACCCCGCCGGAGGAGCGGCACCCGGTCCTCACCTTCGTCGGCCCGTACGAGGAGAAGCAGATCGGCGCGGCGATCCGCCGCGAACTCCTCCGCGAGGGCCAGGTGTTCTACATCCACAACCGGGTCGACTCCATCGACCGGGCCGCCGCCCGGCTGCGCGAGATCGTGCCGGAGGCGCGGATCGCGACCGCCCACGGCCAGATGTCGGAGCAGGCCCTGGAGCAGGTCGTCGTCGACTTCTGGGAGAAGAAGTTCGACGTGCTCGTCTCGACGACGATCGTCGAGTCCGGCATCGACATCTCCAACGCCAACACCCTGATCGTGGAGCGCGGCGACAACTTCGGCCTCTCGCAGCTCCACCAGCTGCGCGGCCGCGTCGGGCGCGGCCGCGAGCGCGGCTACGCCTACTTCCTCTACCCGCCGGAGAAGCCGCTGACGGAGACCGCGCACGAGCGGCTCGCCACCATCGCCCAGCACACCGAGATGGGCGCCGGCATGTACGTGGCGATGAAGGACCTGGAGATCCGCGGCGCGGGCAACCTCCTCGGCGGCGAGCAGTCCGGCCACATCGCGGGCGTCGGTTTCGACCTGTACGTGCGGATGGTGGGCGAGGCGGTCGCCGACTACCGGGCCTCCCTGGAGGGCGGCGCGGAGGAGGAGCCGCCGCTGGAGGTGAAGATCGAGCTGCCCGTCGACGCGCACGTGCCGCACGACTACGCGCCGGGCGAGCGGCTGCGGCTCCAGGCGTACCGCGCGATCGCCTCCGCGAACTCGGAGGAGGACATCAGGGCCGTACGCGAGGAGCTCACCGACCGGTACGGCAAGCTGCCCGAGCCGGTGGAGAACCTGCTCCTGGTGGCCGGGCTGCGGATGCTGGCGCGGGCCTGCGGGGTCGGCGAGATCGTCCTCCAGGGCCCCAACATCCGCTTCGCGCCCGTGGAGTTGCGCGAGTCGCAGGAACTGCGGCTCAAGCGGCTGCACCCGAAGTCGGTCGTCAAGCCGGCGGTCCACCAGATCCTGGTGCCGCGGCCGGCGACCGGCAAGATCGGCGGCAAGCCCGTCGTGGGCCGTGAACTCCTCGCGTGGACCGGCGAGTTCCTGACGACGATCCTCGGCTCGTAGGGCTTCTCCGCCGGGCGCGGGCGGACGCGTCCGCGGTGTGCGGGGAGGGGCTGTACGGAGAGGGGGTGTACGGCGGAGGGGGTGTACGGCGGAGGGGGTGCGCGGACCGGTCCGCGCGGTCGGAAGAGCGTCGTGTGGGGTAGGGGTGTGTATAGGGTCGGGTAGATAT
>NZ_JBSFSA010000075.1:0-15442 GCF_053589515.1 Streptomyces sp. NPDC003327 | reverse complement strand
TCCGTCGCGCCCCCCCGGGGGGGTCGGCCCCCGGCGCCGGCCCCCCCCCCCCGGGGGGGGGGGGGGGCCCCCGCCGCGGCGCCCGGGTGCGGGGATCAGCCCTCAGCGTCGAGGGGCATCGGGCCGTAGATCTTCGCGCCGTCCTCGGAGAGGGTCACCTGGTCGGCGCCGCCGTCGAGGAGGTCGCGCCAGTGTTCGCCGAGCCAGCTCTCGGCGTCGCCCTGGGTGGTGAACTCCTCGGGAGTCACCACCGGCTGGACCTCCGCGCCGTCGGACTTCTCGAACCGCCACGTCCATGCCATGTCCGCCTCCTGGGGCTCACCCGGTGATCGGTTTCCTGCCCGCAGAGTAGCCGGGCGCGCACGGCTTGCGGTGGCGCGGGAGGATCTGAGGGTGGAACTGACTCTGCTCGGCACCGGCGCCCCCCTGGGGCTGCCCCGCCCCGACTGCCCCTGCGCCCGCTGCGCGCTCTCCGTCGGTACCCGCGCGCGGGCCGCGACCTCGCTGCTCGTGGACGGGGCCCTGCTGCTCGACCTGACGCCGGGGGCGGCCCTGGCGGCGGCCCGGTCGGGACACTCGCTCGTGGCGGTGCGGCAGGTGCTCCTGACGCACCCGCACGACGGACCGGCCGTCGAGGTCCCGGCCGGGCTGCCGACGGCGGGGCGGGTGCCGGACGGGCGGGAGCTGACGCTGATCAGCGGGCACCGGGTGCGCGCGGTGCCGATGGACTCGCCGGGCACCGGGTACGAGGTGACCTCGGCCGACGGCGAGCGGCTGCTGTACCTGCCGCCGGGCGGGGCGCCCGCCGGGCTCGCGGAGGACCACGGGACGCCGTACGACGTGGTCGTCGCCGACGTCACGGGCCGGCCGGACGCGCTGGCCCGGCTGCGGGCGACCGGCGCGGTGGGCCCGACGACGGACGTGGTCGCGGCGCACCTGGACCACGACGCGCCGACGGGCGCCGAGCTGGACCGGCGGCTCGCGGCGGCGGGGGCGCGGGCGGTGCCGGACGGGACGACGCTGTACGCGGGCGAGTACCACGACGTACCGGACGTGCCGCGGCGGACGCTGGTGACCGGTGGGGCCAGGTCGGGGAAGTCGGTGGAGGCGGAACGGCGCCTGGAGTCGTTCCCCGACGTGCTGTACGTGGCGACGGGCGGCACCCGGGACGGGGACCCGGAGTGGGCGGAGCGGGTGGGCCTGCACCGGGAGCGGCGGCCGGGTTCCTGGCGTACCGCCGAGACCTGCGACCTCGTACCGCTGCTGGCGGAGGACGGGCCGGCGCTGCTGATCGACTGTCTGTCGCTGTGGCTGACGGACGCCATGGACCGGGTGGGCGCCTGGTCCGACGCGACGTGGGCGGACGGCGGGCAGGCGGCGCTGCGGGAGCGGACGGCGGAGCTGGTGACGGCGGTGCGGGCGACGCGCCGCCGGGTCGTCGCGGTGACGAACGAGGTGGGTGCGGGGGTGGTGCCGGGCACGGCGGCGGGGCGCAGGTTCCGCGACGAGCTGGGCCGGCTGAACGCGGCCGTCGCCGACGAGTGCGAGCAGGTGCTCCTGGTGGTCGCGGGCCAGCCGTTGGTGCTGCGCGGGTAGGGTTGCCGATCACCGATGGCCCTCGCTGATGTCACAAGGCGGCAACCCGTGAACCTGGACGACTTCTCCGATCTGATCGAGCGCCCCGACGGCGGCATTCGGCGTGACGCCGAGGAGCGCCGCGAGCGGCTGACCGTACCGCCGGGGGCGCTCGGGCGCCTGGACGAGCTGGGCGAGTGGCTGTCGGCGGCGCAGGCGACGGTGAAGGTGCGGGCGATCGAGCAGCCGCGCGTGGTGCTCTTCGCGGGCGACCACGGGGTGGCCTCGCTCGACGTGTCGGGCCGGCCGGCCGGGACGGCGTACGAGCTGGTGCGCGCGGTCCTCGAAGGGTCGAGCCCGGTCGCGGTCCTGGCCCGGTCCCTGGACGTGCCGGTGCGGGTGGTGGACGCCGGGCTCGACTGCGACCCGGAGCTGCTGCCCGCCGAGGTGACGCGGCACCGGGTGCGGCGCGGCAGCGGCCGGATCGACGTCGAGGACGCGCTGACGGCCCAGGAGGCCGAGGCGGCGCTGCGGCTCGGCATCGAGATCGCCGACGAGGAGGCGGACTCGGGCACGGACCTGGTGGTGCTCGGGGACCTGAGCGTGGGCGGGACGACCCCGGCGTCGACGCTGATCGCGGCCCTGTGCGGCACGGACGCCTCGGTGGTGACCGGGCGCGGTGGCGCCGGGATCGACGACCTGGCGTGGATGCGCAAGTGCGCGGCGATCCGGGACGCGCTGCGCCGGGCGCGGCCGGTCCTGGGCGACCAGGTGGAGCTGCTCGCGGCGGTCGGCGGCGCCGATCTGGCGGCGATGACGGGATTCCTGCTCCAGGCCTCGGTGCGGCGGCTTCCAGTGGTCCTGGACGGTGTGGTGGGCGCGGCCTGCGCGCTGGTGGCGCAGCGGGCGGCGTTCCGGGCGCCGGACTGGTGGCTGGCGGGGCAGGTGAGCGGGGAGCCGGCGCAGGCGAAGGCGCTGGACCGGATGGCGCTCAACCCGTTGCTCGACCACGGCGTCCATGTGGGTGAGGGAACCGGGGCACTGCTCGCGCTCCCCCTCGTCCGGGCCGCGGCGGCACTCGCCGCCGAGCTGCCCGAGCGTCCGGATCCGACCGCTCCGGACGTGACGGACCCGACGGACGTCGCCGGTGCGGCGGACGGGGTGGACGAGGTGGGCGGGGCGAGCTGACACACGACGGACCGACGTCCCGGAGGCGGCCGTGCGCGACGCGCGCGCGGCCGCCTCCGGCGTCGCCGCACGGCCGACGGTGCCCCATATGATCGCTTTTCATGGGAGAGGTCCGTTTGTCCGCCGAAGCAGCGCCCCGTGGCAGCACGGCCCGTTCGCGGCGCAGCGCCGCGTTCGCCGTCTGGTACCTGCGCGTCGTCACGTTCGTCAACCTCCTGAGTGCCGTCTGGGTCTCCCTGGGCCAGGACCTGCGCCGGCACAACGAGGACGACTACTTCACCCCGTACATGCTCACGGCGGGCTTCGCCTCGGGCGTCTTCACGCTCTTCCTCGCGATCACCATGCGGCGCAGGAAGCGGGCGGCGTGGATCCTCAACACGGTGCTGGCCGGGCTCTTCCTGCTGCTCTTCGTCCTCGTGATGCTCTTCCCCGAGGTGCGGCAGCACGCCCAGAACTGGATCTCGCTGGCCCTGACGGCGGCCTTCGTCGTCGCCCTGCTGCTGGGCCGCCGGGAGTTCTACGCGAAGGGCGACCGCTCCAACCCCCGGCTCGCGGCGGGTGTCGCGGTCGGCGGACTGCTCGTCACCTCGCTCCTCGCCGCCGCCCTGGTCACCGTCACCAACACGTCCTCCGGCCACTCCACCTTCCTGGAGCGCTGGCGGTACGGCGTGATGCGGCTCGTGACGCTGGCCGCCGACGACGCGCGCTTCGCGGGGATCTCCACCCCCGGCTGGGTCGACGTCACCATCAACGTCCTGTCGACGCTGCTGCTGTTCGCGGTGCTCTTCGCCGCCTTCCGGTCCCGGCGGGCCGTCGACCCGCTGACCGAGGAGGACGAGGAGCGGCTGCGGCTCCTGCTCGACAAGCACGGGAACCGGGACTCGCTGGGCTACTTCGCGCTGCGCCGCGAGAAGAGCGTCGTGTGGTCGCCGAGCGAGAAGGCCGCCGTCGCCTACCGCGTGGTGGGCGGGGTCTCGCTCGCCTCCGGCGACCCGATCGGCGATCCCGAGGCCTGGCCGGGCGCGATCGAGCCGTGGCTGGCCGAGGCGCGCGAGCACGGCTGGATCCCGGCGGTGATGGGCGCGAGCGAGGAGGCCGGGGTGATCTACGCCCGGCACGGCCTGGACGCCCTGGAGCTGGGCGACGAGGCGATCGTGGAGACGGACGACTTCACCCTGGAGGGCCGGGCCATGCGGACGGTCCGGCAGGCTTTCAACCGGGTCAAGCGGGCCGGGTACGAGGTCCGCATCCGCCGCCACGAGGACATTCCGGCGCCCGAGATGGAGGAGCTGCTCCGCAAGGCCGACGACTGGCGGGACGGGGCCACCGAGCGGGGCTTCTCGATGGCCCTCGGCCGGCTGGGCGATCCGCGGGACGGCCGCTGCGTGATGCTGGAGTGCACCGACGAGAAGGGCGAGCTGCGGGCGCTGCTGTCGTTCGTGCCGTGGGGTCCGAAGGGGCTCTCGCTGGACCTGATGCGCCGTGACCGGGAGTCCGAGAACGGCCTGGTGGAGTTCATGGTGATCGAGCTGCTCCAGCGGGCCGGGGAGATCGGGATCACTCAGGTCTCGCTGAACTTCGCGATGTTCCGCTCCGTCTTCGAACGCGGCTCGAAGCTCGGTGCGGGGCCGGTGCTGCGGCTGTGGCGTTCGCTGCTCGGCTTCTTCTCCCGCTGGTGGCAGATCGAGTCGCTGTACCGCGCCAACGCCAAGTACCGACCGATCTGGGAGCCCCGCTTCATGCTCTTCGAGAAGAGCGCCGACCTGCCGCGCATCGGCCTGGCCGCCGGCCGCGCCGAGGGGTTCCTGGAGGCCCCGGGGCTGCCGAAGTGGCTGCACCGCGGGCATCTGGCGGGCGGGCGGTGAGCCGCGCCGTCCGGGAGTTCGCCCGCCGCGAGTGGGGGCCGCTGTTCACCACCGTGCGGACGGCGCTCGTCGGGAGGGGGTGGCGCGCGGTCCCGCTGACGCTGGCCGCCGTCTGCCTCACCGGCCTCTTCCAGGTGGTCCAGAACCAGGAGTGGGGATACGGGCCGGTCCAGGACGTCGGTTCCGTGCGGGCCGAGGACCCGCTCGGGGCCGCGCTCCTGAGGACGCCGCTGTCGCTCTTCGTCCCCGCGCTCGACCTGCCGGTCTGGGGTGCGCTCGCGCAGGTCCTGCTGGTGTTCGGGATCGCCGAGATCTGCCTCGGCCGGTGGCGGACGCTCGGGGTCGCCTATCTGGCGACGCTGTGCGGGACGCTGTACGCGCGCCTGGGCGTCGCCCTCGGCCCGGACTCCCCGTTCGGGCTGCCGGCCTCCGACGCGCGGGTCGTCGACACCGGCCCGTCGGCGGCGGTGGTCGGGCTCGCCGTGTACGTCTGCTGGCGGTACCGCGCGTACGCGACGGGGGCGGCCGTCGTCCTCGCGATGGTCGTCGAGGTCGTGGTCAAGCCGAACCTGGCGGGCCGGGAGCACCTGGCGGCGATCGCCGGGGTGCTCCTGCTGATCGCGGTCGTGGCGTGGCGGGAGCGGCGGACCGGTCAGGCCGGCGGCGTCGGGCCCCGGCCGGGCACCCGTTCCTGGAAGCCTCCGATCAGGTCCTGAGCCCTGCGGCGCACCTTGGTCCACCGCTTGTCGTGCCGGTACGTGCGGATGCGGGCGCGGGCCCGGGCCCGGTGGCGGCGGCCGTAGAAGCGGCGGGACCACCAGGAGCCGGGGCGGGCGAGGCGCACGGCCCCGACGACGGCGACGAACGGCACGAGGGTGCCGAGCACGGCCATCCGGAACTTCCCCTTCACCAGGGTGACGAGGATGAGGAGGAAGTTCAGGACCAGGGTGAGGAGGAAGGTGACCCGGTCCTGGCGCTCCTCGGTGGTCACGTCGTCGACGCCCAGCGGCGAGAAGCCGCTCAGGGCGAGCAGCACCAGGGAGGCGGTGAGGACGACGACCTCGACGCTCTTGCGGCCCTCGTCGGTCCAGTACACGTCGTCGAGGTGGAGGATGAGCGCGAACTCGTCGAGGACGAGGCCCGCGCCGATGCCGAAGACGACGGCGAAGGCGCAGGCCCCGAGGCCGTGCCGGCCGCTCGCGACGGCGCCGAAGCCGCCGAGGACGGTGAGGACGACGCCCGGCACGACATGATGGATGTGCAGCCCGCCGGAGGAGACGTTCCGGAACGGCCCGCGGCCCGCGCGGATGAGCCGGGTGACGGTACGGGTGACCAGGAACGTCACGACGAACGAGGTCAGGGCCAGGAGCATCGGGAGCTTCCCCGGCTCGACGATGTTGCGGGTGAACCAGTGACCCATGCCACCCCCTCTCCGATCTGAGCGATATGCCCGGAACGCGCAATCTACCGTCCGGGGGCGGCGATTACCCTGCCCGGATGGACGGCCTGCGTTTCGCCTTCGGCACCCTCACGGTGTTCCCCGCCCGCATCACCCGCTGGGACCGTGACGCGGCGCGCGTCGGCATGCTCTGCGCGCCGGTCGCCGGACTCGTCGTCGGCCTCTGCGCCGCCGCCACCGGCGGCCTCCTGCTGCTGTGCGGCTCCGGCCCGCTGCTCGCCGCCGTCGCCACCACCGCCGTGCCCGCCGTCCTCACCCGGGGCCTGCACCTCGACGGCCTCGCCGACACGGCCGACGGCCTCGGCAGCGCCAAGCCCGCCGAGGACGCCCTGCGCATCATGAAGCAGTCCGACATCGGGCCCTTCGGCGTCATCGCCCTGGTCCTCGCCCTCCTCGCCCAGGTCGCCGCCCTGTACGAGGCGTACGGCGAGAGCTGGGCGCACGGCGCCCTCGCCGCCGTCCTCGCGGCCACCGTCGCCCGCCTCGCCCTCACCCACGCCTCCCGCCACGGCGTCCCCGCCGCCCGCCCCGAGGGGCTCGGCGCGATCGTCGCCGCCACGGTCCCCGTCCGCGCCGCGACCCTCGCGACCGCCCTCGTGCTGCTCCTGTGCGCGGCGTCGGGCGTCCTGCTCTCCCCGTACGACGCGGTCCGCGACGTCGTCGCGGCGGGCGCCGGCCTGTGTGCGGCGGCGCTGCTGCTGCGGCGCTGCGTGCGGCGCTTCGGCGGGGTGACCGGCGACGTGTTCGGGGCCGTGGAGGAGACGGCGGCGACGGTGACACTGGTGGCGCTGACCCTGGGCTGACCGGCCGTCAGCAGGGCCTGCGCCAGGCGTCGAGCTCGTACCGCTTCCGCATCGAGTCCAGGCCGAGCTTCCGGGCCCGCGGGCAGAACGCGGGCGTGTCCAGCTCGTACTCGACGTGGAAGACGGCCTTGCCCGCCGTCACGAACGGGGCGAGGAGCTCGCACTCGTCGTACTGGGCGCACTGCTCGTTGACCGCGAAGTCGAAGTCGGGGAGCAGCTGCGGGATCTGGTCGAGGTCGTTCTTGAGGCCGACGGCGAGGCCGCGGTCGTGGGCGAGGCGGGCGATCAGACGGTTGTAGCGGAGCTGGTCGGCCGTGGTCAGGGGGAAGCCGGTGCGGTTGCGGTAGCCGTCCATGTTGTCGGGTTCGACGGCATCGAAGCCCTTGTCGCGGCACATGTCGAGGCGCTCGGCCATCAGGGGTTCGAGGACGTCGGTGCGGCGGATGTCGAGCCAGCGTTCGCCCTCCCATCCGTTGCCCTCGCCGAGGACGGACCGCGGGAAGCGGCCGGCGTCGGGGCGGAAGTCCTCCCAGGCTCCGGTGGAGAGGTAGCAGATGACCTTGCGGCCGCGCCGGTGCAGGTCGGCGACGGTCGCGGCCGGGTGGTCGAAGCCGTCGATGTCGTACACGGGTACGTCGACGGTGGGGTCGAGCCGGCCGCTGAGCTGCCACTGCCAGGCGAGGCCGGGCGCGGGACGCCAGCGCTCCCCGGGGCGCTTGGCGTCCTGCCCGGCGTCCGGTGCGGGGCCGGAGGTGCAGGCCGTGGCGAGCAGCAGCACCGCGGCGAGCAGGGCCGCGCGTCGTCTCATCGGGCGGGCTCCGGGAGGTGCGGCAGGGTGCCCCAGGGGTGGGCGCCGGTGCCGGGGACGGCGCAGTGGACCGCGGTGGCGGGCCGCAGGCCGGGCGGGGCGGCGTAGACGAGGTGACAGTAGTGGGGCGCGACGGGCAGGTCGAGCGTGCGGTAGGCGTCCCAGGGGCCCTCGAAGGTGACGAGGAGGTCGGCGAACTCCTCGTACCCCGGGTCGGGACGGGTGCCGTGGTTGAGGACCAGGGTCGCGGCCCCGGCGGCACGGGCCGCGACCGCGATCCGCCGGTAGTGGGGCAGGGCGTCGGGCGCGGTGGCGACCTGGTCGAGGAAGGCGCCGTCGGCGCCGTACCAGTCGCGGTGGCGGACCAGGTCGGTGACGACCTCGGCGTGCGGGCGGCGGCCGTAGTCGGTGTCGGTGTAGCCGAGGACCCGGACCCCGGCGGCCCGCAGCCGGGCGGCGACGTCGGCGAACGCCGGGTCGGGGGCCCCGCCCGCGCCGTTCGCCGGGTTGAGGACGACGCCGTACAGGTCCGGTGCGGCGCCGATCAGGGCCGACCAGGCCTCGGGGCGGTCGGAGGGGTGCTCGTAGAACGGCACCAGGAGGGAGGTGGTCACGGTCCTGTCCCCTAGAGGCGGTGGGTGGTCGGTCGTACCAGCAGAACACAGGTCAGGACGGCCAGCACGGCCGCCGCTCCCCCGGTGGCCGGCGGCCCCGCGGCGGGCGTCGCGGTCTGCGCGGCGGCGGCCAGGAGGCAGACGGTGGCGGCGCTGGTGACCGCGCCGAAGGCCTGGAGGAGCAGTCCGAGCCAGAGCACCGTGCCGATGAGCAGCAGGGCGAGCAGGCGCGGCGGGGTGGGCAGGGGGACGCCGGGCCACAGGGTGGTCGCGGCGAGGGTGAGGGCGAGCAGGACGGTGAGGTAGGCGCCGAGGCACAGGGCGAGGGTGCCGGTGACCGCGCGGCGGAAGGCGCGGGCGGTGGTGAGGGTCCGCAGGCGGGTGAGGCTCTCGCCGCGGAAGCGGTGGAGGAGCCACTCGGCGGGCCCCATGGAGAGGGTGAGCGCGATGACGGCCCCCGCGCCGCCGACGAGGGTGTCGCCGAGGCCCGCGTGGAGGACGAGCAGTCCGCTGCCGAGGCCGAAGAGGCCGTACGGGAGGGAGACGGCGACCGGGGGGCCGCCGCGGCCCCGCGCGCCGCGGCGGACGCCGGGGCGCAGGACGAGCGCGGCGCAGACGACGGCCGCGGTGAGCGAGGTGAGGAGGAGGGCGGCGCGCAGTGGTCCCGGGAGGTCCCAGCGGAGGGCGGGGACGGCTCCGGCGAGCGGCAGCAGGGCGCCCAGCAGGGCCCGTTCGCGACCGAGGACGAGGAGGACGGTGGCGGCGGCGAGGTAGAGCGACTGTCCGGCGGCGAACACGGCGGCCGGGGTCTCCCCCGGGCCGGCCGCCACGAGGGCGACGGCCGTCCCCGCGAGGGCGCCCGCCGGGGCCCCGGTGAGCAGGGCGCGGGCGGCGGCGGGCCGGTCGCCGAGCCCGAGCCAGGTGTAGGCGCGGTGGGACAGGGCCTGGTTCCACACCCAGCCGGTGACGGCCCCGGCGAGCATCGGGACCGTGCCGACGGGAAGCCCGAACCGGCCGGTGCCCGCGGCGAGGAGGGGGGCGGCGAGGACGTACGCCAGGCCGGGCAGCGCGAAGACCAGCCCCCGCAGGAGGCATCCGGCGAGCCCGGCGAACCGGGCCCCCGGGGGCGGCGGCACCGGTTCGGGGTGCCGCCGTTCCACGCGGGCGTAGAGGTCCTCGGCGAGGGCGAAGGAGTCGGCGCGGCCGTAGGTGAGCCGGATGTGGTCGTCGGTCATGCCGTCGGACTCGACGAGTGCGGCTATCTCGTCCGGGTGCACGGCCGCGGCGACGAACGCGTCGAGCCGCTCGGCGAGTTCGTCGAGGGGGTCTCCGGCGAGGGGTCCCGGGGAGCCGGGCGGCACCGGTGCGGTGTCGGCCCCGCGGGGGCGGGGGATCGCCGGACGGGGGATCGCGGGCAGGGGCGCCGGGGTGCGGGGCGGGGTCAGCCAGAGGGAGCCGCTCATGCCGGGGTGCCTTCCGCGACGAGGGGCGCCGGGAGGCGGCGCGGGACGGGGAGGCGGACCGTCCAGGCCGCCGGGTCGAGTCGGGGGCGCGGGCGGGCGTGGCCGGGGCGGGTCCCGCCGGCCAGTTCGCGGTAGATCTGGCGGAAGCCGTCGACGGAGCGGTGCAGGGTGAAGCGGTCGATCACCCGCTGCCGGGCGCGGCGGCCCAGTTCGGCGCGCCGGGCGCCGTCGCGCAGGAGGCCGGTGACGGCGGCGGCCATGACGGCCGGTTCGCGGGGCGGGACGACGATCCCGGTGTCGCCGACGGCCTCGCGCACCCCTCCCACGTCCGTCGAGACGGTGGCCCGTCCGCAGGACATCGCCTCGATGAGGGAGAAGGGGAAGCCCTCGCTGATGGAGGAGAGCATCACGACGCTGCCCGCCGCGTAGGCGGACGGCACGTCGGAGATCCGGCCCTCGAAGGAGGTCCCGTCGGCGACGCCCAGTTCGGCGGCGAGCTTCTCCAGCCGGGTGCGGTAGTCCTCGTTCCCCGCGGGCACGGGCCCGAACAACCGGAGCCTGAGCTCGGGGAGTTCGGCGCGGCAGATCGCGTACGCCCGGACGAGGGTCTCCAGGTCCTTGATGGGGTCGATCCGCCCGCACCAGCTGAGGGTGGGGGTCTCGGGTTCGGGTCCCGCCTCGGGGAAGAGGGCCGGGTCGACGCCGTTGTAGACGGTGCGGATGCGGTCGGCGGGGGCTCCGCCGCGCTCCTCCCAGCGCCGGTTGTACTGGTTGCAGGGGGTGATGAGGTCGGCCTTGCGGTAGCCGAGGGTGTTGAGCTCGCGGTAGAAGCCGAGCATGAGGGCCTTGACGGGCCAGCGCTGCGCCTCGGTGCGGTAGCCGAGGTAGCGCTCGCGGAGGTAGATGCCGTGTTCGGTGAGCAGGAAGGGGACCCCTTCGAAGTGCTGCGCGGCGAGGGCGGGCAGGGTGGCGAGGCCGCTGGAGACGGCGTGGGCCACGCTGCCGTCGGATATGCGGGCGGCGAGCGGCCGCAGGGCGTGTTCGAGGAGGTCGGTGGCGGTCAGGGCGTCGTGGACGGTGGGCCGGGCCGCGACCGTCGGCAGGTGCGGCATGGTCCAGATCCACATGAGGGAGCGCAGGGCCCCCTCGGAGCGCAGCGCCGCGGTGAGCCGTCCCTGCCGGGCGAGGGCGGCCAGCTCGTACAGGCCGGTGCCGAAGTCGCAGTCGGCCTCCGGGTCGAGGAGCGCGAGGAGGACGCGTTCGTACGTGTCGAGGAAGCGGCGGCGTTCGGCTCCCCGCAGGGAGTGGCCCCGCAGGGAGCGCCCCCACAGGGGCCGGCGCGCGCGGTCGGGCGCGGCCGGGCCCTGCGGGAGGCCCCAGAGGGGGAACGCGGTGTGCCGGGCGATGTTGGGCGGCAGCTCCCAGGTGACGGGTTCGCGGCCGCTGCCGGTGAGGGCGAGGACGTCGAAGGTGACCTCGGGCATGCCGCGGACGAGCTGGTCGCACCAGGTGCTGACGCCGCCGTGGACGTGCGGATAGGTGCCTTCGGTGAGCATGGTGACGTGACGGCCACTGCTCGGCATGGTGTGGATTCCCCCCAGGACGTGCTGGTCAGGCGGTCGGGAGCTGGAGTGTGACGGCGGTCTGGAGCGCTTCGGGCGCGGTCCAGGCGGAGCGGGCGCCGGCGTAGGCGGTGCCGAAGGCGGCGGTGCCGAGGAGGAGTTGCTTGCGGGTGCCCTCGGGTGCGGTGAGGGGGACCTGGACGCCGGAGGGTGCCTTGACGGTGACGGTGCCGCCGATGCGGTAGGCGGTGACCCGGCCGGCGGCGAGCGCGGCGTCCCAGGCGTCGCGGCGGGCGAGTTCGGTGCCGACGTCCCGCTGGCGCGGGTTCACCAGGGGCGTGTTGGCGGCGAAGAGCGCCTTGTAGTCGGCGAGGATCCGGTCGAGGACGGGGTAGAGGAGCCGTTCCTCGGCGAGGTTGGACTGGTGGACGTAGTGGGGCCGGGGGTCGTTGGCGACGACGTGGCCGAAGGCGATCCGGGCCTCCTGGGGGACGATGTGCGTCGCGTAGCCGGTGGCCGGGTCGAGCGGGGCGGGCAGGCAGGTGGAGGCGGGGTCGGACTCGCAGACGCCGCTGCCTCCGTCGGCGCGGGAGGTGTAGATCCAGTTGTACTCGTCGGTCATCTCGGCCGCGGTGCCGACGTTGTAGTACACGTTCATGGGGTGGCGGGGCACGGTCTTCGCGGCGCCGACGGCACGCTGCCGGGGCTCGCGCGAGTTGTCGCTCGCGAGCCACGTGACGCCGTTGTCGGCGAGGGCCCCGGCGAGGTTCGGGTTGTCGACGGGCTGCTGCGGCAGGGTCTTCAGGCCGGAGTGCTCGCCGGTGACGAGTTCGCTCCGGTCGACGGAGATGCCCTTGCCGACGGCCCAGTTGATGTTGTTGCGGATCTGGGCGGACAGCTCGGAGCGGCTGACCCAGCGGGTGGTGCCCGCGGCGTCCGTGGCGCACCGCCAGGGGACGACGGAGGTGTCCTGGACGCAGCCGAGGAAGGGGTGCGTGTAGGTGTGGTTGATCCAGCGGTACTTGGCGCGGTCGGCGACGAGCCGGGCGGCGAGCGGGTCGGTGCCGCCGTTCTCGGTCCTCCACTGCTCGCCCTGGCCGCCGTTGTAGACCATGTCGAGGGTGAAGCCGGACGCCTGCTGCCAGGCGGCGGCGTAGGTGGCGTCGGCGGCGGTCATCCGGATGGGGTTCTCGCCGGCCTCCCCGTCGCCGCCGGGGCAGTCGAAGTCGCCGGGGGTGCAGTTGCGGACGGTGTCCCAGCGGGCGTCGGGGGCGAGGACGTCGTCGACGTGGACGGAGAGGTAGTTGCGGTTCCGGCCGAGGTGGACGCCCTGGGTGAGCCATTCGACGATGCCGCGGGCGAGGGCGCGGAACTGCCGTTGGTGCTGGTTGTAGGCGAAGGTGACGACGAGTTCGCGGCGGCCGTCGGCGGCGTACTCGCCGACGAGGCTGGCCCGGCCGCCGCCCTGGACGGGGATGTCGAGGTAGCTGGTGAAGCCGGGGCGGGGGCGGCCCGCGTAGCCGTAACTCTCGGCGACCGACGGGTCGTTGTCCTCGAAGGCGACGGTCCCGGCGAGGTAGCGGAAGGGGCCGCCGCGGCCCGCGGCGGTGACGTCGGCGGTGGCGCCGTCGAGGACACCGGAGTAGCCGCCCTCGCTGGTGTAGTCGAGGCCGACGCCGGGGTGGGACCAGGTGTAGGCGTCGACCTGCGGGACGCCGAAGGTCCGCTCGTACGCCTGGAGGGCCGCGTACTCGGCCGAGTCGGGTCCGAAGGCGCTCTCGTGGGGCACGACGACGCCCTGGTACTTGGCGCGGGGGCGGCCGTCGAGGGTGTCGCTGAGGAAGGCGGCGTCGAGGCGCGGCCGGGCGGGGTCGCCGAGGTCGACCGTGCGGTACGGGACGCCGGAGCCCCGCAGCTCGGCGGTGACGGCCTCGACGGCGCTGCCGCCGTCGTCGACGACGAGGACGGTGAGGTCGACGCGGGGCACGGGGGCGGCGACGGCCTGGGCCGACGGGACGACGGTGGCGAGGAGCGCGGCGGCGGCGAGGGCTCCGGCGGTGCGGCCGGCCCGTCGGGTGCTCCCTCGGGTCCCGGCCGTGTTCCGGGTCCCGGCCGTGTTCCGGGCGGCGGCGCGGGCGCGTGCGGGCGTGCGGGATCTGTTCGCGTGCATGGGTGGGTCCCCCCTCGGCAGGCCTCCGGACGCGGGACGGCCTGTGGAGATGATGCGCGGGCGCGGCTGCCGCGCTTGCGTGAGTGAGGCGAGTGTGACGCGGGCCGAGCAGCCTTACGGGTAAACATGAAAGAGACACCACGGATGAGTGAATCGGCGCCGCCGTGAGCGACCCGAGTGAGCGAGCGTAGGCTCGTTCCCGGCGCTCTCCGGGCCGAAATACGATGCGGCGGGCACGGTCGGCCCATCCCTCGACCGCCACAGAACTCAATGGAAGCGAGATTTCACCACCGTGACTGCTCTCACTCTCAGCACTGCCGGCGCGGCGACGCTGCGCGCCGACGCCCTCGTGGTCGGCGTCGCGAAGTCCGGGAAGACGCTCGTCGTCGCCCCGGGCGCCGAGGCCGTCGACAAGGCCTTCGACGGCCGGCTCGCCGCCGTCCTGGAGACCCTGGGCGCCTCCGGTGCCGAGGGTGAGGCGACCAAGGTCCCCGCCCCCGCCGGCCTGAAGACCCCGCTCGTCGTGGCCGTCGGCCTCGGCGCCGCCCCCGAGGACGGGGAGGCGTTCGACGCGGAGATCCTGCGCCGTGCCGCGGGCACCGCCGCCCGTCTCCTGACCGGGTCGAAGAAGGCCGCCTTCGCGCTGCCGGTCACCGGCCCCGAGGACGCGGGCGCCATCGCGGAGGGCGCGCTGCTCGGCGCGTACGCCTTCACCGCGTACCAGGAGAACGGCAAGGACGCCAAGAAGCCGCCGGCCGAGATCGCCCTGCTCGGCGCCAAGCCGCGCGACAAGGCCCACAAGGCCGCCGCCGACCGCGCCCTGGCCGTGGCGGAGGAGATCAACCGCGCCCGCGACCTGATCAACATGCCGCCGAACGACCTCACCCCCGCCGCCTTCGCCGCCGCCGCCCAGACCGCGGGCAAGGAGCACGGCCTCAAGGTCCAGGTCCTCGACGAGAAGGCCCTCACCAAGGGCGGCTACGGCGGCATCCTCGGCGTCGGCGCCGGTTCCGTGAACCCGCCGCGCCTGGTCCGCATCGCCTACACCCACCCGAAGGCGGAGAAGACCCTCGCCCTGGTCGGCAAGGGCATCACCTACGACTCGGGCGGCATCTCCCTGAAGCCGGCCGGCCACAACGAGACGATGAAGTGCGACATGAGCGGCGCCGCCGCCGTGTTCTCGTCCGTCGTCGCCGCGGCCCGCCTGGGCCTGGAGGTCAACGTCACCGGCTGGCTCGCCCTCGCCGAGAACATGCCGTCCGGCTCCGCCACCCGCCCGGGTGACGTGCTGCGCATGTACAGCGGCAAGACCGTCGAGGTCCTGAACACCGACGCCGAGGGCCGGCTGGTGCTCGCGGACGCGCTGGCCCGGGCCTCCGAGGAGCACCCGGACGCGATCGTCGACGTTGCGACGCTGACCGGTGCCATGGTCCTCGCGCTCGGCGACCGCACCTTCGGCATCATGTCCAACGACGACGACTACCGGACCGCGATCCACGAGATCGCCGAGGAGGTCGGCGAGCAGTCCTGGCCGATGCCTCTCCCGGCCGACCTGCGCAAGACGATGGACTCCCCCACCGCCGACATGGCCAACATGGGCGTCCGGATGGGCGGCGGCCTGATCGCCGGCCTCTTCCTCCAGGAGTTCGTGGGCGAGGGCATCACCTGGGCCCACCTGGACATCGCGGGCCCCGCCTTCCACGAGGGCGCCCCCTACGGCTACACCCCGAAGGGCGGTACCGGCTCCTCGGTCCGGACCCTGGTCCGCCTGGCCGAGCTGACGGCCGCCGGCGAGCTCTGACCTCGGGCGGAACGGACACCGAGACGGCCCCGGGCTGCCCGCCCGGGGCCGTCTCGGCCGGTCGCCCGGGGCGGCGCGGGGGGGCGCCCGGGGCGGGCGCGGGGGGTGGGCCGCGCCCAAAACCCGAGGGTGGG
>NZ_JBSFSA010000074.1:0-16444 GCF_053589515.1 Streptomyces sp. NPDC003327 | reverse complement strand
CCGGGCAACGCCCGTACGACCACCAGGCTACCGGGGGGCAGCTCGGTGAGCCGGTCGCGGACGAGATGGCGGAGGCGACGCTTCACCTGGTTGCACCAGCCCCCGGACGGGCCCGTCAACTCCCTGACGGCCGGACGCGCCGCGTCGAGCACCGTCATGAACCAGGCGGAGAACGGCGCGGTCGCGTGCCGCTCGGCCAGCTCCTCGGGGGTCACGAACACGGTGGACTCGATCTCCTCGGGGTCCGGCCGCGGCGCGGCCTGCACCAGGCCCACGAAGAGGTGGTTGTACTCCTGCTCCACCAGGCCCGAGGCCGGGTCCGGGTGGTTGTAGCGGACGGTCCCCGCCTCCGCGAGCAGCGACGGCGAGACGCCGAGCTCCTCGAAGGTGCGCCGGGCCGCCGCCGCGAAGGGCGCCTCGCCCGGGTACGGGTGGCCGCAGCAGGTGTTCGACCAGACACCGGGGGAGTGGTACTTGCCGAGCGCGCGCCGCTGGAGCAGCAGTCGGCCCTCCTCGTCGAAGAGGAAGACGGAGAAGGCGCGGTGCAACTGCCCCGGCGCCTGGTGGGCGGCGAGCTTCTCCGCCGTACCGATCGTCGTCCCGTTCTCGTCGACCAGTTCGAGCATGATCGGCTCCGGGCTTCCGGACGGCTGGGCACCGTTCGGCGCGATCTCCGGCGAGACGTGCGTCACGGTGGCTGGTGTGGTCGGCATACCCATCCTTCGCTTCGGTCCTCGGCCCGCGGGGCCGGCGCCCTCAGTCTGCCGTACAAAACCGGCTTGTCCGTACTTCGGCGGCCGCGGGTGCGGCCGGAGCGCGCCGCTGCCACCGCACCGGAGTACACCGGCGCGGCGGCAGCGGCCCGCCTCGGGGGACGGTCAGACGCCGAAAGCCGCCGGATAGACGAGCGGACCCGCCGGAACCGGCGCGGGATCGTCCAGGACCAGGGCCATCATCGCCTCGTCGGGCACCTCGAAACCTGGCTTGATTCCATATTCGGACGCCCGTACGAACCCGAACCGCGGGTAGTACTCCGGATGGCCGAGGACCAGCACCAGCCGTTCGCCCGCCAGCCGCGCCGCGTCGAGCACCGCGCGGACGACGGCCTGACCGGCGCCCGTCCGCTGGTGCTCCGGCGCCACCGAGACCGGCGCCAGCGCCGCCGCCGGAGCCCCGCCCACCCGGCAGCGGGTGATCAGGGCGTGCGCCGCGACCGAGCCGTCCGGGGCCTCCGCCACGTACGAGAGGCCGGGCAGCCAGGCCTCGGCGTCCGCGCGCAGGGCGTCGACGAGGTCGGCCTCCGCCGGCGATCCGAAGGCCGCCGCCGTCACCCTCCGTACGTCCATGGCGTCCGCGGCCGTCTCGGGACGGGTCCGCCAGCGGGGGTCGGCCGGGCGCAGCACCAGACCCGCGTAGCCGTAGTCGCCGCCGTGCTCGCGCCGCAGCGCGATCTCGGCGCGGGCCGCGGCCACCGCCCCCGCCATGCCCGGCAGGGTGGTGTCGGCGGCGTCGGCGTGCCGCGCGAGCGGGCCGTAGTAAGCGTCCCAGTCGCTCTCCGGCTGCACGAAGGTGCCGAGGACGTGGTACCCGGCCGCGACCGCCGCGGCCGCGTTCTCCGCGACCGTGCGGAGCGGATAGTGGACGTCCCAGAAGGCGCGGGCCGCGGGGCTCGGCTCCGGGGTGGTCCAGACGCACTCGGTGAGGACGAGCGTGCCTCCGGGCGCGAGCAGCCTGCGCCACTCGGCGAGCGCCCGGTCGAAGCCGAGCACGAAGACGGAGCTCTCGGCCCAGACCAGGTCGAAGGAGCCGTCGGGGAAGGGCGGCGCGCCCATGTCGGCGCGCAGCGGACGGATCGAGCCGTCGAGACCCCGGGCGGCGGCCGCCGCCCGCAGCTCGTCGAGGAACGGCTCGTGGGTGTCGACCGCGGTCACCTCGGCGTTCGCCTCGGCGGCCAGGAGCAGCGCGGCGCGGCCGGGGCCGCAGCCCAGGTCGAGGACGCGCGGGCGCTCCGGCAGCGGCCGCCCGTGCGGGGCGCGGGCGAGCGCGAGGAGCCTGCGGGTGGTGGAGTCGGAGCCCGGACCCTGCCGCGGAAGACCGTGGTGCAGGGCGAAGAAGGCGTCGTGAGAAGCGTTGTCGGACAACGTGGAAACCCTTGTGTGTGAAGGGCCCCGGCCGACGACGTGACGTACCGGTGGAACCGGGATCAGGTCAGCCGGAGACCCGGGAGCTGAAGCTGGACCGGGCGCTGCCGCACTGGGCAGCCTCCATCGCGACGGTCATCAACCTCAGCCCCTCTCACGCACGAGTTCGTACGACGAGCCTAACAGTCACCGGTGGGGCCGGGCCGTCACAGGCAGAGCCGGGCCTCGTGCTCCGCGTGTCCGACCGGTTCCAGCTGGAAGGTGCAGTGCTCCACGTCGAAGTGCGAGCCCACGCAGGTCCGCAGTTCGTGGAGCATCTTCTCGTGTCCGACCGAGTCCAGCGCTCCCGCGTGCACCACGACGTGCGCCGAGAGCACCGGCATCCCCGAGGTGATCGTCCAGGCGTGCAGGTCGTGCACGTCCTCGACCATCGGCAGCGCCAGGATGTGCGCCCGCACCTCCGCCATGTCGACGCCCTTCGGCGCCGCCTCCAGCAGCACGTCGAGCGTCTCGCGCAGCAGCCTCAGCGTGCGCGGCACGATCATCAGGCCGATGACGATCGAGGCGATCGGGTCGGCGTACTGCCAGCCGGTGGCCAGGATGACGCCGGCCGCGACGATCACGGTCACCGAGCCGAGGGCGTCGGCGAGCACCTCCAGATAGGCCCCCCGGACGTTGAGGCTCTCCTTCTGCCCCCGCATCAGCAGCGACAGCGAGACCATGTTGGCGACCAGACCGACCAGCGCGAAGGCGATCGCGAGCCCGCCCCTGGTGTCGGCCGGCTCGATGAACCGCTGGATCGCCTCGTACAGCACGTAACCGCCCACGCCGAGCAGCAGCAGACAGTTGGCGAGGGTCGCGAGGATCTCGGCGCGGGCGAAGCCGAAGGTGCGGTTGCCGGAGGGCGGCCGGTTGGCGAAGTGGATGGCGAGCAGCGCGAGGGCGAGCCCGACGGCGTCGGTCGCCATGTGGGCGGCGTCGGCGATCAGCGCCAGCGAGTCGGCGACCACACCACCGATGATCTCGATCACCATCACGGAGAGCGTGATGCCGAGCGCGATCCGCAGTCGGCTGCGGTACGCGGCTCCCGCGGTGCCCGTGGGCGGCGGGCCCCCGTGACTGTGCCCGTGGTCGTGTCCAGCCCCCATGACATGGCCTCCCGGTCCTGTCGCTCGTGTGCCCCGAGGGGCAAGTGAACTACGGGTGGGGGGTATGCGCAACACGGCAGTGAACACCGTTGTCATGTGCCCTGACCTGCGCATATGTATTTCGGTCAGGGTGATGTCCGTCGGCCACCGCCGGTCGCTCGGCGGACGGTTTGTGGGGCGGGCCGCCGATCCCCGATGATGATCTCCGCGTCGGCGGGCGCGGCCGTGCGGACACGGGTGGGCCCGGGGGAGTCCTGCCCGCGAAGCCTCGGTGAACTCCGCCTCCGTTCATCCGATAGCCTCAGCCGACGTGCCGCCGCCCGGTGCCGGGCCCGCACCGCCGCGCCCCGGGGCCGCCCGGGCCCCGCCGGCCCCGCCGTCAGCTCCAAGGAGTGAGTTCGTCTGTCGACCGCCATCCTCACCGGCCAGCCGGCACCCGGATCCTCGCTCGACGGTGATCTGCGGTCGCTCGGCTTCGACGTCCGGATCGCCTCCGGCGTCGAGGAGACCGGCGCCCTGCTCGCCGCCGTACCGGCGGGCGAGCGCGTCGCCCTCGTCGACCCCCGCTTCGTCGGCCACCTGCACGCCCTGCGCCTGGCGCTCACCGACCCCCGGTTCCCGGCCGCGGCCGCGCCCGGCGCACTCACCGCGCAGCCCGAGGCCCGCCCCGCGCTCAGCCGCGCGCTGACCGGCGCCGCCGACACCGACGACCTCACCGGCACGCTCGCCGAGGCCCTCGACGCCGACGGCGTCGCCGTGCACCGGCCCCAGCTCGGCACCCTCGTCGCCGCCGTCCCCGCCGACGCCGCCGCACGCCACGAGGCCCGCGCCGCCGTCGCGGCCGTGGACGACGAGGCCGTACGCCTGCGCTCCGCCGTCAAGGCCCAGGACGGCTTCTTCACCACCTTCTTCATCAGCCCGTACTCGCGGTACATCGCCCGCTGGTGCGCCCGCCGGGGCCTCACCCCCAACCAGGTCACCACGGCCTCGCTGTTCACCGCCCTGATCGCGGCCGGCTGCGCGGCCACCGGGGAGCGCGGCGGCTACGTCGCCGCCGGCGTCCTCCTCCTCGTCTCCTTCGTCCTGGACTGCACCGACGGGCAGCTCGCCCGCTACTCGCTGCAGTACTCGACGATGGGCGCCTGGCTCGACGCCACCTTCGACCGCGCCAAGGAGTACGCCTTCTACGCGGGCCTCGCCCTGGGCGCCGCCCGCGACGGCGACGACGTCTGGGCCCTCGCGCTCGGCGCGATGGTCCTCATGACCTGCCGCCACGTCGTGGACTTCTCCTTCAACGAGGCGAACACCGGCGACGCGGCGAGCCCTGGCGCCACGGCCAGGACCAGCCTGGCCCTCTCCAGTCGGCTCGACAGCGTCGGCTGGACCGTCTGGGCCCGTCGCATGATCATCCTGCCGATCGGCGAGCGCTGGGCGATGATCGCCGTCCTCACCGCCGTCACCAGCCCCCGGACCGTCTTCTGGGCGCTCATCGTCGGCTGCTCCTTCGGCGCCTGCTACACCACCGCGGGCCGCGTCCTGCGCTCCCTGTCCCGCAGGACCCCGAGGACCGACCGGGCCGCCCGGGCGCTCGCCGACCTCGCGGACTCCGGCCCGCTCGCGGAGCTGGTGGCGAAGCCCGCCCGCCGCCTGCCGCTGCCGGATCCCGCCCCCGTCGTCGCCCTCCTCGGCGCCGCGCTCGTCATCGGCTTCGCGCTCGGCGCGGCCCCGGGCGACGTGACCGTCGTCGCCGCGGCCGCCGCGTACGCGCTCCTCGCCGGCGTCGCCGTCGCCCGCCCGCTCACGGGCGCCCTCGACTGGCTCGTACCGCCCGTCTTCCGCGCCGCCGAGTACGGCACGATCCTGGTGCTCGCCGCCCGCTCCGACTCCCCGCAGGCACTCCCCGCGGCGTTCGGGCTGGTCGCGGCGGTCGCCTACCATCACTACGACACGGTGTACCGCATCCGCGGCGGCACCGGCGCGCCGCCCGCCCGGCTGGTGCGCGTCATCGGCGGACACGAGGGGCGCACGCTCCTGGTGGCCGTCCTCGCCGCCCTCCTCACGGGCCGCGGCGACGACTTCACCCTGGCAGTGACCGCCCTCGCGGGCGCCGTCGCGCTCGTGGTGCTCGTGGAGTCCATCCGCTTCTGGGTCTCCTCCGGAGCACCCGCCGTTCACGACGAAGGAGAAACAGCATGATCGGCCTCGTACTGGCAGCCGGTGCCGGACGGCGTCTGCGCCCCTACACCGACACCCTTCCGAAGGCCCTCGTGCCTGTCGACGGTGACACCACCGTCCTCGACCTCACGCTGAAGAACTTCGCCGAGATCGGCCTCACCGAGGTCGCGATCGTCGTCGGCTACCGCAAGGAGGCCGTCTACGCGCGCAAGGAGGAGCTGGAGGCCAGGTACGGCCTCACCCTCACCCTCGTCGACAACGACAAGGCCGAGGAGTGGAACAACGCCTACTCCCTGTGGTGCGCCCGTGAGGTCCTCAAGCGCGGCGTGATCCTCGCGAACGGAGACACCGTCCACCCGGTCTCCGTCGAGAAGACGCTGCTCGCCGCCCGCGGCAACGGCCAGAAGATCATCCTTGCCCTCGACACGGTGAAGAACCTCGCCGACGAGGAGATGAAGGTCATCACCGCCGAGGGCAAGGGCGTCCAGCGCATCACCAAGCTCATGGACCCGGCCACCGCCACCGGCGAGTACATCGGCGTCACCCTCATCGAGCCCGAGGCCGCCGAGGAGCTCGCCGACGCCCTCAAGGCCACCTTCGAGCGCGACCCCGACCTGTACTACGAGGACGGCTACCAGGAGCTGGTCAACCGCGGCTTCACCGTCGACGTGGCCCCCATCGGCGACGTCAAGTGGGTCGAGATCGACAACCACGACGACCTCGCGAAGGGCCGTGAGATCGCGTGCCAGTACTGACCCGGCTGATCCCCTCGCCGGTCGTCGTCGACATCCGCAGGGGAGCGCTGGACGACCTGTCCGCGCTCCTCGCGGACCAGCGGATCTCCAGCAACGGCAAGATCGCCGTCGCCATCAGCGGCGGCTCCGGCCTGAAGCTGCGTGACCGGTTCGCCCCGGAGCTGCCCGGCGCCGACTGGTACCCGGTCGCGGGCGGCACCATCGACGAGGCCGTCAAGCTCGCCGACGCCATGCGCGGCAAGCGGTACGACGCCGTGGTGGCCCTCGGCGGCGGCAAGATCATCGACGTGACCAAGTACGCGGCGGCCCGCGTGGGCCTGCCGCTGGTGGCCATCGCCACCAACCTGTCGCACGACGGCATCTGCTCGCCGATCTCCACGCTCGACAACGACAACGGCCGCGGCTCCTACGGCGTGCCCACCCCGATCGCCCTCGTCATCGACCTGGACGTGATCAGGGACGCCCCCGTGCGCTACGTCCGCTCGGGCATCGGCGACGCGATCTCCAACCTCTCCGCCATCGCCGACTGGGAGCTCTCCCACCGCGAGAACGGCGAGAAGGTCGACGGCCTCGCGGCCGCCATGGCCCGCAGCGCCGGCGAGGCCGTCCTGCGCCACCCCGGCGGCGTCGGCGACGACGACTTCCTCGTCACCCTCTCCGAGGGCCTCGTGATGTCCGGCATCGCCATGTCGATCAGCGGCGACAGCCGCCCCTCCTCGGGCGCCTGCCACGAGATCAGCCACGCCTTCGACCTGCTCTACCCGGCCCGCGCCGCGAGCCACGGCGAGCAGTGCGGCCTCGGCGCGGCCTTCGCCATGCACCTGCGCGGGGCCCCGGAGGAGTCCGCGCTGATGGTCGAGACGCTGCGCCGCCACGGCCTGCCCGTGCGCCCGGAGGAGATGGGCTTCACGGTCGACGAGTTCGTCCGGGCCGTCGTCTTCGCCCCGCAGACCCGACCGGGCCGCTTCACCATCCTCGAACACCTCGACCTGTCCGACGACGAGATCAGGGACGCGTACGCCGACTATGCCAAAGCCATCGGTAGCTGAGCTCCGCCCGGTCGTCCACCCGCCGGGTGTGAAGGACCGGCGGAGCGGCGAGCACTGGGGCGGCCGCCTGTACATGCGGGAGATCTCGCTGCGGATCACCCGGCAGCTGGTGAACACCCGCGTCACGCCCAACCAGCTGACGTACCTCATGACCGTCTGCGGTGTGCTCGCCGCCCCCGCCCTGCTCGTGCCGGGCATCCCGGGCGCCGTCCTCGGCGTGGTCATGGTCCAGCTCTACCTGCTGCTCGACTGCGTCGACGGCGAGGTGGCCCGCTGGAAGAAGCAGTTCTCCCTCGGCGGCGTCTACCTCGACCGCGTCGGCGCCTACCTGTGCGACGCGGCGGTCCTCGTCGGCTTCGGCCTGCGCGCCGCCGACCTGTGGGGCAGCGGCCGGATCGACTGGCTGTGGGCCTTCCTCGGCACCCTCGCCGCCCTCGGCGCCATCCTGATCAAGGCCGAGACCGACCTCGTCGGCGTCGCCCGGCACCAGGGCGGCCTCCCGCCGGTCAAGGAGTCGGCCTCCGAGCCGCGCTCCTCGGGCATGGCGCTGGCCCGCAGGGCCGCCGCCGCGCTCAAGTTCCACCGCCTGATCCTCGGGATCGAGGCCTCCCTGCTGATCCTGGTCCTGGCCGTCGCCGACCAGGTGCGGGGCGACCTCTTCTTCTCGCGGCTCGGCGTCGCGGTCCTCGCCGGCATCGCCCTGCTCCAGACCCTGCTGCACCTGGTGTCGATCCTGGTGTCCAGCAGGCTGAAGTGAGGACGGCCGTGGGCACCCCGCTGAAGGTCGGAGCGGTCGTCATCACCATGGGCGACCGCCCCGACGAGCTGCGCGCCCTCCTCGACTCGATCGCCGCCCAGGACGGCGACCCGATCGAGGTGGTCGTGGTCGGCCAGGGCACCCCGGTCACCGGGGTGCCCGACGGGGTGCGCACCGTCGACCTCCCCGAGAACCTCGGCATCCCCGGCGGCCGCAACGTCGGCATCGAGGCCTTCGGCCCCGGCGGCACCGACGTCGACGTCCTGCTCTTCCTCGACGACGACGGGCTGCTCGCCCACCGCGACACCGCCGAACTCGTCCGGCAGGCCTTCACCGCCGACCCGCGCCTCGGCATCATCAGCTTCCGCATCGCCGACCCGGAGACCGGCGTCACCGCGCGCCGGCACGTGCCGCGGCTGCGCTCCGGCGACCCGCTGCGCTCCTCGCGGGTGACCACCTTCCTCGGCGGCGCCAACGCGGTGCGCACCAAGGTCTTCGCCGAAGTCGGCGGTCTGCCCGACGAGTTCTTCTACGCGCACGAGGAGACGGACCTCGCCTGGCGCGCGCTCGACGCCGACTGGATGATCGACTACCGTTCGGACATGGTGCTGCTGCACCCCACCACCGCACCCTCCCGCCACGCCTCGTACCACTTCAACGTGGCCCGCAACCGAGTGTGGCTGGCACGTCGCAATCTGCCCGCGCCCCTGGTGCCGGTCTATCTCGGCGTCTGGCTCCTGCTCACCCTGGCGAGAAGGCCCTCGCTCTCCGCGCTCACGGCGTGGTTCGGCGGTTTCCGCGAAGGGTGGGCGGCACCCTGCGGACCGCGCCGCCCCATGCGATGGCGTACGGTGTGGCGGCTGACCCGGCTGGGTCGCCCCCCGGTCGTCTGACATCGTGGTACCCGACGTGCCGCGCATCTTGAACACGAAAGTTTCGACTGTGAGTGACACACACCAGGGCGGGGCGGTCGCGACGAGCGCGCCCCCGTCCGTCGACGAGGGCCTGGCCCCGGCCGACCTGGCCGCGAAGTACGGTCTCTCGGTCAGCGGCGCCCGGCCCGGTCTGTTCGAGTACGTCCGCCAGCTGTGGAGCCGGCGCCACTTCATCCTGGCGTTCTCCTCCGCCAAGCTGACCGCCCAGTACAGCCAGGCCAAGCTCGGCCAGGTGTGGCAGGTGGCGACCCCCCTGCTCAACGCCCTCGTCTACTACCTGATCTTCGGCCTCATCCTGGGCGCCGGCCGCGGCATGACCGAGGACGTCTACATCCCGTTCCTGGTCACCGGCATCTTCGTGTTCACCTTCACGCAGAGCTCCGTCATGGCGGGCGTCCGCGCCATCTCGGGCAACCTCGGCCTCGTGCGGGCCCTGCACTTCCCGCGCGCCACGCTGCCGATCTCCTTCTCGCTGCAGCAGCTCCAGCAGCTGCTCTTTTCGATGATCGTGCTCGTCGCCGTCGCGATGGCCTTCGGGAGCTACCCCTCGGCGAGCTGGCTCCTGCTGGTCCCGGCGCTCTTCCTGCAGTTCGTGTTCAACGTCGGCCTCGCCATGATCGTCGCGCGGATGGGCGCCAAGACGCCCGACCTGGCCCAGCTCATGCCGTTCGTCATGCGGACCTGGATGTACGCCTCCGGCGTGATGTTCTCGATCCCCGCGATGCTCGCCGACAAGCCCGCGTGGATCGCCGACGTCCTCATGTACAACCCGGCGGCGGTCTACATGGACCTGATCCGCTTCGCCCTCATCGACGGGTACGGCTCCGAGAACCTGCCGTCGCACGTCTGGATGACCGCCCTCGGCTGGGCCCTGGCCTTCGGCATCGGCGGCTTCCTCTACTTCTGGAAGGCCGAGGAGAGGTACGGCCGTGGCTGACATCGACACGGGCAGCATCCCCACCGTCATCTGCGACGACGTCCACATCGTCTACCGGGTCAACGCCGGAGGCGGCGGCAAGGGCAGCGCCACCGCGGCCCTCAGCCGGATCGTCGGCCGCGGGAAGGCCGAGGTCACCCGGGGCGTCCGCAAGGTCCACGCCGTCCGCGGCGTCACCTTCACCGCCTACCGCGGCGAGGCCATCGGCCTCATCGGCTCCAACGGCTCGGGCAAGTCCACGCTGCTGCGCGCCATCGCCGGCCTGCTGCCGACGGAGAGCGGCAAGGTCTACACCGACGGCCAGCCCTCTCTCCTCGGCGTCAACGCGGCGCTGATGAACGACCTCACGGGTGAGCGCAACGTGATCCTCGGCGGGCTCGCCATGGGCATGAGCCGCGAGGAGGTGCGCGAGCGCTACCAGGACATCGTCGACTTCTCCGGCATCAACGAGAAGGGCGACTTCATCAGCCTGCCGATGCGGACGTACTCCTCCGGCATGGGCGCCCGGCTCCGCTTCGCCATCGCCGCGGCCAAGAACCACGACGTCCTCCTCATCGACGAGGCCCTCGCGACGGGTGACCGCAAGTTCCAGATCCGCTCCGAGGAGCGCATCCGCGAGCTCCGCAAGGAGGCCGGCACGGTCTTCCTGGTCAGCCACAGCAACAAGTCCATCCGGGACACCTGCGACCGGGTGCTCTGGCTGGAGAAGGGCCAGCTCCTGATGGACGGGCCCACGGACGAGGTCCTCAAGGCGTACGAGCGCGAGACCGGGCGCTAGCGCCCGTCGGGCCGTCCGCGCCGGAATCCCCCCGCCGTCCCGGTAGGGGGGATTCCGCTTTCTCCGCGGGCGCGGCCCCGCCCGGAATGTTCATGCGGTCAACATCGGGCAGGATGAGCGCCATGCCAGCGATCTCGGGAGGAAAGACCTACCACCACGGCGATCTGCGCAACGCGCTGATCTGCGCGGCCGTCGACCTCGCGACCGAGGGGGGTCCCGAGCGGGTCGTCCTGCGCGAGGCCGCCCGCCGGGTCGGCGTCTCGCCGACCGCCGCCTACCGCCACTTCGACGGACGCGGCGAACTCCTCCGCACCGTCCGCAACCACGCCCGGCGGATGCTCGCCGACTCCATGGAGCGCGCCGCCGCCCGCGAACCCGGCGCCGACGACCCCGTCCTGGCCGCCGAACGCAGGCTCGCCGCCCTCTGCCGCGGCTACGTCGGCTTCGCCGTCGAGCAGCCCGGCCTCTACCGGGCCGCGTTCTGCGCCGCCCGCCCCACCGCCACGACGGCCGCGGACCCCTCGCCGTGCCGTCCCGCCGCCGCCGAACCCGAGCTCCGCGCGTTCACCCTGATCGCGGAGGCGCTGGAAGCGCTCGACGCCCTCGCCGCGCCCGCCGGGGCGACCCGCCCGGCCGCCGGCGCCGCCGCGTGGTCGGCCGTGCACGGTCTGTCGCTGCTGCTGCTCGACGGGCCCCTGCGGCTCCTGTCCGCCCGGCGCAGGGCCGACGTCGTCGAGACCACCCTCGCCATGGTCGTCTCGGGAGCCCGCCCGCGCTGACGTCCCGCGAAGCCCAAGTCGCCGCCCCGGAAAGGGGGTTGACCGGCCCTCGGAAAGCGCCGCGCGGCGTGGCCCACCCCGGAACGGCGACCGCTCCCGTACGACGTAAGCTGGACCGGTCTGTTTCGCGGCATGTGAGGGCTGTCGACCCCAGAACGCCCGGGCGCTGCGGACGTCCTTCGGGCAGTGCGCGGCGGCGTGTCCGAAATAGGATGGATTGGTCCGACAGTGTAGAACGGGAGATGTGACGGCCATGACGCAGAATCTCCAGCTCCGCGAGGGTGTCGCCGTCCCCGCGTCGGGCGCCGCCCGGTGACGGCCACCCCGCAGGTGCGCCCCGACGCCTCCTCGCGCACGACCCTCGGCAAGGCCGCGGACGAGAACTTCCCCGTGGCCCCCTTCTTCCTGCCGCGCGCCTGGCGCGACGACCTCATGGCCGTCTACGGCTACGCCCGCCTCGTCGACGACATCGGCGACGGCGACCTCGCCCCCGGCGGCGCCGACGCCCGCCACCTCGGCGTCGACCCCGAGCGCGCCGACGACCGGCTGCTGCTCCTGGACGCCTTCGAGGACGACCTCCACCGCGTCTTCGACGGCACCCCCCGACATCCGCTGCTGCGCGCCCTCCAGCCCACGGTCCGGCGGTGCGGGCTCACCCCCGAGCCCTTCCTCGGCCTGATCGCCGCCAACCGCCAGGACCAGCAGGTGCGGCGCTACGCGACGTACGACGACCTCCTCGCGTACTGCGAACTCTCCGCCAACCCCGTCGGCCGCCTCGTCCTCGGCATCACCGGCACGGCCACCCCCGACCGGATCCGCCGCTCCGACGAGATCTGCACCGCGCTCCAGATCGTCGAGCACCTCCAGGACGTCGCCGAGGACCTCCGCCGCGACCGGATCTACCTCCCCGCCGAGGACCTGACGCGCTTCCACGTCACCGAGGGCGACCTCGCCCGGCCCAGCGCGGGCGCCGCCGTGCGCTCCCTGATCGCCTTCGAGGCCGACCGGGCCCGCGCCCTGCTGCACGCCGGCACCCCCCTCGTCGGCAGCGTCCGCGGCCGCCTGCGCCTGCTGCTCGCCGGCTTCACCGCCGGCGGACTCGCGGCGCTCGACGCCGTCGCCGCCGCCGGATTCGACGTGCTCCCCGGACCGCCGGGACCCACCAAGCCGAGCCTGATGCGCCAGGCGGGAGCGGTACTGCTCCGGGCGCGGAGAGAGGGGTGACCGAGACCGTGGAGGGACAGCCCCCGACGTCCGCACCGGTACTGGCCGCGTACAGCTACTGCGAGGCCGTCACCGGACAACAGGCCCGCAACTTCGCCTACGGCATCCGGCTGCTGCCGACCGACAAGCGCCAGGCGATGTCCGCCCTGTACGCCTTCTCCCGGCGCGTCGACGACATCGGCGACGGCACGCTCGCACCCGAGGAGAAGCGGTACCGGCTCGAAGCCACCCGCGAGGTCCTCGACCGCATCCGCAAGGGCGCGGTCGAGGAGGACGACACCGACCCCGTCGCCGTCGCCCTCGCCGACTCGGCCCGCCGCTTCCCGATCCCGCTCGACGGCCTCGACGAGCTCATCGACGGCGTCCTCATGGACGTGCGCGGCGCGACGTACGAGACCTGGGACGACCTCAGGGTCTACTGCCGGTGCGTCGCGGGCGCGATCGGCAGGCTCTCGCTCGGCGTCTTCGGCACCCACCCCGGCGCCCACGGCGCCGACCGCGCCCCCGAGTACGCCGACACCCTCGGCCTCGCCCTCCAACTCACCAACATCCTCAGGGACGTGCGCGAGGACGCGGGCAACGGGCGCACCTACCTGCCCGCCGACGACCTCGCCAAGTTCGGCTGCCAGGAGGGCTTCGGGAGCGACACCCCGCCGCCCGGCTCCGACTTCGCCGGCCTCGTCCACTTCGAAGTGCGGCGCGCCCGCGCCCTGTTCGCCGAGGGCTACCGTCTCCTGCCCATGCTCGACCGGCGCAGCGGCGCCTGCGTCGCCGCCATGGCCGGCATCTACCGGCGCCTCCTCGACCGCATCGAGCGCGACCCCGGGGCCGTGCTGCGCGGCCGGGTCTCGCTCCCCGGCCGCGAGAAGGCGTACGTCGCCGTCCGCGGCCTCTCCGGACTCGACACGCGGAACATCGCCCGCCGCGCCGTCCGGGGACGCCCCTGATGCACCCGTACGCTGCCCCTCGCCGGGCAACCCGGGCCGCCACCACGGCGTCCCTGCCCGCGACGACCCGAACGGAGGCCGTGTGACGACCGACGACACCCAGCACACCCCCCTGCCGGCCGACGCGGCCGAAGCCCCGGGGGCGACCGCCGTGCCCGGCGCCGCTCCCGCGGCCCCGCGCGGCGACGACCCCGGGACGGGGGGCGACGGCGGGCGCGAGCGGCACGTCGTCGTCGTGGGCGGCGGACTCGCCGGAGCCACCGCCGCGCTCCGGCTCGCGGAGGCGGGCGTGCGCGTCACCCTCCTGGAGGGGCGCCCCCGGCTCGGCGGCCTCGCGTTCTCCTTCCGGCGCGGTGACCTCACCGTCGACAACGGCCAGCACGTCTACCTTCGCTGCTGCACCGCCTACCGCTGGTTCCTCGACCGCGTCGGCGGCGCCCACCTCGCCCCCCTCCAGGACCGGCTCGACGTCCCCGTCCTCGACGTCGGCCATCCGCGCGGCCCCCGCCTCGGCCGGATCCGCCGCGACGCCCTGCCCGTCCCGCTCCACCTGGCGCGCAGCCTCGCCACGTACCCGCACCTCTCCGTCGCCGAGCGGGCCTCCGTCGGCCGGGCCGCGCTCGCCCTGAAGAAGCTCGACCCCGCCGACCCGGCCCTCGACGGCATCGACTTCGCCACCTGGCTCGGCCGGTACGGGCAGTCGCCGCGCGCCGTCGAGGCGCTCTGGGACCTCGTGGGCGTCCCCACCCTCAACGCCCCCGCCGCGCAGGCCTCCATGGGGCTCGCCGCCATGGTGTTCAAGACCGGGCTCCTCTCCGAGCCCGGCGCCGCCGACATCGGCTGGGCGCACGTCCCGCTCGGCGAACTCCACGACACCCTCGTCGCCAAGGAGCTCGCCGCGCTCGGCGTCCGCACCGCCCTGCGCACCAAGGCGGAGCACATCTCCCGTACGGCGAACGGACGTTGGGCCGTCCGCGTACCCGGCGAGACCATCGACGCGGACGCCGTCGTCCTCGCCGTGCCGCAGACGGAGACGCACGGGCTGCTGCCCGAGGGGGCCGTCGACGACCCCGACCGGCTCCTCGACATCGGCACCGCCCCCATCCTCAACCTCCACGTCGTCTACGACCGCAAGGTGCTGAAGCGGCCCTTCTTCACCACGCTCGGCTCCCCGGTCCAGTGGGTCTTCGACCGCACCGACTCCTCCGGGCTCCGCGGCGGCGGCCAGTACCTCGCCGTCTCCCAGTCCGCCGCCCAGGACGAGATCGACGAGCCCGTCGCCGCCCTGCGCGAGCGGTACCTGCCCGAGCTGGAGCGGCTGCTGCCCGCCGCCCGGGGCGCGGGGGTCCGCGACTTCTTCGTCACCCGGGAGCGGACGGCCACGTTCGCCCCCACCCCGGGCGTCGGCCGGCTCCGCCCCGGCACCCGTACCCGCGTGCCCGGCCTCTACCTGGCCGGCGCCTGGACCGCCACCGGCTGGCCCGCGACCATGGAGAGCGCCGTCCGCAGCGGCTTCAGCGCCGCGGGCGCCGCGCTCTCCGCCTTCGGCCGCCGCCACGACCAACCGCTGCAGGAGGCGGCATGAGTGTGAGTACCGGAACAAGAGGAGAGACCGTGCCGACAGCGCAGCCGGGGAACCCGGCCGTCGACACCGCGGACGTGACCGCACTGCTGGAACGGGGACGGACCCTGTCCACCCCCGTCATGCGGGCGGCCGTCGACCGCCTCGCACCGCCCATGGACACCGTCGCCGCCTACCACTTCGGCTGGATCGACGCCCACGGGAACCCCACGGACGCCGACAGCGGGAAGGCCGTGCGGCCCGCGCTCGCCCTGATCTCCGCCGAGGCCGCGGGCGCCGCCCCCGAGGTCGGCATCCCCGGGGCCGTCGCCGTGGAACTCGTCCACAACTTCTCGCTGCTCCACGACGACCTCATGGACGGCGACGAGCAGCGCCGCCACCGCGACACCGTCTGGAAGGTGCACGGCCCCGCCCAGGCGATCCTCGTCGGCGACGCCCTGTTCGCCCTCGCCAACGAACTGCTCCTGGAGCTCGGCACCGTCGAGGCCGGGCGCGCCACCCGCCGGCTGACCACCGCCACCCGCAAGCTCATCGACGGCCAGGCCCAGGACATCAGCTACGAGCACCGCGAGCGGGTCACCGTCGAGGAGTGCCTGATGATGGAGGGCAACAAGACGGGCGCCCTCCTCGCCTGCGCCGTCTCCATCGGCGCCGTCCTCGGCGGCGCGGACGACCGCACCGCCGACAAACTGGAGGAGTACGGCTACCACCTCGGCCTCGCCTTCCAGGCCGTCGACGACCTGCTCGGCATCTGGGGCGACCCGGAAGCCACCGGCAAGCAGACCTGGAGCGACCTGCGGCAGCGCAAGAAGTCCCTGCCGGTCGTCGCCGCCCTCGCCGCCGGCGGCGAGGCCTCCGAGCGGCTCGGCGAACTCCTCGCCGCGGACGCCAAGTCCAACGACTTCGACAGCTTCTCCGAGGAGGAGTTCGCCACCCGCGCCGCGCTCATCGAGGAGGCCGGCGGCCGCGAGTGGACCTCCCAGGAGGCCCGCCGCCAGCACGCGGTCGCCATCCAGGCCCTGCACGAGGTCGACATGCCCGCCCGGGTGCGGGAGCAGCTGACCGCGCTCGCCGACTTCGTCGTCGTACGGAAGAGATGATCACGATCACCCAGATATGACTTCGCAGTCGCCGGGCCGGGGCCCCCCCCCCCCCCCCCCCGGCCGACCCCCCGCGCAGAAGCAAACCCCCACAACAACTGGTCGCCAATAAAACCACCAACCCCCGAAAAAACCGG
>NZ_JBSFSA010000073.1:0-16580 GCF_053589515.1 Streptomyces sp. NPDC003327 | reverse complement strand
GGGCCCTCGCGCTTGCGCGCCCGTTTCCGGGCGGCGGGGCCGGCGCCGGGCGGGGCGGGGGGCTGGGGGGCCGGGGGGGGGGCGCCCCCCCGGGCCCCCCCCCCCACGCTCCCCCTCCACGGTGTGTCTGTCCGGCATCGGTCCGTAATTCACCCCATCGGGGAGGCGCTCGGAGTGAACCGGGGGAGCGCCGGGGGGCGCGTTTCCCCGTCGACTTCTCCCGGTGATCACCGGCGACCTACCGTCGACACCATGGGACGCGGGGACCTGGCGACGCTGGTGCGGATCTGCGATCTGGCGGGCCGGCCGCGCGGCACGGGATTCCTCGCGGACCACGAGGGCACGCTCGTCACCAGCCACGAGGCCGTCGACGGGCTCGCCCGCCTCGTGCTGCGCGCCCCCGGCGACCGCAGCTGCCTCGCCGAGGGCGACGCCGTCACGCCCCTGCCCGAGCAGGGCCTCGCGCTCGTACGGACCGAGGGCCTCGGCGTCCGCCCCCTGCCGCTCGCGACCCGCGGCGACATCGACCCCGGCACGTACGTCCGGATCGACGCCCACGGCTGGCGCGAGGCCCGCGTCCTCGGCCCCGCCTCCGTCACGTACACCGCCACCGACCGCTTCCACGTGCTCGGCGACGCCCTCGAACTCGCCATCGGCACCGAAGGCGCCGAGGCCCTCCGGATCGGCGGGCAGGCCGCGGGCGGGCCGGTCCTCGACACCGCCACTGGCACCGTCCTCGCCGTCCTCGGGACCGCCCTCCACGGCGACCGGCGGGCCGCCGGCTACGCCGTCCCCCTGCGGCCCGACGGCCCGCTCGCCGCCCTCCTCCGCCGCAACGCCGCCACCGTCCCCGCCTACGGCCCCGACCTCAACCTCGCCGCCGTCCTCGAACTCACCGCCACCGCCGCGGGCCCCGCCGGAGACCCCGACCCCTGGCCCGCGCCCGTCGAGCGGCCCGACTGCGACCACGCCCTCGACCGCTTCACCCGGGGCGACGCGCCCGTCCTCGGCCTCGTCGGCGAACCCGGCACCGGCCGCACCACCGCCCTCGCCGCCCTCTGCGCCCGCCGCGCCCGGGGCGCGGCGCCCGCGCCCACCGTCCGGCTGCGCGGCGCCGACCTGCGCGCCGAGGACCAGTCGGTCGCCGACGCCGTCGGACGCGCCCTGCACCAGGCCGGGCGGATCGTCGCCGCCTCCGGGGCGCCCGGCGACACCACCGCCGGCCCGGAGCGGGCCGCCGCCCTCGCCCGGGAGGCCGGCCGGCCCCTGCTCGTCCTCCTCGACGGCCCCGAGGAGATGCCGCCCGCGCTCGCCCACCGCCTCGCCGACTGGACCACCGCCACCGAGACCTGGCTGCGCGACCACGGCGTCCGCCTCGTCACCGCCTGCCGCCCCGAGCACTGGGAGCACGCCGCCGCCCTGTACGGCACCGTTCCCGCCGTCCTCGCCCTCGGGGACCTGACGGAGCCGGAGGCCCGCGCCGTACGCCAGGGGTACGGGATCGGGGACGCCGACCTCGCCGAGGCCGACGCCCGCCACCCGCTGGCCCTGCGGCTGCTCGCCGAGGTCAGGGCCGCGCTGCCCGGCGAGGTCCCCGGCCGCCCCGGCCGCGAGGAGATCTTCACCGCCTACCTCGACCTGATGTGCCTGCGGGTCGCCGTCCGCGTCGCCGCGGGCACCCGCCCCCTGCCCAGGGGCGGCGCCGTCCGCAGACTCGCCGCCCGGGTCACCGGCCAGGTCCACGAGGCCGCCCGCCGCTGCCTCGGCCCCGGCCACGGCGTCCTCGACCGCGCCTCCTTCGAGGAGCTGTTCCCCTGGCGGGACGGCTGGGCCTCGGCGGTGCTCACCGAGGGCCTCCTCGTCCCGGCCGGCTCCGGCTACCGCTTCGCCCACGAGGAGCTGGCCGACTGGCTCCAGGCCGCCCACCTGGACCTGGACGCGGCCCTCCACGCCCTGGTCCACACCCACCACACGCCCCAGGAGGCCCCCGCGGCCCCGGCCGTCCCCGACCCCGGGGCCTCCGGGCTCGGCGGGGGAGCGCTCGTGCCGCGGCAGCGCGGGGACGGACCGCCCGTGCCCCGGCACCGCATCGGGCCCGTCGCGCAGGCGCTGGCACTGGCCCACCGGGAACACGGACCGGGCGGGCTCGCGGTGCGGCTCGCCGGGCTCGTCGAGGCCCTCGACCGGTTCGCCGCGGCCGGACAGGACGGCGACGGCCCCTGGTGGGCGACCCGGCTGCTCGTCGAAACCCTGCGGCGGGTCGGCGACCCGCGCCCCTACCTGCCCGTGCTCCGGCTGCTCGCCGACCGCGTCGGCGCCCGGCCCGAGCGCCCCGCCGTCCTCGCCGCCTTCGGGACGGCGTTCTGGCAGGGGCTCCCGCTCGGCGAGGACGAGCGGATCGACCTGCTGCGCAGGCTCGTCCCCGCCGACCCGCCGCCCGGACACGGCGACCGCGCCCTCGACGCCGTCGCCGCGCTGCTCGTCGCCGACCCCCGGGGCGTCCAGCCGCTCCTGTGCCGCTGGTTCGCCGACGACCGCCCGCTGCCCGCCGCCCCGCACGCCACCGTCGCCACCGCCGCCCAGGCCCTCCTCCACACCCACCGGGCGCTCGCCGTCGACGACCTGTGCGAGGCGCTCGTCGCGACCGCCCACCCGCTCGCCGACGACCTCCTCGGCGCCCTCGCCGAGGACGAACCCGCCGCGCTCTGCCGGGCCGTCGACCGCTGGGCCCACGACGACGGCCGCCCCGACCGCCGGGTCGCCGCCGCCGCGTACGGCCACCGGGTCGCCGACCGCGCCCCCACCGCCGCCGACCGCGAGCTGCTCCGCTACGCCGCCCTCGCCCTGCTCGCCCGCCCCACCGACCAGCCCCTGCACGGCGCCGCGCTCGGCCTCCTCGTCCGGGACCCGCACACCAGGGCCCGGCACCTGCCCCGCGCCCTCAGCGAACCCGGCGTCCCGGCGGAGGCACTCGCCGAGGCCCTCGCCACCCACCCCGAACTGGTCCTCGTCGCCTTCCGGGAGCGGCTCCGCGGCAGCGGCGAGACCCCGGCCGCCGCGCTCCGCGCCCTCGCCGCCGTCGACACGCCCGCCCTCACCCGCCGCGTCGCCGCCCTCGTCCGCGACTACGCCGCCCGCCACCCCGAGGGCGCCCCGCACGTCGCCGCCTTCGTCGACCGGCGCCTCGAGGACGGCCCCGCCGGCCGCGCCGTCCTCTTCCCGCTGGTCACCGGCCTCGTCCGGGGCCGCCCCGCACGGCTCCGCGCCGCTCTGGCCCCGGTGCTCGCCGCCCCCGGCACCGGCGCCTCCCGCCACCTGCGGGCCGAGCTCCTCGACGTACTCCTGGAACACGAGCGGTACGAGGCCGAGGCAGGCGAGCTGTCCGTCCTGGACGCGCTCCTGACCGCCACCGCGGCGGACGCGGACCGGCGCAGCGAGCCCCGCACCCGCGACCTCCTGCTGCGCACGGTCGACCTCTACGCCCGTACCCCGGAAGGACCCGCCCGGTGCGCGCGGCTGCTCGGCGCCCTCGTCCGCGAGCACCCCGCCTTCGCCGCGCTGCTCCCCGCGCCGGGGGCGGGAGCGGGCCCGCGGACGGCGCGAAGTCCCGGCAGTTCCATGCCGATGCGAACCGAGGGGCACGGACATGGCAGTCTTAGACCTGCGTAAAGGCGAACAGGGCGAACAGGCGGACGAGGAGCGGTCACAGTGCAGCGCTGGCGTGGCTTGGAGGACATTCCCCAGGACTGGGGACGCAGCGTCGTCACCATCGGCTCCTACGACGGGGTGCACCGCGGGCACCAGCTGATCATCGGGCGGGCCGTCGAGCGCGCCCGGGAGCTCGGCGTCCCCTCCGTCGTGGTCACCTTCGACCCCCACCCCTCCGAGGTCGTACGCCCGGGCAGCCACCCGCCGCTGCTCGCCCCGCACCACCGCCGCGCCGAGCTGATCGCGGAACTCGGCGTGGACGCGGTGCTCGTGCTGCCCTTCACCGCCGAGTTCTCGCAGCTGTCGCCCGCCGACTTCGTGGTGAAGGTGCTCGTCGACAAGCTGCACGCCAGGGCCGTCATCGAGGGCCCCAACTTCCGCTTCGGGCACCGGGCCGCCGGCACCGTCGACTTCCTCGCCGAGCTGGGCGCGACCTACGACTACGAGGTCGAGGTCGTCGACCTGTTCGTGAGCGGCGAGGCCGGCGCCGGCCAGCCCTTCTCCTCGACCCTCACCCGCCGCCTCGTCGCCGAGGGCGACATGGAGGGCGCGGCCGAGGTCCTCGGCCGCCCGCACCGGGTCGAGGGCGTCGTCGTCCGCGGCGCCCAGCGCGGCCGCGAACTCGGCTTCCCCACCGCCAACGTGGAGACCCTGCCGCACACCGCCGTCCCGGCCGACGGCGTCTACGCGGGCTGGCTGACGGCCGCCGGCGAGCGGATGCCCGCCGCGATCTCGGTCGGCACCAACCCGCAGTTCGACGGCACGGAGCGGACGGTGGAGGCGTACGCGATCGACCGCGAGGGCCTGGACCTGTACGGCCTGCACGTGGCCGTGGACTTCCTCGCGTACGTGCGCGGCATGCTCAGGTTCGACACCCTCGACGACCTGCTCCTGGCCATGGCCGCCGACGTGAAGAAGTGCCGCGAACTCACCGGGGCGTACGACCGCGACCGGGGCTGAGCCCGGGCCCCGGCGCGAGAACCGGGCTCAGCCCCGGCCGCGGCACCGGGGTGAGCCCAGGCCCCGTCACCAGGTGACGTACAGCTCCCTCGGACCGCGGATGAGCCCCTTGGACTGCCACACCACGTCCTCGGGGCGGCCCGCGAGCCGCAGGCCGGGGTAGCGGCGCAGCAGCGTCTCCAGCATCACCTCGGACTCCATGCGGGTCAGCATCGCGCCCATGCAGTGGTGCGGCCCGTGGCCGAACGAGACGTGCCCCAGGCCGGCCCGGTCGAAGTCGAGGGCGTGCGGGTCCGCGAAGACCTCCGGGTCCCGGTTGGCCGCGAGGTAGGAGGCGTAGACCGCCTCACCCGCCCGGATCAGCACCCCGCCGACCTCGACGTCCTCGGTGGCGATCCGCGGCAGCCCCACGCCGTTGCGGTGCGGGATCCAGCGCAGCAGCTCGTCCACGGCCTGCGGGAGCAGCTCCGGCTCGGCCCGCAGCCGCGCGAGCAGCTCCGGACGGGTCAGCAGCACGTACACCATGTTGGCGCTGTTGTTGCGGACCGCGTGCGCGCCGCTGATCAGGATCGCCATCGCCAGCGACACCGCCTCGTCGGCGGTGATCCTGCCCTCCGCCAGGGACTCCGCGAGCACCCCGGCCAGGTCGTCGGCGGGCTCCGCCCGGCGGCGGTCGAGCAGCCGGGTGATGTAGCCGTGGATCTGCGCCTTGGCCGCCCGGCTGCCCTCCGGTCCCGGACCCGACGACAGGATGAGGTCCGGCCAGGACGCCAGTTCCGCCCGGTCCTCCTCGGGGATGCCGAGGAGGTCGCAGACGACCGCCATCGGCAGCGGCCCGTGCAGGTGCTTCATCAGATCGGCCGGACGGCCCGCCTCCTCCATCGCGTCGAGGAGCCGGTCGGCGCTCGCCTGCGCCAGCGGACGCAGCCGCTTGGTGCTCTGCCCGGTGAAGGCCTTCGTCACGGCCTTGCGCAGCCGGGTGTGGTACGGCGGATCGGCGTAGTTCAGGGCCGCCTTGGAGGCCACCATGTGGCCGGTCATCTTGGTGACCTCGTGGTCGAGGAGGGCCGTTCGGCTGAACCGCGGGTCGGAGGTGACCGCGCGCACGTCCTCGTACCGGGTGACGAGCCAGGCCTCGTTCTCCGCGGCGAACGGCAACCGGATGCGGGCGACGGGCTCCTTGGCGAGCAGCTCGGTGAGCAGCGGGTCGAAGTCGAGGGCCGGCAGGTCCTCGACGGACCAGGTGCGGGCGGGTGCGGGCGGCGGCGCGGCCGCGGGCTCGGGGGTCATGAGGTGCGTGTTCCCGGCGGCGCGCGGCCGGGACACGCCGAGCGGGGACTGCCGCCTGAACGGAGCACCCCCGGACCCCCCGGGACCGCCCTCCCGCTCACTCCGCGTCATCGGACGGGCGCGCTCGCGGTTGCGGGGTCGCGATCACCGGGTGAGTGTGGGCGGCAGTTCACGTGAACGAGAAGAAGGAGCGACTGTCGTGGTCACTTTGTGCAAGCCCGCTGTGTCCGTGCCCGAGCACGTGATCACGATGGAGGAGACCCTGGAGCTGGCCCGCACACGCCATGCGGGCCATCCCCAACTCGGCCTGGCGCTGCGGCTGATCGGCAACACCGGCGTCGCCCGCCGCCATCTCGTCCAGCCCATCGAGGAGACCCTGAAGCACCCCGGCTTCGAGGAACGCAACGCCCGCTACGAGGCCGAGGCCAAGGCGCGGGTTCCGGCGGTCGTCACGGAGGCGCTCGGCAACGCCGGCCTGCGCCCGGCTGACATCGACATGATCGTCTACGTGTCGTGCACGGGCTTCATGATGCCCTCGCTGACCGCCTGGATGATCAACACCATGGGCTTCCCCAGCCACACCCGGCAGCTGCCGATCGCCCAGCTCGGCTGCGCGGCCGGCGGAGCCGCCATCAACCGGGCCCACGACTTCTGCACGGCCTACCCGGACGCCAACGTCCTCATCGTCGCCTGCGAGTTCTGCTCGCTCTGCTACCAGCCCACCGACCTCGGCGTCGGCTCGCTGCTCTCCAACGGCCTCTTCGGCGACGCGGTCGCCGCCGCCGTCGTGCGCGGCCGGGGCGGCACAGGCATCGCCCTCGAACGGAACAACTCCCACCTCGTGCCCGACACCGAGGACTGGATCGCCTACAGCGTCCGCGCCACCGGCTTCCACTTCCTGCTCGACAAGCGGGTCCCCACCACCATGGAGCCGCTGGCCCCCGCGCTCCGGGAGATCGCGGGCGCCCACGGCTGGGACGCGGGCAAGCTCGACTTCTACATCATCCACGCCGGCGGCCCCCGCATCCTCGACGACCTGAGCCTCTTCCTCGAAGTGCCGCCGGAGTCCTTCCGATTCAGCCGGGCGACCCTGACGGAGTACGGCAACATCGCCAGCGCCGTCGTCCTCGACGCCGTCCGCCGGCTGTTCGACGAGGGCGGGCAGCCGGAGGGGGCGCGGGGCATCCTCGCCGGGTTCGGACCCGGCATCACCGCCGAGATGTGCCTGGGCCGCTGGACGAACGCGGCCACCGCGTCGCTCGAACCGAGCCTCGGCGCCCGCCGGATCGTCGGCTACTCGCCGCCGCGCACGCCGGCGCGTGCGAAGGCCTGACCCCGCGACGCCCGCGTGAAGGCCTGGTGCCGTCACGCGGGCGCTCAGGCCTGACGCCGCCACGGGGGCCGGGCCGCCGTACGGACCGGAGGCCCGTACGGCCCCGTGGCCCGCCCCGCTTCGCCCCACCCACCCACCACAGGAGAGCCGCATGTCCACCACGCCACCCTCCCCGCTCCGGGCCCGCGCCCGACGCCCGCGCGGGTCCGCCGCGCTCGCCGCACTGGTCGCCGGAGCGGCGGCCGCCTCGCTCGCCGGGGCGCCCGCCCAGGCCGCCGCACCGCAGGGCGCCCGGGTCCCCATGCACCAGTGCTGGATCAACGGCGTCGCCGCGCCGCCCGGCGACATCGTCAGCGGGACCAACGGGGACGACGACATCTTCTGCGACAGCGACCTGGAGAACGTCACCGTCTGGGGCGGCGGCGGCAACGACAAGATCGAGGTCCGCGGCCTGGTCATCGACTCGGCCGTGATGGGCGGCGAGGGCGACGACGTCATCCGCGCCAAGCACCTGGTGCCGCAGAACGCCTCCAGCATGGTCCGCGGCAACCGCGGCAACGACGTCATCAAGGTCGCCACGGTCTCCGGGGACGGCGCCACGCGCGGCGCCGTCGTCCACGGTGACGACGGCGACGACCGGATCACCACCGGTTCGGTCACCGGCGCCCCCGGCAAGTTCAACCGCGGCGGCGGCATCGTCACCGGCAACGACGGCGCCGACACCATCAAGGTCGGCACCGTCGACTTCTCCGGCCGGGTCCTCGGCGGCAGCGAGAACGACACCATCGAGGCGGCCGCGCTCGGCCCCGAGTCGGGCGGCCTGATCCAGGCCGGGCCCGGCGACGACACGATCAGCGGAGCGGACGGCGCGGTCCTGACCGTCGGACCGCACTGGGGCTCCGTCGACGCCGGCGTCGGCAAGGACCACTGCGTGGTGAAGTCGGTCTCCACCCGGACCTCGATCGCCTCCTGCGAGATCCGGCCGCAGGCCGCGCCGTCCGGTACGGCTCCGGGGACCAAGCCCCCGAACGTCCCCGCCCAGCCGGAGGCGCAGCCGCCGGCCTCGCCCGTCGAGGCCGCGGACCCGGAGGCCTAGGCCGTCACCCCGATTCCCTCCGCCGCCACCCAGTGGCAGGCGGCCGCCCGCCCGGTGCCGCCGCCCGCGAGCACCGGCAGCGCCTCCCCCCGGCAGCGGTCCGCGACCGCCGCCGCGGCGCCGGAGGCGAGGACCTGGCAGCGGGCGTGGAAGCGGCAGCCGGACGGGATGCGGGACGGGTCCGGGGGCTCACCGGTCAGCACCACCGGAGCGCCCCCGGACTCCGGCAGCACCGACAACAGGGCCCGGGTGTACGGGTGCCGGGGATCGGTGAGGACGGACTCCACCGGTCCCGTCTCCACGACCCGCCCCAGGTACATCACCGCCACCCGGTCCGCGATGTTCCACGCGAGCCCCAGGTCGTGGGTCACCACCAGCGCGGAGAGGCCGAGTTCGTCGCGCAGCCGCAGCAGCAGGGCCAGGATCTCGCCCCGTACGGACGCGTCCAGGGACGCCACCGGCTCGTCGGCGACGATCAGTTCGGGCTCCAGGGCGAGCGCGCCCGCGATGACGACGCGCTGCCGCTGCCCGCCCGACAGCTCGTGCGGGTAGCGCAGGAAGAACCGCTCGGGCGGCCGCAGCCCGGCCCGCGCGAGGGCCTCGGCGACCGCGGCGCGCTCGTCCCGCGAGGACCGGTGCATCCCGTGGATCCGCAGCCCCTCGGCGACCGCGTCGTACACGGTGTGCCGGGGGTTCAGCGAGCCGCTGGGGTCCTGGAGGACCAGTTGGACCCGCTTCCGGTAGGCCTTGAGCGCGCCGGAGGAGTACGCGAGCGGCCTGCCGTCGAAGGAGACCGTCCCCGAGGTCGGCCGCACCAGGCCGAGCAGCGACCGGGCGAGGGTCGTCTTGCCGCAGCCGGACTCGCCGACCAGGGCGACGATCTCGCCCGCCCCGATGTCCAGGTCCACCCCGTCGACCGCGCGGGCGGGCGGCGCGCCCCGCCGCCCCGGGAAGGTGACGTGGACCCCGCTCGCGGACAGCAGCGCACGCGCCGGCGCCCCGCCACGCGCCCCGCCCGTCTCGGCCTCGCGCTCCGGCACGGGCTCCCCGCCCGGCCCCGCCTCGCGCTCCGGCACGGGCTCCCCGCCCGTCTCGGCCTCGCGCTCCGGCACGGGCTCCCCGCCCGTCTCGGCCTCGCGCTCCGGCACGCGCACCCCGCCCGCGCCCACCGCTCCGGCCTCGTCGCCCGCGCCCGCCGCTCCGCCCGTGACGGCCTCGCCGCCCGTGACCCGTTCTCCGCTCATGCCGTGCTCCCCACGTGTACGCAGGCGGCGCGGCGCCCCGCGCCCGCCTCCCGCAGGTGCTGGTCCTCCTCGGCGCACTCCTCCACCGCCACCGGGCAGCGCGGGCGGAAGGCGCAGCCGCCCGGCAGGTCCGCCGGGTCGGGCGGGTCGCCGGGCAGGCCGCGCGGGGCCCGCCGGGACGCCGGGTCCCCGATGCGCGGGAACGCCGAGGAGAGCGCCCGGCCGTACGGATGCGCTGCGGCCTCGTACACCTGCCGTGCCGGGCCCTCCTCGACGACCCGCCCCGCGTACATCACGGCCAGCCGGTCGCAGGTGTCGGCCAGCACCGCCAGGTCGTGGCTGATCATCAGCAGGCCGATGGACTGCTCGGCGACGAGCCGCTCGATCAGCCGCAGGATCTGCGCCTGGATCATCACGTCGAGCGCGGTCGTCGGCTCGTCGGCCACGATCAGCCGCGGCTCGCAGGCGAGCGCCATCGCGATCATCACGCGCTGGCGCTGGCCGCCGGACAGCTCGTGCGGATAGGCGGCGGCCCGGGCCGCCGGCAGGCCGACGTGTTCGAGGAGCTCGCCGGCCCGGGTCCGGGCGGCCGCCGGGGTCGCCCGGCCGTGGACGAGGAGCGGCTCGGCGATCTGGTCCCCGATCCGCCGCACCGCGTTGAGCGAGTGCATCGCGCCCTGGAACACGATCGACGCGCCCGCCCAGCGCACCGCCCGCAGCCGCCCCCACTTCATGGCGAGGACGTCCTCGCCGTCGAGGAGGACCTGCCCGCTGAGGCGGGCGGACGCGGGCAGCAGCCGCAGCAGCGCCAGGGCGAGCGTGGACTTGCCGCACCCCGACTCCCCGGCGACGCCCAGCTTCTGCCCGGCGGGCAGGGTGAGGTCGACGCCGCGGACGGCGGGCACGGCGCTCGCCCCCGACCCGTAGGTGACCCTCAGGTCCCGCACTTCGAGGACGCTCAACGCCCCACCCCCAGCTTCGGGTTGAGCACGGACTCGACGGCCCGGCCGCACAGCGTGAAGGCCAGCGCGACGAGCGCGATCGCGATGCCGGGCGGCGCGAGGTACCACCAGTGGCCCGAGGAGACCGCGCCCGCCTCCCGCGCGTCCTGGAGCATCCCGCCCCAGGAGACGACCGTCGGGTCGCCGAGCCCGAGGAAGGCGAGGGTCGCCTCGGTGAGGATCGCGGTCGAGATGCCGAGCGTGGTCTGCGCGAGGACCAGCGGCATCACGTTCGGCAGCACGTGCCGGGTCATGACGTGCCCGTGGCCGCCGCCGAGGGCCGTCGCCCGTTCGATGTACGGGCGGGACTCGACGGCGATGGTCTGGGCGCGCACCAGGCGGGCGGTGGTCGGCCAGGAGGTGACCCCGATGGCCAGGACGACCGTCCACATCGACCGGGACATCACGGTGGCCAGCACGATCGCCAGGACCAGCGCCGGCATCACCAGGAACCAGTCGGTGATCCGCATGACGACGGTGGAGAACCAGCCGCCGTAGTGCCCCGAGAGGATCCCGACCAGCGTGCCGATCGCGACCGACAGGGCCGCCGCGAGCAGCCCCACGAGCAGCGAGACGCGGGCTCCCCAGATCAACAGGCCGAGCAGCGAGCGGCCGAACTGGTCGGTGCCGAGCGGGAACCGGGCGCTCGGCGACTCCAGGGCCGTGCCGGGCGCGTTCGTCACCGACTGCACGTCGGCGCCGACGAGCAGCGGGGCGGCGAGCGCGAGCAGCGCGATCGCGGCGAGGCCGGCCAGGCCGTACAGACCGGCCCGGTGGCCCCGGTACCGCTTCCAGAAGCGGACCGCCGAACCCTTGCGGCGTTCCCATGTCAGAGAGGTCATCGGCCCACCCGGGGGTCGAGCAGCGGATAGAGCAGGTCGGCGATCAGGTTCATCAGGATCATCGCCCCGGCGAAGACCACGAACAGGCCCTGCACCAGCGGCAGATCGGGCACGCTGAGCGCCTGGTAGAAGAGGCCGCCGAGGCCTGGCCAGGAGAACACGGTCTCCACCAGGATCGAACCGGCGGCCACGTGGCCGAGGTTGATGAAGATCATGGTGACGGTCGGCAGCAGCGCGTTCGGCACGGCGTGCCGGCGCCGCACGGCGTCGTCGCGCAGCCCCTTCGCCCGCGCGGTGGTGAGGTAGTCGCCGCCCATCTCGTCGAGCAGCGACGAGCGCATCACGAGCAAGGTCTGCGCGTAGCCGACCGCGACGAGCGTCACCACCGGCAGGACGAGGTGGTGGGCGACGTCGAGGACGTACGCGAAGCCGGTCTCGCCGGTGCCCGACTCCATGCCGCCGGTCGGGAAGAGGCCCGGGACCGGGCCCGTGCCGACGGAGAAGACGATGATGAGGAGAAGCCCCAGCCAGAACGAGGGCACCGACCACAGGGTCAGCGCGACGCCGGTGTTCACCCGGTCGCCGAGCCCGCCGTGCCGCCAGGCCGAGCGGGTGCCGAGCCAGAGCCCCAGCGCCGAGTAGAGCACCACGGCGACCCCGGTGAGCAGCAGCGTCGCCGGCAGCTTCTCGGCGATCAGGTCGCCGACGGGCGCGCGGAACTGGAACGAGGTGCCGAGGTCGCCGCTCAGCGCCTTGGCGCAGTAGTCGGCGAACTGCTGCCACAGCGGCAGGTCGAGCCCGAACTGACGCCGCAGGGTCGCGAGTTGCTCGGCCGAGGTGGGTACGCCGTGGGTCATCGCCTTCACCGGGTCACCCGGGATGATCCGGAAGAGGAAGAAGCTGGTGACGAGCACGGCGAAGAGGGAGACGAGCGCGCCGCCCAGCTTCCCCGCCGCGTGGCGGAGGTAGCCGAGGGCGGCGCCGGTGCGGGGTGCGCCGTCCGTGGCACGGGCCTTGTCGGCCCGCGCCACGTCGGCGGAGGTGCTTGCCGTCGTCGTCACGGACTACTCGCGGTCGTCGGCGGTCGTGCGGCGGCGCAGCCCGAAGAACACGCCGAGGCCGACCGCGACCACCACGGCCGCGCCGATCCCGACGACCGCCCCGGTGGACGAGCCCCCGTCCGAACCCCCGCCGGACGCCGAGGCGGCGGGCACGGCGGACCACCAGCTCCAGTAGCCGTCCTGGCCCCAGAGGTTGCCCGCGGCCTCGGGCATGGTGGTGATGGACGCGATCTGGTCCGTGCGGTACGCCTCCAGGGCGTTGGGGTAGGCCATGATGTTCATGTACCCCGTGTCGTACAGCCGGGACTGCATCCGCTTCACCAGATCCGCCCGCTTGGCGGCGTCGTACTCCACCGCCTGCTGCGCGTAGAGACCGTCGAACTCCTTGTCGCAGATGAAGTTGTCGGTCGCGCCGGTGTCCTTCGGGGTCGCCGGGAGCGTGCCGCACGTGTGGATCGACAGGACGTAGTCCGGGTCGGGGTTGACCGACCAGCCGTCGAAGGCGAGGTCGTAGTCGCCCTTGACCCACGGGTCCGAGACGCTGTCCAGACACTCGACCTTCAGGCCGATGCCGAGCTTGCCCCACCACTCCTGGAGGTACTTGCCGACCGCCTTGTCGTTGGGGTCGGTGGCGTGGCACAGGATGCGGAAGTCCAGCGGCTTGCCGTCCTTGCCGACCCGCTTGCCCCCGGCGTTCTTGCGGTACCCGGCGGCGTCGAGGACCCGCTCCGCCTCCGCCGGGTCGTAGGCCCGCTTCTGGCCGGGCGCCGGCTTCCAGAAGTACGAGGAGAAGCGCGGCGGGATGTACCCCTCGCCCTCGACGGCGTGGCCCTGGAAGACCTTGTCGACGAGGGTCGTCCGGTCGACGGCGAGGAAGAGCGCCTTGCGCACGGCCGGGTCGAGCAGTGCCTTGTGCCCGTTGCCGAAGGTGCCGCCGTCCTGGGCGCGGGCGCCCGGGTTGGTGGCGAGCGCGTAGAAGCGGCGGCCGGGGGCGTCGTTGACCTTGATGTTCTTCTGCGTCTTCAGGGCGTCGGCCTGGGCGGGCGTCAGGTTCGGTACGAAGGACACCTCGCCCTTCTGGAGCGCGGCGACGGCGGCGTCACCGTCCTTGTAGTACTTGAAGACCAGTTCGTCGAACTTGGGGGCGCCCCGCCAGAACGTCTTGTTCGGCTTCAGCTTGATGTACTGGTCGACCTTGAAGTCCGTGATGACGAACGGGCCGTTGCCGACGATCGGGAACTGCTGGTCGTTGTTGAACTTCGAGAAGTCGCCGACCTTCTCCCACACGTGCTTGGGCACGATCGGCACGTCGAGGGCCGTCATCGTCGCCTGCGGCTTCTTCAGCTCGATGACCAGCGTCCGCGGGTCGGGCGCGGTGACCTTCTTGAAGTTCGCGGTGAAGCTGCCGTTCGCGGTGGCCGCGTTCGGGTCGGTCATCATCGTGTTGAAGGTCCAGGCCGCGTCCTCCGCGGTGGCCGGCTTGCCGTCCGACCAGGTCGAGTCCCCGCGGATCGTGTACGTCCACGTGAGCTTGTCCGCCGACGGCGTCCAGGCGGTCGCGAGGCCCGGGATCGTCCGGGCGTCCTTCGGGTCGTAGTTGGTGAGGTACTCGTACGCCAGCCGGTGGATGCTGGTCGAGGTGAGCTTCTGCGCCAGGAACGGGCTCAGCGAGTCGATGCTCTGCGACACGGCCACCGTGAGCGTCGTGCTGCCCGCCTTGTCGTCGTCGGCCGCGGCCGTGCCGGGGACGGCGGCGAGCGAGGCGGCGGTGACTCCGGTGGCGAGCAGCAGCCGCAGCGCCCGCCGGGGCGCCGGCCGGGGAGCCGGACCGGTGGCTCCGCGGACGGGGGAGGGGCGGGGTGGAACCTTCGTGACCATGACCATGGGACGTGACCTCGCTGGGAGTTTCTGTCGTGGATCTTGGGCTGACGACGGGTGAAGCGAAGGTGTATCAGCGGTGGTCTGCCGTCGTCAACGATCCCTCAAACCCCTTGTGGGCTGCGGGAACGCCAAGAGGCTCCGTCCCGGAGAGCCGGGACGGAGCCTCATTGGTCTATTCCTGTGACGCCCTACTGCTGAGGGGCTGGCGGCGCCTGCGGGGGCTGCTGCTGCGGCCAGTTCGGCGGCGGGAACCGACCCGGCGCCGGATTCTGCTTCTGTCCCTCGTCCTGCCCCGGAACGCCGGGATCGGCCGGCGGGGGCAGCGGCTGACCGGGCGCCGGCTGGCCGGGCACCGGCCCGCCGGCCTGGGGCTGCTGCCAGCCCTGCGGCGGACCGTAGGGCTGCCCGGGCGCGGGCTGCCCTCCGTACGGCTGACCGTAGGGCTGCTGCGCCGGATACGGCTGGCCGGGCGCGGGCGGGGCGCCGTAGGGCTGCCCGGGTGCGGACGGCTGCGGCTGGCCGTACGGCTGCGCGGGCGCCGGGTGCTGCGGCTGCCCGTACGGCCGGCCGGGCGCGGGCTGTCCACCGTACGGCTGACCCGGCATCGGCTGGCCGGGCATCGGCTGGCCCGGTCCCTGCTGGCCCGGGATCGGCGGGGCCATGTGCGGCGGCATGCCGCCCTGGCCGTCGCCCGTCCACAGCCCCTGCGCCTGCTGCGCCCGGACGAAGTCCTCCGCGACCAGCGCCGAGAGGTGGAAGTACGCCTCGCGGGTCTTCGGCCGCATCATGTCGAGGTCGACCTCGGCGCCCGCCGCCAGGTGCTCGTCGAAGGGCACGACCACGACACCGCGGCAGCGGGTCTGGAAGTGCTGCACGATGTCCTCGACCTTGATCATCTTTCCGGTCTCGCGGACCCCGGAGATGACCGTGAGCGAGCGCTGCACCAGGTCCGCGTAGCCGTGCGCCGACAGCCAGTCCAGCGTCGTCGAGGCGCTGGAGGCGCCGTCCACGGACGGCGTGGAGATGATGATCAGCTGGTCGGCGAGGTCGAGGACCCCGCGCATGGCGCTGTAGAGCAGACCGGTGCCCGAGTCGGTGAGGATGATCGGGTACTGCTTGCCGAGGACGTCGATCGCCCGCCGGTAGTCCTCGTCGTTGAACGTCGTCGAGACCGCCGGGTCCACGTCGTTGGCGAGGATCTCCAGGCCGGACGGCGCCTGCGAGGTGAACCGGCGGATGTCCATGTACGAGTTGAGGTACGGGATCGCCTGCACCAGGTCGCGGATGGTCGCCCCGGTCTCCCGCCGCACGCGGCGGCCGAGCGTCCCGGCGTCCGGGTTGGCGTCGATCGCCAGGATCTTGTCCTGCCGCTCGGTGGCGAGGGTCGCGCCGAGGGCCGTGGTCGTCGTGGTCTTGCCGACGCCGCCCTTCAGGGAGATGACCGCGATCCGGTAGCAGGAGAGGACCGGGGTCCGGATCAGCTCCAGCTTCCGCTGCCGCTCCGCCTCCTCCTTCTTGCCGCCGAGCTTGAAGCGGGCCGCGCCACCGGGGTTCCGGCTGGACTTGGGCTTCTGCTTGTTGTTGCGCAGCAGCCGGTCGGAGGAGAGCTCGACGGCCGCCGTGTACCCGAGCGGGGCGCCGGGCACGGACCGCTCCCGCTGGTCGTGCGTCACCGGTGACGGCCACGCCCCGCCCGTCCGGGGATCGACGGGCGGCTGTCCGGCGTCCGGCGCGGCGGGGCCCTGCGGGTACCCGTACCCGGCCGCCTGCGGCGGCACGGGCGCCCCGGGCTGCGGGTGGTGCGGGGCGGCCTCGGGGGACTGCGGCGCCTGCGGGGGCACGGGCGCGCCCGGGTGCGGGTAGCCGTAACCGGCATGCGGGGCCTGCGGGGCCTGCGGCGGCAGGGGCGCGCCGGGCTGCGGCGCCTGCGGGTACCCGTACCCGCCCTGCGGCGGGGTCTGGGGCGGATAGCCGTACGCCCCCGGCTGCGGCTGCGGCTGCGGCTGCGGCTGGGGCTGGGCCTGCGGCGGTACGGCTCCGGGGGCGCCGGCCCCTGCCGGAGGCGCGGGCCACCCGGTGGGCGGCGGCAGGGGCGCGCCCGGCGCGCCCGCGGCGGGCTGGAACGCCGGCGGCAGCGGGCGCGGCGAGGGCCGTCCCGGCCGCC
>NZ_JBSFSA010000072.1:0-18145 GCF_053589515.1 Streptomyces sp. NPDC003327 | reverse complement strand
GACGCCGTCTCCGAAGTGAACCGGTCACCCGTGAGCTGCATACCGTCACCCGAGTCACCCGCGAACCGGATAATCACCCGATCAAGCCGGCGGACTTCCTTCTCGGTGCCGTGGCGGGGCGTCGCGGGAGCGCTGCGCTGCTCCCCGACCAGGGCCTCGCCGGCCTCGCTACTGACCTGGCTGGTCACTGAACTGGACCTCCCTCGCGGCAAGGGGGTTCTCCGCCGTGGGCCGGAGAACCTTCTCGGGCCGGGCGGCCGGTCACCGTCCGTCCCACCGCCACCCTACGACGGTGAGGGGCCCCGGGGCCGGACACCTGACATCTGACACGATGTCAGACGATCAGGATCTCAGGTACGTCAACACCGCGAGTACCCGTCGGTGATCGCCGTCACTCGGCGAGAGGCCCAGCTTCAGGAAGATGTTGCTGATGTGCTTCTCCACGGCCCCGTCGCTCACCACCAGCTGCTTCGCGATCGCCGAGTTCGTCCGCCCCTCCGCCATCAGGCCCAGGACCTCCCGCTCCCGCGGGGTCAGATGGGCCAGGACGTCCTGCTGACGGCTCCGGCCGAGCAGCTGCTGCACGACCTCCGGGTCCAGCGCCGTACCGCCCCCTGCGACCCGTACGACCGCGTCGACGAACTCGCGCACGTCCGCCACCCGGTCCTTCAGGAGGTAACCCACCCCCCGGCTGGAACCGGCCAGGAGTTCGGTGGCGTACTGCTCCTCCACGTACTGCGACAGCACCAGCACCCCCAGTCCCGGGTGGTCCTTCCGCAGCCGCACCGCCGCCCGTACGCCCTCGTCCGTGTGCGTCGGAGGCATCCGCACGTCCGCGACCACCACGTCCGGCAGGGCGCCCTCGTCCGCGAGCCCCGCCACCGTCTTCACCAGCGCCTCGCCGTCGCCCACACCGGCGACGACCTCGTGCCCCCGGTCCGTGAGCAGCCTGGTCAGGCCCTCACGGAGCAGTACCGAATCCTCGGCGATGACCACCCGCACCCGGCCCGCCACCTCTTCCACGCCCACGTCCCGCTGCCCCCACGTCCTGATGAACCGATGCGTCCGGCGAACCGGACCGATGCCGCCCCCAGCATCGCACCCGCACCGCGCCCACCACGCGTTCCCCGGGCTACGCCCGCCAGGGCAGCTCCACCGTCACCGTCGTCGGGCCGCCCGCCGGCGAGTCCACCGCCAGCACCCCGTCCACCGCCCCGACCCGCTGCGCGAGCCCCGCCAGCCCCGCGGGCCCCGCCGGGCCCGAGCCGCCGTCCGTACGGGCGCCGCCGACGCCGTCGTCCCTGACCTGGAGCATCAGCCGGTCGCCCGAGCGCCACACGTCCACCCAGGCCTGCCGCGCCCGCGCGTGCCTGGACACGTTCCGGAGCAGCTCCGAGACCGTGAAGTACGCGATGCCCTCGATCGCCGCCACCGGCCGGGCCGGCAGGTCCACGTCCACCGCCACCGGCACCGCGCAGCGCGAGGCCACCGCCGAGAGCGCCGCGTCGAGGCCCCGGTCGGTCAGGACGGCCGGGTGGATGCCCCGGGCCAGGTCCCGCAGCTCCCGCAGGGCCAGCTTCACCTCGCCGTGCGCCTCGTCCACCAGCACGGCCGCCGCCCGCGGGTCCTCCGCCAGCTTCTCCTTCGCCAGGCCCAGGTCCATCGCCAGGGACGCGAGCCGCGCCTGCGGCCCGTCGTGCAGGTCCCGTTCGATGCGCCGCAGGTCCGCCGCGGCCGTGTCCACGACCGCGCCCCGGTCCGACTCGAGCTCGGTCACGCGGGACGCCAGCCGGGACGGGCCGAGCAGCCCCGCGACCAGCAGCCGGTCGACGGCGACCAGACCGCGCAGCACCCACGGCCCGACCAGCACGAACAGCAGCCCGATCGCGCTGGTCACGGCCACCTCGAACGGCGAGTCGAGGTAGAGGGCGCGCGTCCGGTCGCCGTACACCTGGAGGCCGTCCTGCCCGACGTACGCCGGGAAGACCCACTGCCACAGCGGGTACGTGAAGAGGCTCCAGCCCCAGGTCCAGAGCGCCACCGTCACGGAGAACGAGAGGACCGCCCACGGCATGTGCAGCACCGCGTACAGCAGGTGCCGCCAGGACGCCCCGCTCTTCAGCATCGCCCCCATCCAGGAGAACGCCCCGCCCGTCCGGCCCCGCACCGGCTCCGGCGCCGCCACGTCGACCCCGAGCAGCCCTCGCGCCCGCGCCCGTTCCACCGCACCGAACCCCCGGCACAGGGCCAGCGCCCCGGCGAGGATCGGCACCCCGAGGAAGGTGACGAGGAGCCCGGCGCCGGCCGAGACGAACGCGACGGAGAGCGCGAACCAGCAGACGCTGAGCGGCAGCCCGATCAGCACGTACAGGACGGCCCGCCAGGTGCGGCCCTCGAACGGCGCGCGGATCGCGGCGGGGAGGCGGTGGGATTCCATCGCGGGGCCCTTCTCGGCTCGGTACGACAGGAGGGGGAGCGGTACGGTTCCCAGCCTTCCGTCCGGGAGCGCGCGGGACCATGAGGCGGGTGGGCGTCTCGGGGCGGGGGTTTTCCCCACCCCCCACTTCGGTCACGCCCCGGCCGGACGCCCGGTTAGGCGGGGCGCGGGCGCGCCCGCCAGGGCAGCTCCGCCGTCACCACGGTCGGGCCGCCCTCCGGCGAGTCCAGGACCAGCAGCCCGTCCACCGCGCCCAGCCGCTCCGCGAGCCCCGCGAGGCCGGAGCCGCCCTCCGTGCGGGCGCCGCCGACGCCGTCGTCCCTGACCTGGAGCATCAGCCGGTCGTCCGAGCGCCACACGTCCACCGAGGCGGACCGCGCCCGCGCGTGCTTGGACACGTTCTGGAGCAGCTCCGAGACCGTGAAGTACGCGATGCCCTCGATCGCCTCGGCCGGCCGCTCCGCCAGGTCCACGGACACCTTCACCGGCACCGTGCAGCGCGAGGCCACCGCCGACAGGGCGGCGTCGAGGCCGCGGTCGGTGAGGACGGCCGGGTGGATGCCCCGGGCCAGGTCGCGCAGCTCCTGCAGGGCCAGCTTCACCTCGCCGTGCGCCTCGTCCACCATCGCCGCGGCCGCCTCCGGGTCCTCCAGGAGCTTCTCCTTGGCGAGACCGAGCCCCATCGCCAGCGCCACCAGCCGCGCCTGCGCCCCGTCGTGCAGGTCGCGCTCGATGCGCCGCAGGTCCGCCGCGGCCGTGTCCACGACCACGCCCCGGTCCGACTCCAGCTCGGCGATCCGCCGCTCCAGCTCGTCCGAGGGCGACAGCAGTCCCCGCACCATCATCCGGTCGGCGTGGGACAGGCCCCGGGCGACGTACGGCAGCACCGGCCACAGCACGATCAGCGAGACCAGCGTGACCGCGAACGTCACGACCCCCCAGGGCAGCCGCATCAGCCCGTACAGCTGCGTCCGCCACGCCACCGGGTCCTTCAGCGAGGACCACAGCCAGCCGAAGAAGCCGCCGCGCCGCGGCAGCGGCGAGGGCTCGGCGACCCGCACCCCGAGCAGCCCGCGGGCCCGCGCCCGCTCCGAACGGCCGATCCCGCGCGCCCCGCCGAGGCCGAGGGCCAGCAGCGGCAGGCCGATCACCGTGACGGAGAGGGCGACGCCGACCGTCACGGTCGTGACGGCGTAGACGAAACCGGCCACGGAGGTCAGCAGGTTGGACAGGAGGAAGGAGATCTCCTTCCACGTCTGCGCGCCGTAGGCGGGGCGCGGAGGGGGCGGGGCGACGTCGGGGTCGTGATCGGCGGTCATGGGGACCAGCCTGCCCGCCGGGGGCCGCGCGGGGCCATGGGGGAGGTGGGTGAGGGGGAGGGGGGTTAACCCCACCCGTGCCTGCTTACGGTCCCTTTAGCAGGGCCTAGACTCGCGTGCGTACAGACACAGAAGTGACCCACGAGACACCGGGACGGCACCGGGACACCGGCGGCGCACCGGGTCACCGGGAACACACGGGGTCACCGAGACAGAGGGGCGGACGTGCGGGAACCGACCGTTGTCGCGGCCGACGCGGCGGACTACTTCCAGACGTACTCCGTCGTCGGGCTGCTCGCCGTCGTCGGCGTGCTCTTCGTCGCCGTGGCGTTCGGCGCCGGACGCCTGCTCCGGCCCGTCGTCCCGACGCCCGAGAAGCTCCTCACCTACGAGTGCGGCGTCGACCCCGTCGGCGAGGGCTGGGCCCACACCCAGGTCCGCTACTACGTGTACGCCTTCCTCTACGTCATCTTCGCCGTCGACTCGATCTTCCTCTTCCCCTGGGCGACGGTCTTCGCCGCGCCCGGGTACGGCGCCACCACCCTGGTCGAGATGTTCGTCTTCCTGGGCTTCCTCGCCGTGGGGCTGCTCTACGCATACAAGAAGGGCGTCCTGACATGGACGTGACCCCGCTCCCGCACCCGCTCCCCGCCCCCACGCTGGGACCGCTCGCGCGCCTCGCCCCCGAGCCGATGAAGGTGGTCCTGAACTGGGGCCGCCGCTACAGCCTCTGGGTCTTCAACTTCGGCCTCGCCTGCTGCGCGATCGAGTTCATCGCCGCGTCCATGGCCCGGCACGACTTCATCCGCCTCGGCGTGATCCCCTTCGCGCCCGGGCCGCGCCAGGCCGACCTGATGATCGTCTCCGGCACGGTGACGGACAAGATGGCACCCGCGGTCAAGCGGCTGTACGAGCAGATGCCCGAACCGAAGTACGTCATCTCCTTCGGCGCCTGCTCCAACTGCGGCGGGCCCTACTGGGACTCGTACTCCGTCACCAAGGGCGTCGACCAGATCATCCCCGTCGACGTGTACGTGCCGGGCTGCCCGCCGCGCCCCGAGGCGCTCCTCCAGGGCATCCTCAAGCTCCAGGAGAAGATCGCCCGCGAGAGCCTCGGCGAGCGGTACGCCTCCGGGGCCTCCGCCGCCTCCGTCTCCCAGCTGACGAGCCCCCTGGTCACCCCGCCGGGAGGCGACGACCGATGAGCCGCTTCGACACGCTCCTCACCACCGTCACCGAGGTCTTCGGCGAGGAGGCGACGGCGGAGCAGGCGTACGACCTGCTGACGGTCGACGTCCCGCCGGCCTCCTGGATCGCGGCGCTCACCACCGCCCGCGACGAGCTGGGCTGCACCTACTTCGACTGGCTGAGCGCCGTCGACGAGCCGGGCACCGGCTTCCGCGTCTGCGCCCACGTCGTGTCCCTCGCCGACGGCCGACCCCGCCGGCTGCTGCTCCGCACCACCGTCCCGCACGGCGGGGCCGCCCTCCCCACGGCGGTGGAGGTGTACGCGGGCGCGGCCTGGCACGAGCGCGAGACGCACGAGATGTTCGGCGTCGACTTCACGGGCCACCCGCACCTGGTCCCGCTCCTCCTCCCCGAGAACTTCGAGGGCCACCCCCTCCGCAAGGACTTCGTCCTCGCCGCCCGCGTGGCCAAGGCGTGGCCGGGCGCGAAGGAGCCGGGCGAGTCCCACGACGGCGCCGCCCCGAAGCGCCGCCAGATGCTCCCGCCGGGCGTCCCGGACCCCAACGAGTGGGGCCCCCTGAAGGGCCAGCTCCCGCCGGCCCCGGCCCGCCCCGCCCGCGCCGCCGCGGACCGCCCCGCCCGCCGCCCGCGCCCGGCCGCCGAGACCCCCGCCGCCACGGGCCCGTCGAGCGCGGCGCCCGCGGAGCCCGCCGCCCGGCCCCCGCGCCGTACGCGCTCGGCGTCGGAAGGCTCCGCGAGCCAGGCGGCCCCGGCTTCGGCTGCGGAGCCCGCGGCGCCGGACGCCTCGCCGTCCCGCCCGCCGCGCCGTACGCGCTCGGCCGCCGACGGCTCCGCGAGCCAGGCCCGCCCGGCCGGGCCCGAAGCGGCACCCGCCCCGCGTACGCGCAGCTCGGACGCCCCCTGGCACCACGCGCGCCCGGCCTTCGAGGACGCCCCGGACCCGGCGGCACCCACGCCGGACGCCCCGGCGGAGCCCGGGCCGGAGCCCGAGCCCGCGCCCGAGCCCGGCACCGAAACAGAGTCCGAGTCCGAGACCCCCACCCGCACCGACCCCGCCGGAGGCGATCCCGCGTGAACGACGCACTCGACGTCGCCGTCCGGCTCCTCGTCGTCTTCGCCGTCTTCCTCGTCCTGCCGCTCGTCGTCGGCCAGACCGAGCACAAGGTCATGGCCCACATGCAGGGCCGCCTCGGGCCCATGTATGCCGGTGGCTTCCACGGGTGGGCCCAGCTCGTCGCCGACGGGGTGAAGTTCGCGCAGAAGGAGGACATCGTCCCGAAGGACGCCGACCGGCGTATCTTCCAGCTCGCGCCGGCCGTCGCCCTCCTCCCGTACCTCCTCGTCCTCGTCGCGATCCCGATCGGACCGGGCGAGGGCGCGGTCGGCCAGGTGGTCGACGCGGGCATCTTCTTCGTGCTCGCCGTGATGGGCGTCGGGGTGCTCGGCAGCCTGATGGCCGGGTGGGCGTCGGCCAACAAGTTCTCGCTGCTCGGCGGCCTGCGGACGGCCGCCCAGCTGCTCGCCTACGAGCTGCCGATGCTGCTCGCCGCCGCGTCCGTCGCGATGGCGGCCGGCACCGTGTCCCTGCCCGGCATCCTGAACGCCTTCGAGTGGTGGTGGCTGCCCTGGCAGATCATCGGCGCGCTCGTGTTCTTCGTCGCCGGTCTCGCCGAGCTGCAGCGGCCGCCGTTCGACATGCCGGTCGCCGACTCGGAGATCATCTTCGGCGCGTACACCGAGTACACCGGCCTGCGGTTCGCGCTGTTCCTGCTCGCCGAGTACGCCGGCATCGTCGTCCTCTGCGGTCTGACGACCGTCCTCTTCCTCGGCGGCTGGCACGGCCCGTTCGGCGCGGACGGTCTCGGCTGGGTCTGGACGCTCCTCAAGACGGCGGTCCTCGCCTTCGTCGTGATCTGGCTGCGCGTGACCTACCCCCGTCTCCGTGAGGACCAGCTCCAGAAGCTGGCCTGGACGACGCTCGTCCCGCTCGCCCTGGCGCAGATCGCGCTCACCGGCATCGTGAAGGTGGCGATCAACTGATGGCTCCGATTCCCGGCTCCGGCCTCGCCAAGGGCCTCGCCGTCACCCTCCGCACGATGACGCGCAAGAACGTCACCGCGCAGTACCCGGACGTCCAGCCCGAGCTGCCGCCCCGCAGCCGCGGGGTGATCGGGCTGTTCGAGGAGAACTGCACGGTCTGCATGCTCTGCGCGCGCGAGTGCCCCGACTGGTGCATCTACATCGACTCCCACAAGGAGACGGTGCCGGCCGCCACCCCGGGCGGCCGCGAGCGCAGCCGGAACGTTCTCGACCGCTTCGCCATCGACTTCTCGCTCTGCATGTACTGCGGCATCTGCATCGAGGTCTGCCCGTTCGACGCGCTGTTCTGGTCCCCGGAGTTCGAGTACGCCGAGACCGACATCCACGAGCTCACCCACGAGCGGGACAAGCTCCGCGCCTGGATGTGGACGGTCCCCGAGCCGCCCGCGCTCGACCCGAAGGCGGAGGAGCCGAAGGAGATCGCCGCCGCCCGCAAGGCCGCCGACAAGGCCGCCGCGACCGCCGCGGCGGCAGAAGCCGCGGCAGCCGCGGCCGCTGCCTCCGAGGCCGCCGCCCCGGAGCAGGAGGCCGGCCAGTGACCCCCACGACCACCACCCTCGCGGCGCAGGCGGCGACCACCCCCGGTTTTCTCTCGCCCTCCGGCGTCGAGATCGCCTTCGTCCTCGTCGGCCTCGTCACCCTCGGCGCCGCCCTCGTCACCGTCACCACCCGCCGACTGGTGCACGCCGCCCTCTGGCTGGTCGTGGCGCTCGGCGGGCTCGCCGTCGAGTACCTCCTCCTGACCGCCGAGTTCATCGCCTGGGTCCAGGTGCTGATCTACGTCGGTTCCGTCGTCGTCCTCCTCCTCTTCGGTCTCATGCTCACCAAGGCCCCCATCGGCCGCTCCCCGGACGCCGACTCCGGCAACCGGCCGGTCGCCCTCGCCGTCGCGCTCGCCGCCGCGGCCGCCCTCGTCTGGGTCGTCGTCGACGCCTTCCGGACGACCTGGATCGACCTCGAAGGCCCCGCGCAGGGAACGACGGGCGTGACCGGCGAGATCCTCTTCCGGCACTGGGTCCTGCCCTTCGAGGCGCTGTCGGTGCTGCTGCTCGCCGCGCTCGTCGGCGCGATCGTCCTCTCCCGCAAGAAGCCGGAGGACGAGCGCTGATGCACCTCGCCTACCCGGCCGTCCTCGCCGCGCTCCTGTTCTCCGTCGGGCTGTACGGCGTCCTGGCCCGCCGCAACGCGATCCTCGTCCTGATGTCCGTCGAGCTGATGCTCAACGCCGTCAACCTCAACCTGGTCGCCTTCGACGTCTGGCTCCGCGACGCCCTCCACGCCGGCCAGGCCCTCACGCTCTTCACGATCGCCGTCGCCGCCGCCGAGATCGGCATCGGCCTCGCGATCGTCCTGATGGTGTACCGCAACCGCGGCACCTCGGACGTCGACCGCCTCCGCGACACCGCGGACCGCCCGGAACCCGCCGACGACGTGAAGCCCGCCGACGACGAGAAGGCCGAGGCCGCCGCGTGACCACGACCACCCTCGCCGCCCTCGTCCCCCTCCTCCCCTTCCTCGGCTCCGTCGCCGGACTGCTCCTCGGCCGCACCGCTCCCGGCCTCGTGCGCCCGCTCGCGGTCCTTCCCACCCTGGCCGCCGGGATCCTCGCCGCCGTGGTCGCCGCCCGCCAGGGCGGCGGGAAGGCGATCGACGCCGCCACCCAGCTCACCCCCACCGGCTCCGTCCCCATCGACCTGAGCCTCCACATCGACGGCTTCGCCGCCCTCGTCGCCGTCCTCGTCGGGCTCGTCGCGACCTGCGTGCAGATCTACTCGACCGGCTACCTCCGCGAGGACCCGCGCTACCCCTCGTACGCCGCGCTCGTCTCCCTCTTCACCTCCGCGATGCTCCTCGTCGTCTACTCCGGCGACCTGATGGTGCTCCTGGTCGGCTGGGAGATCATGGGCATCTGCTCGTACTTCCTCGTCGGCCACTACTGGGAGACCCCGGAGGCGCGCGCCGCCTCCCTCAAGGCCTTCCTGGTCACCAAGCTCGGCGACGTCCCCTTCCTGATCGGGCTCTTCGCGCTCGCCGCCGACGCGGGCACCTTCCGTATCACCGGCGTCCTCGGGGCCGTCGCGACCGGCGGCCTCGACCACCCCACCGTGATCGCGCTGCTGCTCCTCGCCGGCGTCGCCGGGAAGTCCGCGCAGTTCCCGCTGCACACCTGGCTCCCGGACGCCATGGCAGGACCCACCCCCGTCTCCGCGCTCATCCACGCGGCGACGATGGTCGCCGCCGGCGTCTACTTCACCGCCCGGCTGCTCCCCGTCTTCGCCGCCTCCGCCGCCGCGATGACGGTCCTCGCCGTCCTGGCCGCGATCACCATGGTCGGCTCGGCGCTCGCCGCCCTCGCCCAGGACGACATCAAGCGGGTCCTCGCCTACTCGACGATCGGCCAGCTCGGCTACATGGCGGGGGCGCTCGCCGTCGGCGACCGCGGGGCCGCCGTCTTCCACCTCCTCTCGCACGCCGCGTTCAAGGCGCTGCTCTTCCTCGCCGCCGGCGCCGTCATCCACGCCGCCGGCACGAACTCGCTCACCGCCATGTCCCGCATGAGCGGCCTCGCCCGGCGCGTCCCCGACGCGTACTGGACGATGACCGTCGCCCTCCTCGCGCTCGCCGCGATCCCGCCCTTCGCGGGCTTCTTCTCCAAGGACGCCGTCCTCGTCGCCGCCGAGCACACCGCGCTCGGCGACCGGGACGTCGCCCCCGCGGGGGCCGGCTGGACCGTCCTCGTCGCAGGCCTGCTGACCGCTCTCCTCACCGCCGCCTACGCCCTCCGCCTGTGGCTGCGGGCCTTCCGCGGCCGCGGCGCCGAGGCGCCCGACCACGGCCGCCAGCCGATCGCCATGACCGCCGTCCTGTGGGTGCTCGCGGTGCCGTCCCTGGGCTTCGGGCTCACCGTCACGTACCTCGACGACTGGTTCGACGGCCACGCCCTCACCCCGACCGTCACCACGGCCGTCCTCGGCACGGGCCTCGCCGTCGCCGGAGCGGCGATCACCTACGCCGTGTGGCGCACCCTCGCCGCCCGCACCGCCGCCCGCGTCCCGGCCGCCGCGCCCGCCCCGCACGTCGCCCACCCGGACGCCGAAGCGGGCCTCGTCGAGGCCGAGGCGCTGCGCCTGCCGCACCCCGCGGCGGACCCGGCCGACCCCGGCCGCGCCCTCCTCGGACCGCTGTACCGCCCCGCCGCCGACGGCTTCCAGCTGGACGCCGTCTACCGCACCCTCTTCGTCCGCCCCGTGCTGGCCGCCGCCTCCCTGGTCCGCTTCCTGGACCGCGAGGTCGTCGACACGTACGTCCGGGGCGCGGGCGCCGGCGCCAAGGGGCTCGGCCGGCTCGTCCGCCTCGCCCAGACCGGCAACGTCCAGACCTATCTGAGCGCCCTGCTCGCCGGCTCCGTCGTCCTGGCGATCGCCGCAGTCGCCCTCGTCAACGCCGTCGCCGGAGCGTGATCCGTGATCGATATCAGCGAATCCGTGATGCAGTTCCTTCTCGCGTCGATCGTCGCCGGGCCGCTCGTCGGCGCCGCCGCCGCTCTCCTCCCGGCCCCGCCCGGCCTCAGGGGCAGCTCGCCCGAGCAGGCCGTCCTCCGCCACGGCGTCACCGTGACCGGCGTGATCCTGCTGGCGGCGATCGTCCTCGCCCTCGGCTTCGACCACGACCACCCGGCGACGATGCAGGCCACGACCGACATCAGCTGGATCAGGGCACTCGACGTGCGCATCCACCTCGGTGTCGACGGCATTTCCCTCCCCCTCCTGGTCCTGACCGCGCTGCTGACCTTCCTCTGCGCGCTGTACAGCTACTTCAAGCCGCCCACGGGCCCCTCGCCGAAGGCCTTCGTCGCGCTCCTCCTCGTCCTGGAGTCCGGCACCCTCGCCACCTTCGCCGTCCTCGACCTGGTCCTGTTCTTCCTGGCCTTCGAGACGGTCCTCGTCCCGATGTACTTCCTCATCGCCCGCTGGGGCGGCGAGGGCAGGCAGGCCGCCGCCTGGAAGTTCGTCCTCTACACGCTGCTCGGCTCCGTCGTCATGCTGCTCGGCCTCCTCCTCGTCGGAGTGAAGGCGGGCACGTTCGACATGGTGGCACTCGCCACCGACAACGGCCGCGGACTGACCGCGTCGGTGCAGGTCATCGCCGTTCTCGCGATCGGCGTCGGGCTCGCCGTGAAGACCCCGATGTGGCCGCTGCACAGCTGGCTGCCGGACGCCCACACCGCCGCCCCGACCGTCGGCTCCGTCCTCCTCGCCGGCGTCCTGCTCAAGATGGGCACCTACGGCTTCGTCCGGATCGTCCTGCCGATCGCCCCCGACGGCATGCACACCCTCGCGCCGTACTTCGCCGCCTTCGCCGTCGCCGGCATCGTCTACGGATCGCTCGCCTGCCTCGCCCTCGCCCGGCCCGGCGCCAGGGGCGACCTCAAGCGGCTCATCGCGTACTCCTCCGTCGGCCACATGGGCTTCGTCCTCCTCGGCATCGCCACCCTCACCCCCACCGGGGTCAACGGCGCCCTCTTCGCCAACATCGCCCACGGCCTCATCACCGGCCTGCTGTTCTTCCTCGTCGGCGCCCTCAAGGACCGCTACGGCACCGCCGACCTCGACACCCTCGCCGGCACCACCGGCGCCGCCCTCTACGGCCGCGCCCCCCGCCTCGGCGGCCTCCTCGCCTTCGCCGCCGTCGCCTCCCTCGGCCTGCCCGGCCTCGCCGGGTTCTGGGGAGAGATGCTGGCCCTCTTCGGCGCCTTCGAGCCCGCCGAGGGCCTCAGCCGCCCCGCCTACCTCACCTTCACCGCGATCGGCGCCTTCGGCACCCTGCTCACCGCCGCGTACCTCCTCGTCGTCGTCCGCCGCGTCTGCATGGGCGGCCCCCGCCCCCGGGGCGAGGCCGCGCTCGCCGACGTCCAGGGCTACGAGTACGCCGCCTGGACCCCGCTCGTCGCCCTCACCGTCCTCGCCGGCCTCTGGCCCGCGGTCCTCCTCGGCCTCACCGACCCGGCCGTCCAGCAGCTCCTCGCGGGAGGCACCCGATGACGTCGTCGCTCGTCCAGTCCGTCGACTGGCTCACGATCGCGCCGCCCACCCTCACGGCCCTGGTCGCCCTCGCCGTCCTCGTCGCCGACCTGTTCGTCCCGCAGGAGCGCAAGCAGCTCCTCGGCTGGGTCTCGGTCGCCGGCCTCGCCGCCGCCCTCGTGCTCCTCGTCCCGCTGCGCTCCGGCGACCGCACCACCTTCTGCCTCACCGCCGACGCCCAGGCGCAGGCCCACGCCCAGACCGCCGCGTGCAGCTACACCGCCGACCACTTCACCCTCGTCATCCAACTGCTCGTCCTCGGCGGCGCGCTGCTGACCGCGCTCCTCTCCCTGGACGCGACCCGCGCGGAGCTCCCCGCCGGCGAGTTCTGGTTCCTGCTGCTCTCCTCGGCCGCCGGCGCCGCCCTGCTGCCCGCCTCCCGGGACCTCGCGACCCTCGTCGTCGCCCTCGAAGTCGCCTCGCTGCCCGCGTTCGCGCTCGTCGGCCTCAAGCGCGGCGACCGCCGGTCGAGCGAGGCCGCGCTGAAGTTCTTCCTCTCCTCCGTCACGGCCACCGCCGTCACCCTGCTCGGCGTGAGCTTCGTCTACGCGGCGACCGGCACCCTCCACCTCACCGAGCTCGCCGAGCGCCTCGACGACGTCCCCGGGCAGCTCCAGACCCTCGCAGAGGCGGGCGTCGCCCTCACCCTCGTCGGCTTCGCCTTCAAGACGGCCGCCGTCCCGTTCCACTTCTGGGTGCCGGACACCTACGTCGGCGCGCCGCTGCCCGTCGCCGCCTACCTCTCCGTGGTCGGCAAGGCCGTCGGCTTCACCGGCCTCGTCCTGGTGACCGTCGTCGCCTTCCCCTCGTACGCCGACGTCTGGGGCCCGGCCCTCGCCGTCCTCGCCGCGCTCACCATGACCGTCGGCAACGTCGCCGCGCTGCGCCAGGTCTCCACGCGCGCGTGGAGCGCGGTCCGCCTCCTCGCCTGGTCCTCCGTCGCCCAGGCCGGCTACCTCCTGGTGCCGATCGCCGCCGCCGCGTACTCCAGCGACGACCAGATCGGCGCCACCGTCGCGTACGCCCTGATGTACGCCGTCGTGAACCTCGGCGCCTTCGCGGTCGTCGCGCTCGTCGCCCGGGCGCACCCCGGAAACCGGATCTCCGACCACGCCGGTCTGTACGCCGCGCACCCCGCCGCCGCCCTCGCCCTCGGGTTCTTCCTCCTGAACCTGGCCGGTCTGCCCCCGGGGATCATCGGCCTCTTCGCCAAGGTGACCGTCTTCTCGTCGGCCGTCGACGCGGGCCTCGGCTGGTTGGCCGTGATCATGGCCGTCAACGTCGTGATCGCCCTCTACTACTACCTGAGGTGGACCGCGCTGCTGTTCCGCCCCGCCCCGGAGCACGCCCCCGCCACGGCTCCGGAAGGATCCGTCGCGCTCAAGGCCTCCCCGCCGGTGACCCTGGCGATCGTGCTGACCGCCGCCGCCGGAGCCGTCCTCTCCGGCTACCCGCAGTTCGCCCTCCGCTTCGCGGCGACCAGCCTCTTCTGACCCCCGGGCCGCCCGCCGATCACCCGTACGGCCCTCACGGCACCCCCCGCGCGCCGGGGAACCCGAGCCTCCCGCCTGGCGTTGACCAGTACGGAAGGGTCCACTGGAGCGGTGGACCACCACGAAGCAAAGGGTTCCCCTGCCGCACCACCTGGAGGGCGTACCGTGCACCGCCGGCACAACGGGCTGAGGACCGCCGTACTCCTCGGAGGGCTCTCGGCCCTCATCATCGTCATCGGCAGCTTCTTCGGACGTACGGGTCTGATCGTCGCGCTCGTCGTGGCGCTCGGCACCAACGCGTACGCGTACTGGAACAGCGACAAGCTCGCGCTCCGCGCCATGCGCGCCCGCCCCGTGAGCGAGTTCGAGGCCCCCGCGCTCTACCGGATGGTGCGGGAGCTCTCCACCCAGGCCCGCCAGCCCATGCCGCGGCTCTACATCTCCCCGACCCAGGCGCCGAACGCCTTCGCCACCGGCCGCAACCCGCGCAACGCCGCCGTCTGCTGCACCGAGGGCATCCTCGCCCTCCTCGACGAGCGCGAGCTGCGCGGCGTCATCGGCCACGAGCTGAGCCACGTCTACAACCGGGACATCCTCATCTCCTCGGTCGCCGGCGCCCTCGCCTCCGTGATCATGTTCCTGGTCAACTTCGCCTGGCTGATCCCCGTCGGCCGCTCCAACGACGACGACGGCCCCGGCCTCCTCGGCTACCTGCTGATCCTCGTCCTCGGCCCGATCGCCGCCTCGGTCATCCAGCTCGCCATCTCCCGCTCCCGGGAGTACGAGGCCGACGCCTCCGGCGCCCAGCTCACCGGCGACCCGCTCGCCCTCGCCAGCGCCCTGCGCAAACTCGACGCGGGCACCAGACAGCTCCCGCTCCCGGCGGAACCGAGGATCGAGACCGCCAGCCACATGATGATCGCGAACCCGTTCCGGCCCGGCCAGGGCTTCTCCAAGATGTTCTCCACCCACCCGCCGATGGCCGAGCGCATCGCCCGGCTCGAACAGATGGCAGGAGGCCGCCACCCGTGAAGACCGTCCTCAACGTCATATGGCTCGTCCTCTGCGGCTTCTGGATGTTCCTCGGCTACCTGCTCGCGGGCGTCCTCCTCTGCATCACGATCATCGGCATCCCCTTCGGACTCGCCGCCTTCCGGATCGGCGTCTACGCCCTGTGGCCCTTCGGCCACACGGTCGTCGACCGCCCCGACGCGGGAGCGCCGTCCTGCGTCGGGAACGTGCTGTGGCTGGTCCTCGCGGGCTGGTGGCTCGCCCTCGGCCACGTCGCCACCGGCCTCGTCCTCTGCCTCACGATCATCGGCATCCCGCTCGGCGTCGCCAACTTCAAGCTGATCCCGGTCTCGCTGCTCCCGCTGGGCAAGGAGATCGTCCCCACGGACCCCACCGACCACTACGGCCTGCGCACCACCGCGTAGGCCACCACGCCCGCCGCCAGGACCCCCGCGCCCGCCAGGACCGACCCCGGCGGCAGCGCCAGCGCGAGCGCCCCGCAGCCGACGAGCCCGACCGCCGCCAGGGGCCGGTCGCGGCCGCCCAGCGTCCAGGCGGAGGCGTTCGCGATGCCGTAGTAGACGAGGACCCCGAAGGACGAGAAGCCGATCGCGCCCCGCACGTCCGCCGTCGCCGCCACCACGGCCACCACCGCGCCCACCGCCAGCTCCGCGACGTGCGGCACCCGGTGGCGCGGGTGCACGGCCGCGAGCCGCCGCGGCAGGTGCCCGTCCCGGGCCATCGCGAGGGTCGTGCGCGACACCCCGAGGATCAGCGAGAGCAGCGCACCCAGGGCTGCGACCGCCGCGCCCGCGGTGACCACCGGCACCAGCCAGGAGGCGCCCGCCGCCCGGACCGCGTCGGCGAGCGGCGCGGTGGAATCCGCGAGGGCGACCGGGCCGAGCGCGAACAGCACGGCCACCGCGATCGTCGCGTACACGGCGAGCGCGATGCCCAGCGCGAGCGGTACCGCGCGCGGGATCGTCCGGGACGGGTCGCGCACCTCCTCGCCGAGCGTGGCGATCCGCGCGTACCCCGCGAACGCGAAGAAGAGCAAACCCGCGGCCTGCAGGACACCGCCCGCCGTGACCTCTCCGCCGAACGGCGCGCGGCCCCCGCCGCCGCCCGCGAAGGAGGCCGTCGCCACGGCCGCGAGCACCGCGAGGACCAGCGCCACGACCACCCGCGTGAGCAGCGCGGACTTCTGAACTCCCCGGTAGTTGACGGCCGTCAGGGCCACCACGGCGGCGACGGCCACCGCGTGCGCCCGCTCCGGCCAGACGTACGTGCCGACCGTCAGGGCCATCGCCGCGCAGGAGGCCGTCTTGCCGATGACGAACGCCCAGCCGGCCAGGTAGCCCCAGAAGGGCCCGAGCCGTTCGCGACCGTACACGTAGGTGCCGCCGGATGCGGGGTGGAGCGCCGCGAGCCTGGCCGACGCCATGGCGTTGCAGTACGCGACGACCGCGGCGGCCCCGAGTGCGACGAGGAGCCCCGCCCCCGCCCCCGCGGCCCCCGCCGCCGGCCCGAGAGCGGCGAAGATCCCGGCCCCGACCATCGCGCCGAGCCCGATCACGACCGCGTCGAAGACGCCCAGCGACCGGCGGAGTTCAGCTGTCACGTGTCTCAGGTCTCTCTCAGAGTGATGTTGAGCCGCCCGGTCAGGCCGAGCGACGGATCGGCCGTCCCAGGAAACACCTTCGGCACGCCGTGGTACACCCACCGCGAGGCCCCGCCGAAGACGAACAGGTCACCCGACTCCAACTCCACGTCCGTCCACGGCCGTCCGCGCCCCCGCTCGTTCCCGAACCGGAACACGCACCGGTCGCCCAGGCTCAACGACACCACCGGAGCGCCCGAACGCTCCTCCCGGTCCTGGTGCATGCCCATCCGCGCCCCCGGCGCGTAGAAGTTCACCAGCGCCGTGTCGGGCGCGAACCCGCCGTCCCGCCCGTACGCCTCCACGACCGCCGCCCGCCCCAGGTCGGCCAGCCAGCCCGGGAGTTCGACCCCGACCGCGTCCAGATAGCGGTACGGCACCCAGCGCCGCCCCAGACAGAGCGAGCGCACCGACATGACCCCGCCGCCGGGCAGCACGGTGTGCTCGTACGACAGCGGCCCGCTGCCCCAGGCCCGGCAGGCCGCCACCAGCTCCCGCTGCCGCTCGGCCGACAGCCACCCGGGGACGTGCACCGCCCCCGGCGCCACCTCGGCCCGCTCCCTGGGAAACAGCCCCTCGGTCACATCCCGGCCCCTTCGAGCCCCAGGAGCCGCTGCTTCCGGTCGAGCCCCGCCGCGTACCCGCGCAGGCTCCCGTCCGCCCCGATCACCCGGTGGCAGGGCCGCACCACGAGCAGCGGGTTGCGCCCGATCGCGGTCCCCACGGCCCGTACCCCGGCCCCGGCCGAACCGACCCGCCGGGCGATCTCCCCGTACGACACGGTCGTCCCGTACGGGATCTCCTCCAGGGCCCGCCAGACGCGCCGCTGGAACGCCGTCCCGCTCTGCGCGAACGCGAGGTCGAACCGGTCCCGCCGCCCCGCGAAGTACTCGTCGAGCTGCCCGGCGACCTCCTCGAAGGCCCCGGCGTCCTCCACCCAGCCGGCCCCGGCGGCCGCGACCCCGCCCTTCTGCCCCGGCAGGGACAACGAGCACAACGCGGTACGGCCCCCTTCGGCGCGCTGCCCGACCAGCAGCATCGCGCCCAGGGGGCCGTCGACGTACGCGTACACGGTGATGTCGGTCATGGGTCCAGTGTGCGAGCCCCGCCGCCACCCGGGCTGGCGGTTTTCGGACACCGCCCTCGACCGGGGGTCAGCGGTAGTTCACGAACTGCAGAGCGAAGTCGAAGTCCTGGTTCTTCAGCAGCGCGATCACGGCCTGCAGGTCGTCCCGGCTCTTCGAGCTGACCCGCAGCTCGTCACCCTGCACCTGCGCCTTGACGCCCTTCGGGCCCTCGTCGCGGATGACCTTCGAGACCTTCTTCGCGTTCTCCTGGGAGATGCCCTCCTGGACGGACGCGAAGAGCTTGTACTCCTTGCCGGACAGCTGCGGCTCGCCGTCCACGTCCAGCGACTTCAGCGAGATCCCGCGCTTGATCAGCTTGGACTGGAAGATGTCGAGGATCGCCTTCACGCGCTCCTCGCCGCTCGCCTGCATCAGGATCTTCTCGCCCGACCACTCGATCTTGGCGTTCGTGCCCTTGAAGTCGTACCGCTGCGAGATCTCCTTCGCGGCCTGGTTGAGGGCGTTGTCGACCTCCTGCCGCTCGACCTTGGACACGATGTCGAAACTGGAGTCGGCCATGACTCGTGGCTCCTTGCTTCGGATGTCTTGGATACGACCCAAAGCCTAGGGGGTGTCCCGCCGATCATGCCGGGCTCGCGTCGCCTGGCACGCTCGCTCGCCGCGTTGTCGTCGGTCGCCCGATGCTCCGCATCGCCTCCCTCCTCCGCCTTGCGATCGCACGCACCAGCCGCCGCTCCCTGATCCGGC
>NZ_JBSFSA010000071.1:0-18770 GCF_053589515.1 Streptomyces sp. NPDC003327 | reverse complement strand
TCTGGCGTTGATTTTTGGCACGCTGTTGAGTTCTCAAGGTGCGGACGCTTCCTTCGTTCCTGTTTCCAGGCCCTCCGGGCGCTTCCTTCGTTTCCAACCTTACCAGATCCTTTTCCGCTCCGTTTCCGGTTCGGAATTTGTTTCCGGTGGCCTGTTGGCTGCCTTTCGCATTTCGGCGTTGCCACCACGTTAACCGATTTCCTTGGCGACTCATAATCGAGTCGGTCGAATCTCCTTTCGGCATGCCGAAAGGAGCCCCGCCCAGGGATTCGATCGAAGGTAGTGGATGGCCGCTGACGGGGTGTCCGAACGGACAGACCGTCTCAAGCGGCTCGGGCCACGTTAGTCGCTCGTCCTGGTCGAGTCAAGGCGTCTCTTTCGGGGCACGTGGGGGCGGTACGGGCTCACCGTCGGGTCGTCCTCGATCCAGAAGCGCCAGGGGTGCGGGGCGCCGTCGCCGCCGACTCCGGTGCGGGGGCCCGTGCGGATCCGGGACCGGGGCGGCGGGGTGCCGGTGAGCAGGGAGAGCGGGGCGTCGGGGCCCGCGCAGACGTCGGTGCCGTTGAGGGAGCCGGGGACGTCCAGGGCCGTGGCGAGCCGGGCCGGGCCCTTGGCGAGTTCCCGGTCGGAGCGGGCCGAGCGGCGGCGCGGGCGGGCGAGCTCGGCGCCCTTCAGGATCTCGCCGGCACGCAGCAGGACCCCGCTCGCCTCCCCCTCGGGGCCGCACACCATGTTCAGGCAGTGCCACATGCCGTACGTGAAGTAGACGTACGCGTGACCGGGCGGGCCGAACATGACGGCGTTCCGTGCCGTGCGGCCGCGGAAGGCGTGCGAGCCGGGGTCGATGGCGCCGGCGTACGCCTCCACTTCCGTGAGGCGCAGTTCGATGCGGTCGTCTCCTTGGGTGCGCACGAGTGTGCGGCCGAGGAGGTCGGGGGCTACCTCCAGTACCGGGCGCTCGAAGAAGGTCCTCGGGAGCGGCGTACGGTCGGGGCTCTCGCTCATGGCGTCCGAGGGTAACGGGGTCCGTGCGGGAACCCGCTACGGTCGTGGCGCGTATGTAGGGGTCAGGACAGAGAAGGAGTGACAGTCATGGGGTTCAAGAAGCTGCTGGCGAGCCTGGGTGCCGGTGGGGCGACCGTGGAGACGGTGCTCACTGAGGAGAACGTGGTTCCCGGTGGTGTCGTGCAGGGCGAGGTGCGGATCCAGGGCGGCAACGTCGACCAGCAGATCGAGGGGCTGTCCGTCGGGCTGCAGGCGCGTGTCGAGGTCGAGGGCGGCGACCAGGAGCACAGGCAGGACATCGAGTTCGTGAAGGTGCGGCTCGGTGGGGCGTTCGAGGTGAAGGCCGGGGCGGTGCACGTGGTGCCGTTCGGTCTGGAGATCCCGTGGGAGACACCGGTCACCTCGGTCGCGGGGCAGCAGCTGCGCGGGATGAACATCGGCGTGACGACGGAGCTGGAGATCGCGCGGGCCGTGGACTCGGGAGACCTCGACCCGATCAACGTGCACCCGCTGCCGGCGCAGCAGGCGATCCTGGACGCCTTCATCCAGCTGGGCTTCCGCTTCAAGAGCGCCGACATGGAGCGCGGTCACATCCGGGGGACGCGGCAGCGGCTGCCCTTCTACCAGGAGATCGAGTTCTTCGCGCCGCAGCAGTACCGGGGCCTCAACCAGGTCGAGGTCAGCTTCGTCGCCGACGAGAACGAGATGGACGTCGTGCTGGAGATGGACAAGAAGCCGGGTCTGTTCGGTGAGGGCAGCGACTCCTTCCGGGCGTTCAAGGTGGGTCTGAACGACTTCCACACCACCGACTGGGCGGCCTACCTGAACCAGTGGCTCGCCGAGGTCGGCGGCCGCCGCAACTGGCTCTAGACACCCTCTAGGCTCGGCAGCGTCAGCGTTGACGGACGATTCGGAGGTACTCGACGTGTCCGAGGGCAAGAGGGCGCCGCTCCCCCACGACTTCCATCCGCCGGTGGCGGCGTTCACCGTGGTGAGCGACGACGTCGCGCCGGGCGGGGTCCTGAAGGACGCGCAGGTGTACGCGGAGGGGAACCTCTCTCCGCACCTGCGGTGGGAGGGGTTCCCGGCGGAGACGAAGAGCTTCGCGGTCACCTGCTTCGATCCGGACGCCCCGACGGGCAGCGGTTTTTGGCACTGGGTGCTGTTCGACATCCCGGCGTCCGTGACGGAGCTGCCCGCCGGTGTCGGGTCCGGTGCGTTCGAGGGGCTGCCGGCCGGTGCCGTGCACGCGCGGAACGACTACGGGTCGAAGGACTTCGGCGGTGCCGCTCCGCCGGCCGGGGACCCGGCGCACCGGTACGTGTTCACGGTGTACGCGGTGGACCAGGAGAAGCTCGGGCCGGACGGCGACGCCTCGCCCGCGGCCGTCGGGTTCAACCTGCGGTTCCACACGCTGGGGCGTGCCCAGCTGATCGGTGAGTACGCCGCTCCGGCGCAAGGCTGATCGTTCGTTTGTTGTTTGCCCGCTTCTGGTCTTGGAGAGATCAGAAGCGGGCATCTTTTGTTGCGCAGGGAAATTGCGTTGTCCGACCCGGCCGGCCCGGCCATCGTTGATCCAAGCCCGAAACCCCGCAGGGGGGCGTTGGGCCGGCACACGGGAGGTGGGCAACATGCGGGACACGCTGGTACTCAACGCGAGCTTCGAGCCGCTGTCGACGGTCACACTCAACCGTGCGGTGGTGCTTGTCCTTCAGGACAAGGCCGTCGTCGAGCAGGCCCATCCCGATCTGCGGGTGCGCGGTGCCGCGGTCGATCTGCCGATGCCCCGGGTGATCAGGCTCTGCCGGTACGTCCGGGTGCCGTTCCGAAGACAGGCGCCGTGGTCGAGGCGGGGTGTGCTGGTCAGGGACCAGCACCGGTGCGCGTACTGCGGGAAGCGGGCGACCACGGTGGACCATGTGGTGCCGCGGGCGCAGGGTGGTGGGGACAGCTGGCTGAATACGGTCGCTTCCTGTGCGGAGGACAACCACCGCAAGGCCGACCGGACGCCGGAGCAGGCGGGGATGCCGCTGCTGTTCCAGCCGTTCGTACCGACTCCGGCGGACGCGATGCTGCTCGCGATGAGGGCCGGTGAGCGTTCGGAGCTGCCGGAGTGGCTCGCGAACACGGCCGCGTAGTGCCGGGACCGTACCGTCGAGGAGCCCGTCTCCCCCTTGGGGTGGCGGGCTCCTCCGGTGTGCGGGGTCAGTTGAGGGTGAGCTGGAGGATGGCGACGATGCCGACCGCGATGATCACTCCGCGCAGGACGGTGGGCGGCAGCCTGCGGCCGACCTTGGCGCCGATCTGGCCGCCGATGGTGGAGCCGACGGCGATGAGGAGGACGGCGGTCCAGTCGAAGTCGGCGACGAAGAGGAAGAAGACGGCGGCGACGCCGTTGACGAGGGCGCCGAGGATGTTCTTGACGGCGTTGATCCGTTGCAGGTCGTCGTGGAGCAGCAGGCCCATGAGGGAGAGGTAGAGGACGCCCTGGGCGGCGCCGAAGTAGCCGCCGTACATGCTCGCGAGGAAGAGGCCGCCGAGGAGGACGGGGCCGCCGTCGGGGTGGGCGGTGGTGCCGGCCCGTTCGCGGCGGCGCTTGACGGCGGCGGCGATGCGGGGCTGGAGCAGGACGAGGACGAGCGCGAGGGCGATGAGGATCGGGACGATCGCGTCGAAGGCGTCCGAGGGGAGGGCGAGGAGCAGGATCGCGCCGATGAGGCCGCCGAGGAGGGCGGCGGTGCCGAGGCGGAGGACGCGGGCGGTCTGGCCCTTGAGTTCGCGGCGGTAGCCGATGGCTCCGCTGACGGAGCCCGGGACGAGGCCCAGGGCGTTGGAGACGTTCGCGGTGATCGGGGGGAGTCCGGTCGCGAGGAGGACCGGGAAGGTGATCAGGGTGCCCGATCCGACGATGGTGTTGATCGTGCCGGCGCCGATGCCGGCGGCGAAGACCGCCAGTGCTTCCCAGATGGACAACGCCATCTCCTTACATGGTCAGTGGTTCGCCTCCCCGCCCCGCGAGCGGCAGGGTCGAGGGGCTCGCCACCGATCATGCACGGATTACGTGTACGTGTCAGTCAACGGTGGGTTCTTCTCGGCGTTCGGGCGCCTTGTCCTTGGTGTTGAAGCCGGGGACGCCCGGAGCGACGTTGCCGAAGGCGCCGGAGAGGCCCTTGAGGGCGTCGCCGATCTCGCTGGGGACGATCCAGAGCTTGTTGGCGTCGCCCTCGGCGATCTTCGGGAGCATCTGGAGGTACTGGTACGAGAGCAGCTTCTGGTCCGGGTCGCCGGCGTGGATGGCCTCGAAGACGGTGCGGACGGCCTGGGCCTCGCCCTCGGCGCGCAGGGCGGCGGCCTTGGCCTCGCCCTCGGCGCGGAGGATCTGCGACTGCTTCTCGCCCTCGGCGGTGAGGATCGCGGACTGGCGGGTTCCCTCGGCGGTGAGGATGGCGGCGCGCTTGTCGCGCTCGGCGCGCATCTGCTTCTCCATCGAGTCCTGGATGGAGGTCGGCGGCTCGATCGCCTTGAGCTCGACGCGGTTGACGCGGATGCCCCACTTGCCGGTGGCCTCGTCGAGGACGCCGCGGAGGGCGGCGTTGATCTCCTCGCGGGAGGTGAGGGTCCGCTCCAGGTCCATGCCGCCGATGATGTTGCGGAGGGTGGTGACGGTGAGCTGCTCGATGGCCTGGATGTAGCTGGCGACCTCGTACGTGGCGGCCCTCGCGTCGGTCACCTGGTAGTAGATGACGGTGTCGATGTTGACGACGAGGTTGTCCTGGGTGATCACCGGCTGCGGCGGGAAGGGGACGACCTGCTCGCGGAGGTCGATCCGGTTGCGGATCGAGTCGATGAACGGGACGACGATGTTCAGTCCGGCGTTGAGCGTGCGGGTGTAGCGGCCGAAGCGCTCCACGATCGCCGCGCTCGCCTGCGGGATGACCTGGATCGTCTTGATCAGGGCGATGAAGACGAGCACCACCAGAATGATCAGGACGATGATGACTGCTGACATCGTGTTCCCCGTGCCCTTCGCTGCCGGTTGACTTCCGGATCGCTTTCGATGATCGAGTTTCCCAGATGGCGGAGCGTCATGGGTGAGGTTCGGTCACATGACGACGGCGGTGGCCCCGTCGATGTCGACGACGTCGACCTGTTCGCCCGGTTCGAAGGTCTGGCCGGTGTCGAGCGCGCGGGCGGACCAGATCTCGCCGTTGAGCTTGATGCGGCCGCCGTGGGCGTCGACCCGTTCCAGGACGAGGGCCTGACGGCCCTTCAGGGCGTCGACGCCGGTGGCGGTGCCGGCCCGGTCGCCGCGATGACGTGCGGCGATCGGGCGGACCACGGCGACGAGGGCCACGGAGACGACGGCGAAGACGAGCACCTGGGGGACGACGCCGAAGCCGAGGGCGGCGGTCACCGCCCCCGCGACCGCGCCGACCGAGAACATGCCGAACTCCGGCATCGCGGTCAGGACCAGCGGAATGCCGAGCCCCACCGCGCCGATCAGCCACCAGACCCACGCGTCGATGTCCACGTGGTCATGGTAGGGCGGTGGGGCTGCTCCGGGACAGGGCGCGGGCGGGCTGTGCGGGTCCGCCGGTGCCCGGCCGGTCACTTCAGGGGGAGGCCGTGGGCGGTCCAGCGGTCGCCGACGCGCTCGACGAGGAGCGGGAGGCCGAAGCAGAGGGAGAGGTTGCGGGAGGTGAGCTCGGTCTCCATGGGGCCTGCGGCGAGCACCTTGCCCTGACGGATCATCAGGACGTGGGTGAAGCCGGGCGCGATCTCCTCGACGTGGTGGGTGACCATGACCATGGAGGGCGCGTACGGGTCGCGGGCGAGGCGGCCGAGACGGCGGACCAGGTCCTCGCGGCCGCCGAGGTCGAGACCGGCGGCGGGCTCGTCGAGGAGGAGGAGCTCGGGGTCGGTCATCATCGCGCGGGCGATGAGGGTGCGCTTGCGCTCTCCCTCGGAGAGGGTGCCGAACTTACGGTCCAGGTAGTCGCTCATGCCGAGGCGGTCGAGGAAGGCCTTGGCGCGCTCCTCGTCGACCGGGTCGTAGCCCTCGTGCCAGGTGGCGGTCATGCCGTACGCGGCGGTGAGGACGGTCTGGAGGACGGTCTGGCGCTTGGGGAGCTTCTCGGCCATGGCGATGCCGGCCATGCCGATGCGGGGGCGGAGGTCGAAGACGTCGACGCCGCCGAGCCGCTCGCCGAGGATCGTGGTGCTGCCCTTGGTGGGGAAGAGGTAGCTGGAGGCGATGTTCAGCAGGGTCGTCTTGCCGGCGCCGTTGGGGCCGAGGATGACCCAGCGCTCGCCTTCCTTGACCGACCAGGAGACCTCGTCCACCAGAGCCCGTCCGTCGCGGACCACGGATACGTCCACCAGCTCCAGTACATCGCTCATGAGCGCGTTGTCTCCCCTTGCGGTCGAGTCGGGTCGTCGCCTTGCGCCGATGGGCGCGGCGTCCAGGGGAAAACCTACGTTATCGGCGGAGCGGGCCCGTCCCTAGGGCTTCCTTTGAGTCCCTACTCTGGGGGGATGCTTTCGGAACCACGCTCAGGACGCCTGGCCGCCTGGGGCAACGCCCTGCTGGCCGGGGCGGTGTCGCCGGACGAGGCGGCGCTGGCCATTGTCGGGGAGGACGCGGTGCACCGCGTGGAGGGGCTGCCGGGTGAGCCGGGGCCGGTGGGGCTGACGCTCGCGCTCGGCCGGCTGCGGCGGCTCGGGGTCACCGGGTGGCGGGTGGCGCTGCCCGCTCCGGGGCATCCGCTGGGGCTGAGCGGTCCGCCGGAGTTCAACGCGCGGGCGCTGGAGGCGGAGGAGGCGGTGGTCGGCTTCGGCGCGCCGTACGGTCTGGTGCCGGAGGTCGCGGAGGCGGGGCCCTCGGGCGACGTGCACGTGTCGGTGGTCTGGCACTGTCTGGCGGTGCGGGAGGCGCCGCCGGCCGACGTGCCCTCCCTCGGGGAGGCGGAGCGGGAGCTGGCGGAGGCGCTGCGGGAGGCGACCACGGTGCTGACGCGGCTCGACGTGGCGGCGTCGGGTCCGGCGGCGGAGGCGGCGCGGGAGGCGTACAGGGCACGGGCGGAGGTGGGCCGCGAGGTGCTGGCCCCGGGGTATCCGCCGCGTGCGGTGCGGGTCCTGGAGCTGGCGCAGCGCATCGGGCTGCTGATGGACCTGGCGTACGACCACGGGCACGGCGGGGCGGTGAGTTCCTCGGAGATGGCGGCGCGGGGGGAGGCGCTGCGGCCGGTGGAGCGGGTGGCGCGGCGGGCCCAGGTCGCCGCGTACAACGCGTACGTGGAGGAGAGGGAGCGCGAGCGGGGGTTCTGAGCCCCCTGTACGTCGTGGTGAAAGGGGTCGGCCCCCGGTGGGATCGTCCGGGGGCCGAGCGCTGGGGGTGCCGGTCAGGCGTTGAGGGCGTGGTTGCCGAAGGCCGGGTTCAGCAGGCCGATCACGTTGATCGTGTTGCCGGAGGCGTTCACGGGGACGTGGACCGGGACCTGCACCAGGTTGCCGGAGCCGACGCCCGGCGAGTTGAGGGCCTTGCCCGTGGCCTCGGCGCCGTGGGCGGAGGCGGCACCCGCGCCGGCGGCGACGATGCCGCCCGCGATCATGGTGAGGGCGGCGGCCTTCTTGAGGTTCTTCACTGGGTACATCCTCCTGGTCATCGCTGCGGCCGGTCCGCCGCAGCACGCCCTGGAGAACGCCGTCACCCCCGTGGGGTTACGCCGAACGGGGGACATCCACACGACGGTATGAAGGACTGAACGGTCGTGCGCCGGTCGCGCGGGAGGGGCGCGTCAGCCCGTGAGGCCGTGCCGTACCGCCCAGAGGGCCGCCTGGGTGCGGTCCGCCAGGTCGAGTTTCATCAGGATGTTCGAGACGTGGGTCTTGACCGTCTTCTCGGAGAGGACGAGGGCGCGGGCGATCTCCCGGTTGGAGCGGCCGTCGGCGATGAGGGCGAGCACCTCGCGCTCCCGTTCCGTGAGCGTCGTGCCCCGTCCCGTACCGCCGCCCTGGGGGTCGTCCTGGGCGAGGAGGGCTTCGGCGACCTCGGGCTGGAGGAGGACGTGGCCGGCGTGGACGGAGCGGATGGCGCCGGCGAGGGCGTCGGGATCGATGTCCTTGTAGACGTAGCCGGAGGCGCCGGCGCGGAGCGCGGGGACGACCGTGCGCTGCTCGGTGAAGCTGGTGACGATCAGGACCCTGGCCGGGTTGGCGAGCGCGCGGAGCCGCTTGAGCGCCTCGATGCCGTCCGTGCCGGGCATCTTCACGTCCATGAGGACGACGTCGGGGCGGAGCTCCTCGGCGCGGGCGACGCCCTCGGCGCCGTCGGCGGCCTCGCCCACGACCTCTATGTCGTCCTGCACCTCCAGGAAGGTGCGCAGGCCGCGCCGGACGACCTGGTGGTCGTCGACGAGCAGGACGCGGACGGGCTTGTCAGCCACCGGGGACCTCCATCTCGATCGTCGTGCCCTCGCCGGGTGCCGAGGTCACGGTGAGCCGGCCGCCGACGCCGCTCGCCCGGTCGCGCATGGAGACCAGGCCCAGGTGGCGTCCGGCGGTGCGGACCGTGCGGGGGTCGAAGCCCCGGCCGTCGTCGGTGACGGTGAGGCGCGCTCCCTGGCCCGCGCGGGTGAGGGAGACGCTGACAAGCCCGGCGTCGGCGTGGCGCAGGGCGTTGTGCAGGGCTTCCTGGGAGACCCGCAGGACCGCTTCCTCCTGGGCGGCGGGCAGGGCCCGGACGCCGGTGCTGTCGAAGAGGACGCGGGCGGTGTGGGCGCGGTCCAGGACCTGGATCTGGGTGCGGAGGGTGTGGACGAGGCCGTCCTCGTCGAGGGCGGCGGGGCGGAGCTCGACGACGGCGGCGCGCAGTTCGTCGGCGGCCTCGGCGGCGAGGGCGGCGACCTGCTGGAGTTCGCCCTTGGCGCGGGCGGGGTCGCGGTCGACGAGGGCGGCGGCGGCCTGGGCGGTGAGGCGGAGGGAGAAGAGCTTCTGGCTCACGGCGTCGTGCAGCTCGTGGGCGAGCCGGGAGCGCTCCTCGACGATGGTGAGTTCGCGGCTGCGCTCGTAGAGCCGGGCGTTGGTGAGGGCGATCGCGGCGTGCTGGGCGAGGATGCCGAGCAGTTCCTCGTCCTCCGCGGTGAAGCCGCAGGTGCCGGTGGGGCGGGGGCAGCGCTTGTTGGCGAGGAAGAGGGCGCCGAGGATCTCGTCGCCGTCCTTGACGGGCAGGCCGAGGAAGTCGGACATCTCGGGGTGGGCCTCGGGCCAGCCCTCGAAGCGGGGGTCCTCGCGGACGTCGGCGAGGCGCTCGGGCTCCGCCGTGTGGAGCATCGAGGCGAGGATGCCGTGCTGGCGGGGCAGGGGGCCGATCGCCTTCCACTGGTCGTCGCTGACTCCGTCGACGACGAACTGGGCGAAGCCGCCGTGGTCGTCGGGGACGCCCAGGGCCGCGTACTCGGCGTCGAGCAGCTCGCGGGCGGAGACCACGATCGTCTTGAGGACGTCGCGCACCTCCAGGTGGCGGCTCATCGCCAGGAGGGCGGTGCTCACGGCGGCCAGGCCGGAGCTCGGTCGATGGCTCATGGGTTCACCGTACCGGCGGGGTGTGACGGTGCGTATCCGCCCGGGGACGGCCGGGACGGGGGTCCCGCGACCTAGGTCGGAGGGCCCGGGCGGGGGTCTCGTACCGGAGGAGGAGGAGGCTCACTCTGCGCATTGCTGGCGCAACTCGGGGTGAGTTCGTTACGCGGCCGATGTGAGCCCGCGCATAGGACCCAGGTCACTTACGAAGCCGCTTAGTGGAGTCGGAAAGTCCGGGTCAGGGCGGTGTGGGCGGGATGCGGGGGGCGTTCGGCGGCGGGTGCGCGAGCCCCTGATCCACTACCCGGGATCGTACGTCACACCTTTGCCACGCCATTTTGCGGCCGCTAAGAATTGCCCCCGTCGCCGCCGAGCAGGCGCAGCGCCGCCCCGGCCCCGCGACGACCCCCAGCGATTCGAAGAGGTAGCCCGCATGTCTGCGAACACCCCTGGCCACAGTCGTGGTCTGAAGAAGACCCACAAGGCCACGATCGCCGGCGTCGCCGCTCTGGGCGCCGCGGCGCTCACCCTCACCCTGGTGCCCGGCAACGGCGGCACCGAGGTGGAGCCCCAGGCCCTGTCCGGCACGCAGCAGGTCGCCTGGTCGTACGACGCGAACAGCCCGCAGGCGAAGGCCCTGGCGGCCAGCGTCACCGAGCAGCAGACCACCGTCGGCCTGAAGGCGAAGCAGGAGGCCGAGGCGAAGGCGAAGGCCGCCGCGGAGGCCAAGGCGAAGGCGGCCGCGAAGGCCAAGGCCGAGGCCAAGGCGAAGGCGGAGGCCCGCGCGAAGGCCGAGGCCCGTGCCAAGGCCGAGGCGAAGGCGAAGGCCGCCGCGAAGAAGCGTGCCGCGGAGAAGGCGGCCGCGAGCCGTGCCGCCGCCCGCACGCCGGTCTTCGCGAACAACCTCGACGGCTGGATCCGCGAGGCGCTCTACATCATGGACAAGCACGACATCCCGGGCACGTACCACGGCCTGCACAAGAACATCATGCGCGAGTCCAGCGGCAACCCGCGCGCGATCAACAACTGGGACATCAACGCCATCAACGGCGTCCCGTCCAAGGGTCTGCTCCAGGTCATCTACCCGACCTTCAAGGCGTACCACGTGCCGGGCACCGCGTTCGACCAGTACGACCCGGTCGCCAACATCGTCGCCGCCGCCAACTACGCGGCCGACCGCTACGGCTCGATCGACAACGTCAACAGCGCGTACTGACCCCGAGCGGGGCGTACGCACGCCGAAGGGCGGCACCCCGTGCGGGTGCCGCCCTTCGGGCGTCGTGCGGAGGACGCTACTTGCGCATGACCTCGGGCTCGTGGCGGCGCAGCAGCCGGGCCACGACGACGCAGCAGACGACCGCCATCAGCAGCTGGACGCCGATGTCGATGCCCCACTGGGCGGCGGTGTGCTCCCAGAGCGGGTCGGTGTCGGTGGGGTTCTTGGGGTCCCACGGCGGCATCAGGCGGGCCAGGTCGAGCGTGGTGCCGGCGCCCGCGATGCCCCAGCGGGAGGGCATCAGCCAGGCGAACTGCTCCAGGCCGGGCGAGCCGTAGACCTGGAAGAGGATGCCGGTGAAGACGACCTGGATGATCGCGAACATGACCAGCAGCGGCATGGTCTTCTCGGCGGTCTTCACCAGCGCGGAGATCACCAGGCCGAACATCATCGAGGTGAGGCCGAGCGCGATGACCTGGAGGCAGAGCTCCACGGCCGGCGGCATGAACAGGCCCTCGGCGGGCAGCTCGCGGGTGGCGAAGCCGATGCCGCAGATGATGACGCCCTGGAAGGCCGTGATGAGGCCGAGGACGACGACCTTGGACATGAGGTACGCCGAGCGGGACAGGCCGGTCGCCCGCTCGCGCTCGTAGATGACCCGTTCCTTGATCAGCTCGCGTACGGAGTTGGCGGCGCCGGAGAAGCACATGCCGACCGCGAGGATCAGCATGATCGTGCCCGCGTCGCCGTTGAAGCGGGACGGCGGCTTCGGGGAGCCCAGGCCGAAGTCGGCCGGGATGACCACCGAGACCGCGCCGAGGACCGCGGGCAGGATCACCATCAGGGCCATGAAGCCCTTGTCGGAGGCGATCACCGAGACGTACCGGCGCATCAGGGTCCACAGCTGCGAGCCCCAGCCCTGCGGCTTGGGCGGGCGGGCCATGGCCTGCTGCGGCATCTGGACGGGCTGGGCGGCGACGGCGTCGATGTCGGCGGCGTACAGCTGGTAGTGCTGCGAGCCCTTCCAGCGGCCGGCCCAGTCGTAGTCGCGGTAGTTCTCGAAGGCGGAGAAGACGTCGGCCCAGGTGGAGTAGCCGAAGAAGTTCAGCGCCTCGTCCGGCGGGCCGAAGTACGCCACCGAGCCGCCGGGCGCCATGACGAGGAGCTTGTCGCACAGGCCGAGCTCGGCCACCGAGTGGGTGACGACGAGGACCGTGCGGCCGTCGTCGGCGAGACCGCGCAGCAGCTGCATGACGTCGCGGTCCATGCCCGGGTCGAGGCCGGAGGTCGGCTCGTCCAGGAAGATCAGCGAGGGCTTGGTGAGGAGCTCCAGGGCGACGGAGACGCGCTTGCGCTGGCCACCGGAGAGGGAGGTGACCTTCTTCTCCTTGTGGATGTCGAGCTTCAGCTCGCGCAGCACCTCGTCGATGCGGGCCTCGCGCTCGGCGGTGGCGGTGTCGCCGGGGAAGCGGAGCTTGGCGGCGTAGCGCAGCGCCTTCTGGACGGTCAGCTCCTTGTGGAGGATGTCGTCCTGCGGGACCAGACCGATGCGCTGGCGCAGCTCGGCGAACTGCTTGTAGAGGCTGCGGTTGTCGTAGAGGACGTCGCCCTCGTTGGCGGGCCGGTAGCCGGTGAGCGCCTTGAGGAGGGTCGACTTGCCGGAGCCGGAGGGGCCGATGACGCCGATGAGCGACTTCTCGGGGACGCCGAAGGTGACGTCCTTGAGGATCTGCTTGCCGCCGTCGACGGTGACCGTGAGGTGGCGGGCCGAGAAGGAGACGGAGCCGGTGTCGACGAACTCCTCGAGCTGGCCGCCGACGATCCGGAAGGTCGAGTGGCCGACGCCGACGATGTCCTGCGGGCCGAGGAGGGCGGTGCCGCCCTTGGCGATCGGCTGGCCGTTGACGTAGGTGCCGTTGTGCGAGCCGAGGTCGCGGATCTCGAAGCGGCCGTCGGGCGTCGCGTGGAACTCGGCGTGGTGGCGCGAGACCTGGAGGTCGGAGACGACCAGCTCGTTCTCGAGCGCGCGGCCGATGCGCATGACGTGGCCGAGGGCCAGCTGGTGGAAGGTGGTGGGGCTGCGGTCGGCGTACGCCGAGGAGGCGCCCGCCGCTCCGCCGGTGGCCGGGACCTTCTGCGCGAGCTGCTCGACGGGGCCGCCCTGCTGGTGCGGGACCTGCTGGTGCGGGACCTGCTGGTGCGCGGGGGCGTGTCCGCCCTGCTGCGGCCAGCCCTGCTGCTGCGGGGGCGCCTGGTGCGTGGCCCAGTCGGCCTGGCCGGCGGCCTGGTGGGCCGGTGCCTGGTGGGCGTGGGCCTGGGCCTGGTGGGCCGGGGCCTGCTGCTGGGGCGCGGCGGCGGCGCCGGCGGTGAGATTCAGCCGCGGGCCGTCGGTGGCGTTGCCCAGGTGGACGGCCGTGCCGGGGCCGATCTCCAGCTGGTGGATCCGTTGGCCCTGCACGAAGGTGCCGTTCGTGGAGCCGTGGTCCTCGATGACCCAGCTCCGCCCTCCCCAGCTGAGGGTGGCGTGGCGCCACGAGACCCTGCCGTCGTCGATGACCAGGTCACCCTGCGGGTCCCTGCCCAGGGTGTACGACCGGGACGGATCGAGCGTCCAGGTCCTGCCGTTCAATTCCAGTACGAGTTCTGGCACTCCATGCCCCACTACTTGTCCCCCGATGCACCCCCGTCTTCGGGAGTCCAGGGATGGCGAATCATCCTGGGGAACTATTTCAGGCCCGGTCCCGTCTCGGAAAGTCGGGCCGTGTGAAGACCTTCGGGGCGGCCTGCGGCGACTCGGGTGTCCGCAGGGCGGGACGGGGGCTCTGGGGGTGCGCGGTGCCCGATACGGTGGAACCACCATGAGCGCATCGCAGACCTCAGACGTTCCCACCCTTCTCGTCAAGATCTTCGGGAAGGACCGTCCCGGGATCACCGCCGGACTCTTCGACACCCTCGCCGCCTTCTCCGTCGACGTCGTGGACATCGAACAGGTCGTGTCCCGCGGCCGTCTCGTCCTGTGCGCGCTCGTCACGGAGCCGACCGTCGCCCCGGCCGGCGAGCTGCGGGCAACCGTCCACAGCTGGGCCGAGTCCCTGAAGCTCCAGGCGGAGATCATCTCCGGTACGGGCGACAACCGGCCGCGCGGCAGCGGCCGCTCGCACGTGACCGTGCTCGGCCACCCGCTGACCGCGGAGCAGACGGCGGCCATAACGGCCACCATCGCCGGGACCGGCGGCAACATCGACCGCATCTTCCGGCTGGCGAAGTACCCGGTGACGGCGGTCGAGTTCGCCGTCTCGGGCTGCGAGACCGAGCCGCTGCGGACGGCGCTCGCGACCGAGGCGCACAGCATCGGGGTCGACGTGGCCGTGGTCTCCGCCGGGCTGCACCGCCGGGCCCAGCGGCTCGTCGTCATGGACGTCGACTCGACGCTCATCCAGGACGAGGTCATCGAGCTGTTCGCGGCCCACGCCGGGTGCGAGGACAAGGTCGCCGAGGTGACCGAGGCGGCGATGCGGGGCGAGCTGGACTTCGAGCAGTCGCTGCACGCGCGGGTGGCGCTGCTGGCCGGTCTGGACGCCTCGGTGGTGGACAAGGTCCGCTCCGAGGTGCGGCTGACGCCGGGCGCCCGGACCCTGATCCGTACGCTCAAGCGGCTCGGCTACCAGGTCGGCGTGGTCTCCGGCGGCTTCACTCAGGTCACGGACGACCTGAAGGAGAAGCTGGGTCTCGACTTCGCCCAGGCGAACACCCTGGAGATCGTCGACGGGAAGCTGACCGGCCGGGTGACCGGGGAGGTCGTGGACCGGGCGGGCAAGGCACGGCTGCTGCGCCGGTTCGCGGCGGAGGCGGGTGTGCCGCTGGCGCAGACCGTGGCGATCGGCGACGGGGCGAACGACCTGGACATGCTGAACGCCGCCGGCCTCGGCGTGGCGTTCAACGCCAAGCCCGTGGTGCGCAAGGCCGCCGACACGGCGGTGAACGTGCCGTTCCTCGACACGGTGCTGTACCTGCTCGGCATCACGCGCGAGGAGGTCGAGGCCGCGGACGGCGGCGAGGAGCTGCTGCACTGAGCCCGGTCGCCCCGGACAGGGAGAGGGCCCGGTCGTCGGGAGACGGCCGGGCCCTTTCGCGTACGGGTCAGGGGTGCGGGGTCCAGAAGTCGACGAGCCGGCCGACGCCGTGCTCCAGCGACTTCCAGGGTCCGGCGAAGGAGACGACGGCGAAGGCCGAGGTGGGGAAGCCGCTGCGGTGCATCCGCGCCAGGGTGTCACCCTCCGCCTGGCCCGCGAGGGCGTCCGCCAGCGCGTGCATGCCGGGGTTGTGGCCGACGACGAGGAGGTTGTCGACGTCCTCCGGGACCTCGTTGAGCAGGGCGATGAGCTCGCCGAGCGAGGCCTCGTACAGCCGCTCCTCGTAGACGGTCCTGGGGCGCTCGGCCAGTTCCGGCACGGCGAGCTTCCAGGTCTCCCGGGTCCGTACGGCGGTCGAACAGAGGGCCAGGTCGAAGCGGATGCCGGTCTCGGCGAGCCTGCGGCCGGCCACGGGGGCGTCCGTGCGTCCGCGATCGGCGAGCGGGCGCTCGTGGTCGGACACCTGGGGCCAGTCTGCCTTCGCGTGCCGGAGCAGCACGATCCTGCGGGGTGTTTCGACGCTCATGGTCCACAGCTTCGCACGAAACGGGGTCCGTCGGCTCAGAGAGCGAGCGTTTGCCGGATCTGCTGGAGGACGCGGTCGACCCCCAGGTCACCGGAGGTGGCGTGGGCCTCTCCCGGCCCCGCCACGAGGAGCAGCAGGACGGTGAAGGCGGCCACCGGGAGGGCGAGCGCCCACCAGGGCAGCCGGGTGTCGACGCCGGTCGGCACGGTCCGTATGCCGGTGGGGGTACGCGCCGCCATGGCCGCCTCCGGGGGTGGTCGGGTCCCGCATCTCCGCGGTGTCTTCACCGTACGGAGCGCGGGGGCCGCGGCCCATCCGGTGATCCACCCAGATGACCCTGATACCCGCCCCCTAGGGGACGGGGGGTTAGCCCCACCTCGTGGGCTTCCGCGTCGCGGGCTTGCGCCCCGGGGGCTTGCGCGTCAGGTGGTCAGGGCGAGGCGACGGTGGCGATGACAGCGATGACCACCGAGATGCCGAGCATCGCGCCGAGCACGAGCAGCAGCTTCTTCTGGCCGTTCTGGGGATTGGGTTCGAGGACTGGCATGGGAGCAGTCTCGCATCTCAGCACTCGTCCTCGACGGTCCGGTCCCGTCCCGCGAGTGTCCCCATGATCATCTGGGGGACGAGCAGTCCGCCCATGAGCGCGATCGGGACGCCCCAGCCGCCGGAGTGCTGGTAGAGCACGCCGACGAGGAGGGGGCCGGGGATGGAGATCAGATAGCCGACGCTCTGCGCGAAGGCGGAGAGCCGGACGACGCCCGCGCCGGTCCGCGAGCGCATGCCGATCATGGTCAGGGCCAGCGGGAAGGAGCAGTTGGAGACGCCGAGGAGCACGGCCCAGGCCCAGGCCCCGGCGGCGGGGGCGAAGAAGAGGCCGGTGTAGCCGGCGAGACCGCAGAGGGCGAGGCCGACGGCGATGGGGCCCTGGTTCCTCATCCGGGTCGCGAGCCGGGGGATGACGAAGGCGAGCGGGACGCCCATGACCATGGTGACGGCGAGGAGCACGCCCGCGGTGGAGGCGGGGACGCCCGCGTCGCGGAAGATCTGCGGCATCCAGCCCATGGTGATGTACGCGCCGGTGGCCTGGAGGCCGAAGAAGACGCCGAGCGCCCAGGCGGTACGGCTGCGGGTGATCCGGGGTGCGGGAGTCTTCTCCCCGCTCCGGGCCGCCTCGCCGGGCGCGGCCTTGCTCTCGGCCGTCTCGTCGGACTCGGCCGTGGTCCGGGCCGGGGTCCGCGCGGGCGGCACGGTCGCCGCTTCGCGCGCCCGGTCCCGGTCGCGTACCAGCGGGATCCAGGGCAGCACGGCGAGGGCGGCGAGCGCGGCCCAGACGCCGAGGCCGAGGCGCCAGTCGCCGCCGAGGGCGTCGGTCAGCGGGACGGTCGCGGCGGCGGCGACGGAGGTGCCGAGCGCGAGGGCCATGGAGTAGAGGCCGGTCATCGTGCCGATGCGGTCGGGGAAGTAGCGCTTGACGATGACGGGCATCAGGACGTTGCTGACGGCGATGCCGACGAGGGCGAGCGCGCTGGCGGCGAGGAAGGCGACGGTGCCGGAGGCGAAGGGGCGCAGCACGAGCCCGGTGAGGATCGCGGCCATGCCGGCGCAGACGACGGCGGCCGGGCCGAAGCGGCGGGCGAGCCGCGGGGCGGTGATGCCGAAGACCGCGAAGCAGAGCGGGGGCACGGAGGTGAGGACTCCGGCGACGGTGCCGCTCATGTGGAGGCCCGCGCTGACCTCTTCGAGGAGGGCGCCGAGGCTGGTGATCGCGGGGCGCAGGTTCAGCGCGGCGAGGACGAGGCCGAGGGTGACGACGCCGAGGGTCCAGCGGGGCGGGGCGGCGGTCCGGGGCGCCCCGGCCCGTACGGGAGAATCCCCGGCGTCGGTGGTGGTGCGGGCCCGCCGCGCGGCGGCGGGGTCGAGGGTCTTCGGCTCGTCTGACATAGGACCATCATAGAATCATGGGATGATTGGTTGTCCAATCTCGAACGAATGGGACGGTGCTCCATGGCCCTCGGCCACCCTCGGCGTACGGGACTCTCCGATCAGGTGATCGCCGAGCTGCGGAACCAGATCACCTCGGGCGAGTGGCCGGTCGGCTCGCGCATCCCCACCGAGCCCGAGCTCGTGGAGCAGCTGGGCGTGGCCCGCAACACCGTGCGCGAGGCGGTGCGGGCGCTCGCCCACAACGGGCTTCTGGACATCCGCCAGGGCTCCGGCACCTACGTCATCGCGACGAGCGAGCTGGCAGGGGTCATGCACCGGCGGTTCTCCGGCTCCGACCCCCGGCACGTCGCCGAACTGCGCTCGACCCTGGAGTCCTCCGCGGCCCGGCTGGCGGCGGGGCGGCGGACGGAGCGGGACCTGAAGCAATTGGACGCGCTGCTGCTGCGGCGCGAGGAGGCCTGGGACTCCGGGGACGCCGAGCGGTTCGTGACGGCCGACGCCGCCTTCCACCACGCGGTCGTCGCCGCGTCGGGGAACGAGGTGCTCACCGAGCTGTACGCGGACCTCGGCGATCTGCTGCGGGAGTGGCTGCGCGACGACGTCGGACGGGAGCTGCAGCCGGAGAACCACATGGACCACGCGCGGCTCGTGGACGCGATCAGGGACGGCGACGGCGAGCGGGCCGCGACGGAGGCGGCCGGCTACCCCTTCATGTGCCTGCGGAGGCCGGAGCCGGAGGAGCCGGAGCCGGAGGAGCCGGCGCGGCGGCGGGCGGCGGAAGGGGCTCGGCCACGGGCTCGTGGGTGATCCACGCGGCCCGGACCTCCTTCCAGCAGCGGGCGGTCACCCGCGCGTGGGCGGCGGGGTCGACGTCGACCGGGGCGCTGTCAATGTCCAGGTCCCACCAGCGGTCGCACTCGACGTGGAGCCGGACGCGGTCGGTGCGGGGGTACGGGTTGCTGCAGTGGGCGGTGACGCGGGAGCCCTCGACGACGGTCCGGCAGGAGGCGCCGAAGTTCTCCGGCTCCTCCCCCGGCGGGCCCACGGGAGCGGGCGCGGCCCGGGCGGTGGCGGGGAGCTCCTCGGCCGGGGCGGGGGCGGCGCGCACCTCGGCGGCGACGGCGAACCCGGTGAGCAGAACGGCGACCGAGGCGAACGCGGCGAACCCGCGGGGTATCGCGAGGCGCATGCCCGTACCTCCTCCCCGTGAGTAGCCGGAACAACACGCTTCGACCAGTCTGGGGTGATTCGCCAGACTTTTCGAGTCGAGGGGCCGGGCACCGGGACGGGCGCGGGCACGGGAACGCCGCGAGGGCCGTGTGCCCGCCCCGGCCGGGGCGGGCACACGGCCCTCGCTCGGTAC
>NZ_JBSFSA010000070.1:0-19182 GCF_053589515.1 Streptomyces sp. NPDC003327 | reverse complement strand
TCGCTACGACAAGACCGCCACCATCTACCTCGCCGGACTCCACATCGCCGCCATCTTCATCTGGTCGGCGAGATGATCCGAAAGAAACTTCCTAGCCGGCTGAGGTGTCCGCGCTCGGTCTCGTCGAGGCCGAGGACCCGGGCGAGCGCGTCGAGCACCTGCTCGGAAGGCTGGGTGGCGCGGCCCTGCTCCAGGCGCACGTAGTAGTCGACGCTGACTCCGGACAGGTGCGCGACCTCTTCGCGGCGCAGCCCCGCGACCCGGCGCCGCCGGCTGTCGGTGGGGATGCCTACGGACGCCGGGTCGACCCGGGAACGCCTGGTGCGCAGGAAACCCGCGAGATCGTCCATGCCTCCCAGTATGGGCGCGCCGGAGCCCGCGAAGGTGGCCCTGCCAGTACCAGGAAGTCCGGTCCGACGGAAGGGCCGCCCCTGAACGACGGGGGCTGTGGCGGCCAGGATCGACGGCAGCCGATCCGAAGGAGTTCCCATGAAGACGCTCATCGTCCACGCCCACCCGGAGCCGGAGTCGCTCAACGGCTCGCTCAAGGACCTCGCGGTATCCACACTGGAGGCCGCCGGTCACGACGTACGGGTGAGTGATCTGTACGCGATGAACTGGAAGGCGGTCGTGGACGCCGCGGACTACGGCCCTGCCGCCTCGCGCCCGCTGAAGGTCGCCCTGGACTCCGGCCGCGCCTTCGACGCCGGGACGCTCACCCCGGACGTCCGCGCCGAGCAGGAGAAGCTGCTGTGGGCCGACACAATCATCTTTCAGTTCCCCCTGTGGTGGTACACGATGCCCGCGATCCTCAAGGGCTGGGTGGACCGGGTCTTCACCCACCACTTCGCGTACGGCGTCGGCGAGCACAGCGCCACCAAGTACGGCGACCGCTTCGGCGAAGGCACCCTCGCGGGCCGGAAGGCCCTGCTGTCGGTGACCGCCGGCGGCCCGGAGTCGCACTACGCCGCCCGCGGGATCAACGGCCCCATCGACGACCTGCTGTTCCCCATCCACCACGGCATCCTCTACTACCCCGGCATCGAGGTGCTGCCGCCGTTCGTGCTCTACGGCACCGACCGGATGACCGACGCCGACTACGCGGATGTCGCCAAGGCATGGGAAGAGCGCCTGCTCACCCTGGAGTCGACCGAACCGATCGCGTTCCGACGGCAGAACTTCGGCGACTACGAGATCCCCTCGCTGCACCTGAAGGAGGGACTGGAGCCCGTGGGCCGCACGGGATTCAGGCTGCACGTGAACGGCTAGTGACCTGGGCGTGAGTTGATTCGGCACCACGTGAGTCGGATCGTGCTGGCGTGTGCGGAGGGCGGGCTGAATCTGGCGGTCGCGGCCCGGCTGGGGGTGAACCGGGGCATCGTCGCCAAGTGGCGGAGCCGGTTCCTGCGCGACCGGCTGGACGGACTCGCGGACGAGCCGAGGCCCGGGGTGCCGCGGACCATCACCGACGCTCAGGTGGAAGAGGTGGTGGTCCGCACCCTGGAGGAGACTCCGTCTGGCGGGACGCACTGGTCGAAGCGGGAGTTGGCCAAGGTGGTGGGCATCTCACCCGCGAGTGTGCTGTGGATCTGGCACGCCTTTGGTCTGCAGCCGTGGCGGACCGAGACGTTCAAGATCTCCCCGGACCCGTTTCTGATCGACAAGATCCGTGACGTCGTCAGGCTGTATCTGGCTCCGCCGACGAACGCGGTGGTGTTCGCGGTGGACGAGAAGCCGCAGATCCAGGCCCTTGAACGGACCGCGCCGGTGCTACCGATGGTCCCGGGAGTGCCCGAGCGGCGGAGATGCGACTACGTCCGGCACGGCACCGCCGATCTGTTCGCCGCGCTGAACACCGCGACGGGCAAAGTGATCACCAAGTTGTCCGCGCAGCACCGGGCCGTGGACTTCCCTGACTTCCTCGACGAGATCGACCGCCAGACCGATGAGGGCCTGGCGGTCCATGTCATCTGCGACAACCTCTCCGCTCACAAGGCGCCTATGGTGCACAAGTGGCTGCTCGCGCCCCCGGGCCTTCCCCCGTGAAGGTGGACACGCGGTTATTGATCACGCGGCGAGCGTGAGTTTAGCGGTGTGGTGTCGGTGCTCGTATTCGTTGGGGCTGAGGTAGCCGTTGGCGGAGTGCCGGCGGCGGGTGTTGTAGCGGGTCAGCCAGGCGAAGAGGGTCCTGCGGCAGGTGGTGGCGTCGCCGTAGTCGAGGGCGCCTTGGAGGGTCTCGCGTTTCAGGGACGCGTGGAAGCTCTCGCAGGCCGCGTTGTCGGCGCTGGTGCCGACCGAGCCCATCGACCGGGTGACGCCGAGCTGGTCGCAGAGGCCGGCGAAGGCCCGGGAGCCGTATTGGGCTCCGTGGTCGGAGTGGAACACGGAGCCGTCCAGGCCGCCGCGGGTCGCGGCTGCCATCCGCAGTGCGTCGGCGACCAGGCATGTCCGCATGTGGCCGGCGATGGACCAGCTCACGACCTTGCGGCTGAAGCAGTCCAGCACGGTCGCGAGATAGAGGAACTCACCGCCTGCAAGAGGGAGATAGGTGATGTCGCCCATGTACTTCCGGCCCGGCTCGGTGGCGGTGAAGTCCCGCTGGAACAGGTCCGGAACCGATGTGCCCGCCGGATCGGGGACAGTGGTGCGGACGCGTCTGCGCAAGCGGATGCCGGTGATGCGGAACGTCCGCATGATCCGGGCGACCCGTTTCTCGTTGACCCGCCGCCCTTTCTCGCGGAGCTCAGCGGTCACCCGCGGGGAGCCGTAGGCGCCACCGGACTCACCATGGACCTCGCGGATCTCCTCGGCCAGGATCCGGTCCTCCCGCTGCCGGACGGCCCGGGCCTCGGCGCCAGCGAGCCACTTGTAGTAGCTGGACCGGTTCACGTCCAGGACCTGGCAGAGCCGCTTCACCTCGTAGGTGTCCCGGTGGTCGTCGACGAACTGGAAGCGGCTGATCACCAGTTCGTCTCTCCGGCGAAATACTTGGCCGCCCTGCGGAGTATGTCCCGCTCGGTGGCGAGCTTGCGCTCACTTGCCTCGAGCTCGGCCACCCGCGCTTCGAGCTGCCGGATCCGCTCGTCCGGATCGGCGGACGATGCCACCTCCCGAGGCCGGACGGCAGGCTTCGCGACCCCGGCGGCGACGCCACGGCGTTCGCGGTCCCGCAGCACCCACTCCGCAAGGTCGCCCGGTTGACACCCAGATCAGCCGCGATGCCCTTGTACGTCGCCCCGGGTGCGGACTCGTACAGGGCCACAGCATCGGCCTTGAACTCGTCCGAATAGTCCTTCATCGCCATCGGCGGTCTTCTCGCTTCCTCCGGATCAAGCAGATCCAGTATCAGCGTGTCCACCACTCAGGGGGAGGCCCCCCCGCTTCCAGCTGCACTTCACCCCCACGTACTTGTCGTGGATCAACCAGGTCGAGCGGTGGTTCGCGGAGCTGGAACGACGCTGCCTGGAAAGTGGGGTGTTCTGTTCGCTCAATGAACCTCTTTCATCCTGGGGTTCCGAGGGTGAAGATCAAGAGCATCGCTGCAGGTCATCAGCGCTCTAGAGATCGAACCGCGGCCAGGATGAAAGAGGCTCAATGACCTCAAGGTCGCACTCGAAGAGTGGATCAAGGTCTGGAACGGGGACGCCAAGCCCTTCAAGTGGACCAAGACCGCCGACCAGATCTGCCGCTACTGCTCACGCATCTCCGAACCAGGTCACTACAGTAGGGCGTGTGTCGGAAGTGGCGTCGTCCACATGTTAGGGCGGACGGGACTTCCGGCACACGCCCTGGTGCTCCAGCAGCGGATCATGTCCTGAGCCGGTTCTCCGCCGGCGGTAGCAGTGCCGGGAGGTGGCTTGCCCGCAGCGTCGTAAGTGGGACCGGTTCAGTGCGTGATCTCAAGGTCGAGTGGTGCGTTGTGGCGATGCGGGCACGGTCGACCGGCGAGGGTCGGGCATGATCCTCTCCCTTGAGGCCCGGACGTGCGACCCGTCCACGGGGCAGTCGTCAAAATCCAGCAGACCGACTTGGTGAAGCTCGGTCAGGCATGCAGCGATGCGTCCGCCGGCCCCAGGGCGAAGCGGGTGAAGCGCACCCGCAGTCCCTCCCGCTGGGGAGAGCAGCAGAATGGTCCAGCCAGTGCGTCCGCGTCAGGCGCCAGGGGCGTCAGTCTGACCATCTGCCAGGCTCCGTCCTCGCAGCGCGCTCTCACCGTCACCGCGTCGCCGGCGCGGCTTGCTCGAAGGGTGACGCGACGCCCGTGCCAGGCGGGGACGGGAGACAAGGACCAGTCCGACTTCCCGGACGTGACTACCGCGCCCACGTGCGGAACGCCGTCGGTCATTTCGACGCCGGCTTTGATCCACGTCCCCTCATCCACGCGCACCATGAGTCCTGCCTGGTCATAGAGCGTGTCGAACTCGGCCACGAAGGTCACTTCCATGGCTGACCCGACAGGAAACTCCGCCAGGAGTGCGTGACCGTCGTCCTTCACGAAACCGTAGCCGGTGGTACGCCAGAAGTCGCTGCGGTCCCTGGTGGTCACGACAAGCTCGCCGTCGTCCGTCTCGGTCCGCAGCGGCGGGTTCAGCCACTCGGCGTCGGCCCAGTCGATCACGCGCTGTCCGTCCATTTGTCGCCCACCCCGTTCTCATCCCGCCCGGGCGCGACCATGCACACCTGGCGCGTTGAAATTTTCAGCAAGGCCATTCAATCCCATGGTCACCTTGCTGCACCAGCGCTTCCCCGCACCGCCCTGTTCACCCGGGCGGACGCCGGCCCCGCGATCGTCCGGGCTCATCGGCCCGAAGGCGTCGGCGGGCTCGTCCGGTTGCTCGCGGGAGGGTGAAACGAGATGGACGTCCGGCCCTCAGAAGGCCGAGATCGCCTCGCGCGAACACCACGTCGCAGAACGGCGCAAGCGCCTGGTCGGTGTATGCGAACCGACCCATGAGCAGCTGCGACGGCGTGGCGCAGCCCTTCCCTGCGGCGATGATGTTGGCGCCGTCGTCGAGCAGTCGGGCCGCGATCGCGCTGCGCGTACCCGTGTCCACGTTCGTCGACGCACCCATCAGGAGGCTGTGACAGCAGTTCCCCTGTGGTGGTCCTGGCGACTGACACCCTTTGCGCACGGTTCACCTATGCCTGTCCGGTGGGTGAGCACAGGGGCTTGGCTCCGCTCGTCCCGGGCGGGCCGGCTCTCGCACGCGGCCGTGAACGCCCCCGACATCCGAGCTGCTGCGCCGTGCGGTGCAGCAGCTCTCCTGGATACCGTTCCGCCGCCATCGACGAATCGGTCCCAGACTCGGCTCCACGGACCGTACTCGGCGGGGATATCCCGCCACGGAGCACCGGTCCGGACACGGAACCGTATGCCATCGATCGGCCGCCGGGGGCGGACGGGCGGGACATGACGGCCTGACCGGCGACTTCCGCCGGGCGCGCGGAGCAGGGCAAGCCACGAATCGGTGGGGGAGCGGTCTGATGAAGACCGCCCCTCCACCGCGCGGCAGTGGCTGGCTGACACCCGGTGCAGTCGGCATCGGTGGTCGGTTCAGAGTGCGTCACCCGAGGGTGACGCACTGTCGAGAGCCGTCGAATCTTAGCCACTGTGAACCTGTCGACCGTACGTCGACCGGTCTGTGGCCGAGGGCTCCGAGGCGGGCCGCGGCGGGCGGCCGCTTGGCTTCTCCATGACCAGACGTGAGGTCGGTGCAACTCCTTTCAGCCCACTGAAGGCATCTGACCTGCTGATTAGAGGACACAAGAGCATGTTGGCTGAAAACCCTTGCAGAAACTTGCACCCGACCTCCCTGCACCTGAAGGATTCGGGACATGACAAACCTCATGGACCGCATATCGCGTCCCGTCGCTCTCGCCGCCACGACCGCGGCGGGTCTCCTGATGGCCGTGGCCGCCGCCCCGTCCGCCGTGGCGGACACCGGAACCCCGGCTCCGGAGTGCGTGGAGTACTTCCAGAGCTGGCGCTACACTGACGTCCACAACGGCTGCGCCGACACCGTCTCCGTCACCGTCGAGTACACGAACGGCCAGTGGGCCCCCTGCCGTGTGATCGAGCCCGGCGCCTGGGCGACCTTCGCCGGCTACGGGACGGACGGCAACTACGTCACGGGGGTGCGCACCTGCGACCCCGCCAGCGGCGTCTGAGTCCCGAGACCTCCGATGCCCGGTGTGGTGCGGGGCGGCCTTGCCGCCCCGCACCATCGCGCCATATGCGGTGGATTTTTCTTTCCCCTCGCGGCTGACGCGGTGGTCCTGTCCCGGACCGAGGGCAATGACGCCTTCCCCTCGCGACCGGTGCCTCGGCGACACCCCCGCCCCGCAAGGCGTGCCATGCATGCCGATGGTCGTCGTACTCGCGCGGGAACCCGGTACGGATAAACTGACCGATAACAGTCAGGCGGAGATGCTTCTGGTCAAGGCCATGCCGACGGATGGCGGGAGGTCTCGTATGAAGCCCTGGACGGCCGGCATCGTCTTGGCAGCCGCACTCGTTCTGACGAGTGCCGCCTGTGGCACCCCGGGAGGAGGCGCCGCCGACCGCTCCGGCCCCACCGTCGGTGTGCTGCTCCCGGAGACCGAGACCAGCCGCTACGAGACCTTCGACCGGCCCCTGATCGAGCAAGCGGTCAAGGAACGGTGCGGGGACTGCACAGTTCGCTACGCCAACGCGGAGAACGATGTCCAGATCCAGCACCGGCAGATGAACGCCATGCTCTCCCAGGGCGTCGACGTGCTGATCCTCGATCCTGTCCAGGAGGTCTATCTCCGGGGCCTGATCGCCGAGGCGGCGGAGATGGACGTCCCGGTGGTCTCCTACGACCGGGTCGCCCAGGGGCCGATCTCGGGTTATGTCTCCTTCGACTCGGACGCCATCGGTGTCCTGCAGGGCGAGGGCTTGCTCGACGGCCTCGGCGACCTGGCCGACGGAGCGCGGGTCGTCCGGGTGGAGGGGCCCCTGTGGAACCCCGACCATGTGGCCGTTTCCATGCTCGAGCGGGCGGGCGCCCGCGTCACCAGGACGTACGTGGCATCGGGATGGACCCCGGAAAACGCGTACGCCATCATGGCCGGCGCCGTCGCGGACCAGGGGGTCGACAAGATCGACGCCGTCTGGGCCGCCAACGACGCGCTGGCCGCGGGAGTCATCTCCGCACTCAAGAACGCACGTACGGGTCCGCTACCGCCGGTCAGCGGCCAGGACGCCGACCTCTCGGCGGTGCAGCGCATCGTCAGCGGTGAGCAGTACATGACCATCTACAAGCCCTACCGGCTTCAGGCGAACGCCGCCGTGGACATGGCGCTCGCCCTGGCCCGTGGTGAGCCTCTGCGCTCCATAGCCACCGGCAGGATCAGTACCGACACGGCCCGGAACGTCCCCAGCGTCGAGCTCGAACCGGCCTTGGTGACCGCCGACACCATCGAGGAGACCGTGATCCGGGACGGCATGTACACCGTCGACGAGATCTGCACCCCGAAATACCGGCCCGCCTGTGAGAAGGCCGGACTCATCGACTGACGGCGAGGGAGGCCGAGATGACCCGAACATCGGATCCACCCCTGCTCGCCCTGCGCGGCGTCGTCAAGTCCTTCGGCGCCGTCCGCGCGCTGACCGGCGTCGACCTGGAGATCCGCGCGGGCGAAGTGGTGGCGGTGATGGGCGACAGCGGCGCGGGCAAGTCCACCCTGGTCAAGGTGATCGCCGGCGTCGAGCCCGCCGACGAGGGCTCATTCAGCTGGAAAGGCCACGCGGTGGACCTCACCCGTCCCCAGCACTCCCAGAACCTGGGAATCTCCGCCGTCTACCAGGACCTCTCGCTGTGCGACAACCTCGACGTCGTCGGCAACATCTTCCTCGGCGGTGAGCTCCGCAGGTTCGGTTTCCTGGACGAAATGGAGATGGGCCGCCGCACCCGCGGCCTGCTCGACTCCTTGTCGATCCGCATCCCCGACGCCCGCGTCCCGGTCGCCTCGCTCTCCTCCGACCAGCGGCAGATCGTGGCGATCGCCCGCGCACTGCTGAGGGAACCGGAACTCATCCTCCTGGACGAACCCGCCCAGGCCATGAGCACCCAGCAGACCAACAAGTTCCTCGACACGGTCGAGGGCCTGCGGGACCGCGGGCTCGGCATTCTCTTCATCAGCCACACCATGGGCGACATCAAAGCCGTCGCGGACCGGGTCGCGGTGCTCCGCCTGGGGCGCAGCAACGGCGTCTTCAACGTGCACACCGCCTCCCAGGAACTGATCGTCTCCGCCATCACCGGTGCCACGGACCACGCCGTGGCTCATCGCAGCACGGAGCGGAAGGACGACGGAACATGAGCGGCGCGTGCGCGGCGGTCGGGCCGCGACCGCTCACGGGCCGCCAAGCCCGCCGCGCGGCCGGAGTCGAGGAAACCCCCCACGGCGAAGCCCTGAGGGAGAAAGAGAGAACGCGGTGAGCACCTCCCCTCCCACCCTCGGCGGCCGACTCCGCACCCTGCGCGAACAGGGCGTACGAGGCTACCTCGATGGCCGACGGAACAGGCTGCTCACGGACGGTCTCGGCCCGGCTCCCGCGATCGTCGTCCTGATCCTCGTCTGGACTGTCTTCCAGATCCTCGACCCCAGCTTCCTCTCCCCCCGCAATCTCTCCAACCTCAGCGTGGACATCGTCGGCATGGGCCTGATCGCCACCGGCCTCGTGTTCGTCCTGCTGATCGGCGAGATCGACCTCTCGGTCGGTGCGCTCAGCGGCTTCACGGCCGCCGTCTTCGCCGTGCTGAACGTCCACCACGGCATGCCGGAAGGGCTCGCCGTCCTCCTGGCGGTCGCGGCGGGGTGCGTGGCGGGAGCCTTGCACGGCGTCGTCATCGTCAAACTGGGCGTGGCGTCCTTCGCCGTGACCCTCGCCGCGGCGCTCGGCTGGAGCGGCATGCTGTCCATCGTCCTGGGCGGCAACGGCACCGTCTTCTTCGATGACGAGGGACTGGTGGCGACGCTGACCCGTCACTACTTCGGCCACCCTGCCGCCGCCTACGGCCTCGCCGCGCTGGTCACCGGTGTCTACTTCCTCGCAGCCCACCGGCGGTCGCGGTACCACCGCGCCTCCGGCGCGGCCTTCTCGTCCCTCGGCGTGATCGCCGCCCGCACGGCAGCGCTGGGCCTCATCGCCTGCGCCGGTGCCGCCGTGCTCAACCAGTACCGGGGACTGCCGCTGGCCCTGCTGCTCTTCCTGCTCGTCGTCGCCGGGCTGGACTACGGTCTGCGCCGCACCTCATACGGCCGTACGGTCTATGCCCAGGGCGGCAACGCCGAGGCAGCCCGCCGCGCCGGACTTCATGTGGTGGCGGTGCGGATCTCGGTGTTCATGGTCTCCGGGGCGACGGCCGCGCTCGGCGGCCTGTTTCTGGCCTCGCGGACCAGTACGGTCGGCGCGGGCTCGCCCACCCTCGTCCTGCTGGTCAACGCGGTCGCCGCCGCCGTGATCGGGGGTACCAGTCTCTTCGGCGGTCGCGGCCGGACCTGGTCCGCGCTGCTCGGCATCCTGGTCATCCAGTCGGTCGCCTCCGGCATGGCGCTCCTGGGCCTGCGGGGCGCCATCCAGATCACGATCACCGCGGGCATCCTCGTGATCGCCGTCATCATCGACTCCGTCTCGCGCCGTCCCCACCTGGACCTCCGCGCGGACACCCGGGCCTGACCCCGCTGCGGTCGGCCCCGCCCGACTGGCCGCCGCCACCTGACAGACACCAACATGGAGTAAGGCCGGTGGACAGCAGTGGCCGCCGGCGGGTTCTCGCGTACGGAGGCGGTGCGAGTTCTTGGACGGCCAGATTCTTGCGACCTGCGGGGTCGGGTTCGCCGCGGTCTACGTGTGGGAGGAGAGCAGTCGTGAACTCCGCCTCGCCGAGATATTCGACGCCGACGGAGAGCACCAGACGGCGACGACGTACACACTCACCTGCCGCTCACCCGTTGCCGACGCCTGCCGCGCCGGCCGCCCGCTGTGGCTGACCTCCGAGGACGCCGCCCGGTACGGCCTGCAAAGTGACGCGCCCATTCCCGTCCCCGCACCTTCGGCGAGCCCGATGGACACCTCTCCTGTCGGCTCCGTCTGGACGGGCGCGCTGCCGCTGGGCGGGGAGGCCCGCTTGCTGGGCTGCCTGCTCGTGATGGGCCGGGCCGGGGACGGCGGCTTCAGCAACGACCAGCGCACCCTGCTGGAACTCTACGCCGGCCAGGCGGCCACGAAGCTGGAGGCGGCCTCGGCCCGCGCCACCGACCGGACCGAGACAGCACCCCCGCTCAGCCCATCCCTGCCGCCCGCGCTCGGCGGCTGTTTCATGCTCACCCTCAGCACCGGGCACATGGACGCGGATACGGCGGTGCTGGACCTGTTCGGCATCCCCCCGGAGGACTTCGACGGCGATGTCTCGGCCCTGCTCGAGTGCACTCACCCTGACGACGCACCCGCGCTGATGTCGGTCGTGGAGCCCCAGCAGACCGACTCCGACCGGCATCTCGCCTTCCGGGTTCGCCGCCGCAACGGTGAGTTGCACTGGCTGGGCCTGCACTGCCGCGTGCTGGCCGGCCCCGATGGCAGACCGTACCGCGTGCTGGGTCTGGTGGGCGACACCTCGTTCCTGCGCCCCACCGGCGACGACGTGTCCCTTGTACAGCGGCTGTCCGCCGCGCTGTCCGGCGCGACCACCGTCCGCGACGTCAGCAGGGTGGTGGTCGATTCTCTGCGTGCTCCGCTCGGCGCCGACCGGATGGCGGTCGCCGAGCTGGAGGGCGACCACCTTGTGGTGACCGTTCTCGACCCGCCGGAGCCGGACGCCTGGCCCCGGTCGTGGCGCTCGGAGTGGCGCTCGGAATGGCCCGACGCTTCCTGCCACGCCCTGCCGACCCTGCAGAACGCCCTGCGGGAGGGGCACATCGGTCTCTGGCCGACGGGCATCGAGCTCGAGCCCCATCTCAAGGGGGTCGGACCCGGCGGCCTCGCCGTCCTGCCGCTCCCCTCGGAGGGCCGGATGGTCGGGGTGTGCCTCGTGGGGTGGGACAGCGAGCACTACTTCGGCCCCGGAGATCGCTCCCTGCTGACCGTGGCCTCGGGCCTGATCGGCCAGGCGCTGACCCGAGTCCACGCCCTGGACGCCGGGCACGAGCTCGCCACGATGCTGCAGCGCAGCCTGCTGCCCCGCAAGCTGCCGGAACTGCCCGGAGGAGTGGCCGTCGCCCGGTACCTGCCCGCGACCGCGGGGCTCGAAGTGGGCGGTGACTGGTACGACGTGATTCCGCTCTCCGACAACCGCGTGGCGCTGATCATCGGCGATGTGCAGGGACACAGCGCCGGAGCCGCCACGATCATGGGTCAGATGCGCACCGCCATCCGCGCCTACGCGGTCGAAGGCCACCCGCCCGATGTCGTGATGGCCCACGCCAACCAGCTGCTCGTCAACATGGAGACGGACCTCTTCGCCACCTGCACCTATGTCGACCTGGACATGGAGGAGGGCACCGCCTGGGCCGTCCGAGCGGGACATCTCCCACCGCTGCTGCGGCTGCCCGACGCCACGACCGAGGAGCCGGATATCGAGGGCGGCCCCCCGCTCGGTGTGACCGCCGACGGCGAGTTCCCGATCACCGAGCTCAGCCTCGCCCCCGGCACCCTCATCACACTCCTGACCGACGGACTGGTGGAATCGGCGACGCTCCACCTGGAAGACGGCATGCGGGCCGTGCGCGAGCTGCTCGCCGCCTCCGACCCGGCCGACCCCGGACAGGTGGCCGACCGCCTCGTTGCCGGCACGGGCCAAAGACACGACGACGTGGCCGTGCTGATCCTGCGCTACGACGGCATGCGGGTTCGGCCCGTCCGGGCCCGATGGGCGGTATGGCGGCTCCCCGATGCCGTCATGCACGCGCGTCGCTTCACCGCCCGCACCCTGCGCGACTGGTCTGTGACGGAGGAGGCCGACACCGTCCTCCTGGTCGTCTCCGAGCTGGTCACCAACGCCGTCGCGCACACCCAGGGTGAGGTGCGGCTCGGCCTGACGCTGACCGGCGACCGGCTGCGCGTCGCCGTGAACGACGCCTCGCCCCGCACACCGGTCAAGACCGAGAACGTGGACTGGGAGGCGACTGGTGGACGCGGCCTGCTGCTTGTCGCGGCGATGTCCGCGGCTTGGGGCTCCGTGCCCTTCAGCGGCGGCAAACAGGTGTGGTGCGACATCACACTCCCGCCACGCGACGAACCCGCGCCCAGCGCGCCCCTTGAGCCCGGCCTTCTACCGCCGCCCGAGCCCGGGGCCGTACCACCGCGGTGAGCATCGCCGTGTGCTCGGGCACCGTCTCCGCTCAGTGCGGCAGGACCACCGCGAACTTTACGTCCAGTACTGTCAGGGCTGCTTCCGGAATCCCCACAGCAGAGGGGTCTGTCAAACGAGCGGCTCTGGCCCGTAGTCGGTGGTGACGCCGGGTGTCCGTCAGGGCAGGAGGATGCGGTGTCGGAGGAGGTCGAATCCGGCGCGTCCGTGCATCTGTCTCATGATCCTCTTGGTGCGGGTGTTGACGCCTTCGGTGTGGCCGTTGTGGTAGGGCAAGGTGAGGCCAGCGTCCACGGCGGGCCGGTCGATTTCGAGGCCGTTGGTGAAGCTTCGCAGGTGAGGCAGTGCGGCGGCGCGAGCGGTGGTGATCCACTTGGTGAGTTTCACGTCGTTGCCCTTGGCTGGTTTCAGCAGGGTTGCGAAACCGCGGACGAGATCGGCGAGTTGGGTCATCTCCGGGCATGACGCAATGAGCTTCTCCAGCAGGGCGGCTTCCTTCGGGCGCAGATTCTGGGGGTCGGTAAGCAGGAGGCGGCTGTAACGGGGCGGTCGCCTTCGGCGCGGCCCTGGTTGAGGTAGCGGACCAGCAGGTTGGCACTTCCTCTGGGTCTTCCTCGCCATCCAGGTGATCTTCCTGATCTGGATCATCGCCGGAGCCGCCTCGGGATCCGGGACCCCTGACGACTGCGGAACATTCGACCGCCAGACGTGCCACGACGCCGAAAACGTCGGTACCCGCGATCGGGGTCGGAGTGATCATCTTTCTCTGGGCTGCCGTGGACATCGTTCTCGGCGTCACGTACGCGATCTACCGCTTCACACGACGCCCATGACCAACGGCCCCCGAAGGCTCCTTCCTACGCCCGCCGGCATTTCACCAGAGCGGAGCAGGGGGGAACAGTGCCGCGAATCTGAGGTACACCAGAACCATGACGGCCCAAGAAGCGTTCTGCGTGCGATGCGGCAGCGCAGGTACCTGAGTCACCCGCATCGACCGGACCAGCGCGGAGGGCACCTGCTTGCGCTGCAACAAGCCCTTTCACGCCACGCCGTGCCAGAACTGCGGAGGCTTCCGCATCGACGGCTCCTTCGGCGTCCCCGGCATACGGTTCGAGAACCTCCCCGAGACCGTGGGTTGCTGGGACTGCAGTCACGAGAACTCGCTGCGCGATCCCGGCCCGGAGTAGGCGGCGCCAGGCACGTCCTTGCTGCGGGGCGGGCTGCCTGGCGTCGGGCCCGGCTGGCGGAACCGGCACCGAAGTCCCCGTGTCCCGCGCCGGCTTCTACCGCCATCTGGCCACCGGGCAAGCCCGCGTCGAGCGCCAGACAGAGGAGCAGCGGACGGGGCCGAGATCCGTGCCCTCCACGCCGAGCACGATGGCGCCTGTGGTGCTCGCGCGTCCATGCCGAGCTGAGGGCGAGTGAACAGTGGATCAACCGCAAACGCGTGACCGGGCTGATGCGGGTCAACCACATCGTCGGCCGGCATCTGCGGAAGAAGAACCTGAGGCACCCCATCGACGTCCTGCTCGCCTGGACCCCGCAGCACATGCCCGGCATCGAGCGCGCATGCGACGACTTCGACCGAGGCGAGGAAGACTGCCGGTGAACATGGCGAGGTGTGCTGGCGTACCGGCCGCCGCCGGTCTGCCGTCGCGCAACCGGCCCGTGCTACATCAGCACACGGACGTCATGCGGTGCCGACTGGAGTCCGGGCGCGCGGAACGGCGCCGGATGCTGGCCGAGCGAGCCGAACTGGTCCTCCATACTGTCCCGGTATGCCTGGTGGATGGTGCCGCGCTTGCCGTGGCGCAACGTGTCGTTGTCTACGTGGATCTCCTCGACGACCTCCAGCCTTACGCTCCGATCCTGGCGGCATGGCGCTCCTTGAAGTCGGCGGAAACGGAGCGGTGTTGGGTGCGCCCCTCGGCCCCGCGTCTCCAGAGCGGCAGCTTCATCGATTATCAAAAAGTGCATGCTTTTCGAAAGTATGATTACTGGCATGCAATTGGATCTGAATCTGCTCACTGCCCTGGATGCGCTGTTGGAGGAGGGTAGTGTCGCCGGAGCCGCTGCGCGGCTTCATGTCACCGCGCCGGCGATGAGCCGCTCGCTGGGCCGTATCCGCAAAGTCACAGGCGACCAGATCCTGGTCCGCACTGGACGCCATATGACGCCCACCCCCCGTGCGATGGCCATGCGCACCGAGGTCCACACCCTGGTGCAGCAAGCTCAGCAGTTGCTGTCCACCCGCACCGAACTCGACCTGGCGGCCCTGGAGCGGGTGTTCACCGTTCGCTGGCATGACGCCCTCACCACCACCTGCGGGACCGCGCTCGTTGCCGCGGTGCACCGCCAGGCGCCGGGGGTGAAACTGCGTCTCACGGTTGAACCTGGCTATGACACCCCTGAGCTGCGTCGTGGCGAGGTCGATGTGGCCTCCAGCGCCGAACCGCCGTCTCGGCCCGACATCCGTCACCGTCTCATCGGTGAGGACAGGATCATCCTGGCTGTCCGGGCAGGTCATCCGCTCACCGAAGGGCCGGTGACCGTCGAGAGATACGCGGCGGCCAATCACGTGACCGTCTCCCGGCGCGGAAGCCTGGGCGACCGGGTCGACGAGGTCGTGGCCGCCCTCGGCCACGAGCGCCGCGTCATCGTCTCGGCCCCCGCGACGGACACCGCACTGCAGCTCGCCCGTGACGCCGACATCGTGGCCACCCTCCCCGACGCGGTCACTCGTTCCGCCCGCCACCACCTGGGCCTGACCGCGCTGCCGCTGCCCTTCGACTTGCCACCCGTGCCTCTCTACCTCCTCTGGCACCAGCGCTACGACAACGACCCCGCCCACACCTGGTTGCTCAACCTGGCGACTCAGACCCTCCAGACCCTGTTCACCACCCCACACGCCCCTGACCAGTAGTATTCCGACGCCTGCGGGGTGGGGTGGGCTGTCAAGAGTCCCGGTGAGGACCCCGGTCGACGGTTGCGGCGCTCTGCACTGCTCCAGCCGGACGTAGTACTCGTGGAGAGGTACGCAAGGGTCGCCACCGCCTCGCGGCGAGAGCCGCTGCCCGGAGTCTCGGACCCGAGGGAAGGCCGGTGTCCTACAGGGGCGATCGGCTGCGGAGGAACGCCCTGAGTTCCTTCTTGTCCGGACCTCGAGTCTGCGCGCCGCACAGCGGCGTTTGCCTGGTGCAGCCCGTGCCTGTATTCGCCGGGTGGCCGGCCGGGCGCTGTCGGCATGGTGAACGGCACGAATAGCGCGACCTCCGTGAACGGAACAAGAGTACTCCCGCCAGCCCGGCACTTGGCATGGTCGATGCAGCGCTGGGCGCGAATGCCGTGGTGGAGTTCCGCGGCCTCCAACAGCTGGCTGAGATCACCAGTTCGACCGACATTGGGTGGCCGACATGCCGGAGTCATGACCTTCGGCCAGGATCTGATCCCTCGTCGCGCCCTGGGGGCGCTCGGGAGTCCCCGAGGCTTCAGGACTGCGAGGGCGCTGGCATAGGCCCTCAGGTCCTCCAGCGGCGCCGCTTCCTCCTGAGAGCCCATAACACGATCTTGTTGCATGGCTCTGGTCGGCCGTGACCGGTTTCACGATTCGGCTGTTTTGAGTGGGCCGGAGCCTGGCCCTGCGCTTACGTCTTCCTGGCCTGTGGCTGGTCGTAACCGCTCCCGGCCGCTGGCGTTGTATGTGGTGCGCACCGGCGGGTTCCGTGTCATGGCATCCTCGCGGAACCCGCCGACAGCGCGGGCGGAATGCCGTCGACCAGGACAAGGGGCTGGGTGACGTCGTTGACGTTGGCCGCGGTGGTGACGACCTTGAACGGGGTGCCGCGTCCGTCGCAGATCAGATGGCGCTTGCTGCCCGTCTTCCGCCGGTCGACCGGCGACGGACCGGTGTCGACTCCCCCTTTTTTCGCCCGGACGTGGGAGCCGTTCACACACGCTCTGGACCAGTCCAGCTCGCCGGCCCCGTTCAGCTGGGCGAGCAGGATCCGGTGCAGCCGATCAAAGACCCCAGCCTTCTGCCATCGGTCCTGCCGCCACCAGCAGGTATGGCCCGAGCCGAACCCCAGCTCCAGCGGCAGCAGTTGCCAGGCGATGTCGTTGATCAACACGTAGAGGATGCCCTGCAGGCACAACCGGTCCGGCACCGGCCGCGGGCCAGGAGCCTTCTCCGGCCAGGGCGGCAGCAGCGACTCGATCAGCGCCTACAGGTCATCGTCCGCGATCCACGGCCGGGTACTCACACCATCCCGAACGGCCGAATCACCACACCGGTCACGGCCGGCCAGGACCGTCCAACAAGATCGTGTTACGAGCTCTGAGAGCGGATCAATCGGATGTGGAGATCCACATCCGATTGAGCGAGAGTCATCTCAACAGTGTTTTGCATGCATTTGAAGTTATCTATTTCCCCTTCTAGCTTCGATAGCAGAGAGCGGGACGGAGCGGACAGCTCGGCCCGGCTGCCTCAATCTAAGTTCACTACAAGGGAGTTCAGTCATGCCCGAAACGCTTCGGACCGTCGGCGGCACCGTCTCCGACACCGACCTGCTCGGCCAGACCGCGATCGCCGTGCGCGAGGCCGGCTCGGCGCTCGTCGCAAGGTTCGGCGACGTGGTCCCCTACCAGACCCGGGAGGAGCTCATGAGCGCGCTCGCCGGCAACGACGACACCGCCCTCGGCATCCTGCGCCCCGCCCTCACGCGTCTGCGTCCGGACGCAGGCTGGGTGGAGGACGAACTGGACGGCGGAGCGCTGCCGCCCGGCGAATGGTGGGTCGTGGACCCGGCCGAGGGCAACGTCAACCACCTGCACGCCCTCCCGGAGTGGGCGGTGACCGCCACCCTCGTACGAGAGAACCGGCCGGTGCTCACCGCGGTCCACGTGCCGCTGACCGGCGAGACCTACACCGCGCTCGCCGGCAAAGGCGCCCACCTCGACGGCCGCCCGCTGCGCGTCTCCCCGACCACGGACCTCGGCCTCGGCCTCGTAGCCACCAGCCAGGCCAGGCCGGACGAGGACGGGAAAGTCGTGCGGCGCGTCGGCTCCTCGATCACCGCGATGCTCTTCGACGCGCTCGTCGTCCGCACCGCCGTCCCCGCGACCCTGCACCTGCTGAATGTGGCCGCCGGCCGGATCGACGCCTTCTGGCAGTTCGCCGGAACCCGCGCGGACCTGCTGCCCGGAGCCCTGCTCGTCACCGAGGCCGGTGGACGGATCTCCGACACCGAAGGCCGCCCCTGGACTCCTCAGAGCGAGAGCTTCCTGGCCGCCGCACCCGGCGTTCACGCCCAGGCCGTCACCACCCTCTCCCTCTGACCACACACCACCAACCGCACACACAAAAGAGGCCTGATCAAAATGACCACGATCGCCATCCTCGGAAACGGCCGCGTCGGCGGCAACCTGGCCACCGCCCTCACCCGGGCAGGACACAAGGTGACCACCGCGGACCGGACGCCGGGGGCCGCCGCAGATGCCGCCCGGACAGCCCAGATCGTCATCAACGCCACCCCGGGCGCAGGCTCGCTCGACCGGCTCACCGCGCTCCGCGAGGAACTGCGGGGCAAGATCCTCATCGACGTCTCCAACGCGACCCTCGACGGACCGGACGGACTGCCCGCCGACCTGATCCACCCCGGTTCCAGCCTGGCCGAGCAACTCCAGGAAGCACTCCCCGACACACACGTCGTCAAGACCCTCAACACGATGCTCTTCCCCGTGATGACCGCACCCGCCACGCTCACCCAGGCGCCGACCGCCTTCCTCTCCGGCGACGACCCGCAGGCCAAGCAGGCCGTCCGTGAACTGCTCATCAACCTCGGCTGGCACGAGGAGTGGATCACGGACCTCGGCGGTATCCAGACCGCCCGCGCCACGGAGGCCGCGATCCTGTTCGTCCCGCACGTCATCCGATCGAGCGGATTCACGCCCTTCGCTATCTCTGTCGCCCGCTGAAAGCCTGAGGCAACTTGCCGGAAAGCCCGAGCACCTGCCGGCTCGGCAAGCATGTCAATTTCAACTCCCCTCTCGCAAATAGCGATCGGCGTGAACTCGAAGTGGAGGACATCGGTGCATAATGGAAAGGCATGGACGTGAAGAGTGAGCCCTTTCCGACCTGGCCGGGCTGAAGGGGTGTTGGACAAATCGGTGGAACGGCGAAGCTCCTGGTAGACGGGTTCTCGACCAAGATCGCCCGAGACCACCAGGAGCTTCGCGTGCTCGTCTACCCGTCCTCGATTGATCTGTCCAGCCGCACCCTGCGGTTCCTGACCGGACGGCTGACGGCCAGGCGCCAGGACGTCGGGACGCGGTGGCGGCGCCTTCCTGCCTCGTGGCAGGCCCTGCTCGCCCTGGCTCACCTGCGGTGCGGTGACACCTACGCCCAGTTGGCTGCGGGGTTCGGCATCGGGATCGCGACTGTCTACCGATACATACGTGAAGCCGTTGAGGCCCTGTCCGACCTCGCCCCGTCCCTGGCCGAGGCGATGTGGTCGATCCGGGAGAAGGCGGCGTTCGTCATCCTCGGCGGCACCCTGTTGCCGATCGACCCCATCGCCGCTGACACCCCCTACTACTCTGGGAAACACAAGCGCCACGGCATGAACGTGCAGGTCCTTACCGATCCGTTCGGACGGCTGCTGTGGGCCTCGCCGGCGCTGCCCGGCTCGACCCACGACCTGACCGCCGCGCGACACCACGGGATCATCGAAGCCCTCGCCGACGCGGGGCTCAAATGCTGGGCGGACAGTGATGATGGTTGGTGGTGCCACCGGCAGGTCTGACCCTTGGGCTGACTGACCACAACTTCCGTGTCTTTGCCTTGATCTGT
>NZ_JBSFSA010000069.1:0-21251 GCF_053589515.1 Streptomyces sp. NPDC003327 | reverse complement strand
CGCGACATGAAGGGCTCGGCCGAGGTCGAGACGATGAGCCCGGCCGACCTGCGCGCCGGCCGACGGCAGACCCGCAGGAGCAGAAGCACACGACTGCACGAAGGGGACGCCATGACAGCGACGACCGACGGAAACGCCGGGGCCATGGGGCCCCGCGCGACCGCGGCAAGCGAATCGCACGACACCGCCGTCCGGACGGACGACCTCGACGAGGCCGCGGCCCGGGCGGCGGAACGCGCCGTCGAGCACCTGCTCGACCGCCAGGACCCCGAGGGGTGGTGGAAGGGCGACCTGGAGACCAACGTCACCATGGACGCCGAGGACCTCCTCCTCCGCCAGTTCCTCGGCGTCCTCGACGCCGACACCACCCGGGCCGCCGCCCGCCACATCCGCGGCGCCCAGCGGGAGGACGGCACCTGGGCCACCTTCCACGGCGGGCCCGGCGAACTCTCCGCGACCGTCGAGGCGTACGTCGCCCTGCGGCTCGCCGGAGACCTCCCCGACGCCCCGCACATGGCGGCGGCCTCCTCCTGGGTCCGCGCGCGCGGCGGGATCGCCGCCACCCGCGTCTTCACCCGGATCTGGCTCGCGCTCTTCGGCTGGTGGCGCTGGGAGGACCTGCCCGAGATCCCGCCCGAGCTGGTGTTCCTGCCCCGCTGGTTCCCGCTCAACATCTACGACTTCGGCTGCTGGGCCCGGCAGACGATCGTGCCGCTCACCGTCGTCTCGGCCAAGCGGCCCGTCCGCCCCGCACCGTTCCCGCTCGACGAGCTGCACACCGACCCGGCCCGCCCGAACCCGCCCCGGCCGCTCGCCCCCCTCACCGGCTGGGACGGGCTCTTCCAGCGCTTCGACAAGGCGCTGCACGTCTACCACCGCTTCGCCCCGCGCGCGCTGCGCCGCACGGCGATGAACGTCGCCGCCCGCTGGATCGTGGAGCGCCAGGAGAACGACGGCTGCTGGGGCGGGATCCAGCCCCCCGCCGTCTACTCGATCATCGCCCTCCACCTCCTCGGCTACGACCTGGAGCACCCGGTCATGCGGGCCGGCCTTGAGTCGCTCGACCGGTTCGCCGTCTGGCGCGAGGAGACCCCGGGGACCGGCGGCCGGGACGGCGGCCCCGCCCGCATGGTCGAGGCCTGCCAGTCGCCCGTCTGGGACACCTGCCTCGCTACGATCGCGCTCGTCGACGCCGGGCTCGCCCCCGACCACCCGGCGCTGGTCAAGGCCGTCGACTGGATGCTCGACGAGGAGATCACCCGCACCGGCGACTGGGCGGTGCGCCGCCCCGGACTCCCGCCGGGGGGCTGGGCGTTCGAGTTCCACAACGACAACTACCCCGACATCGACGACACCGCCGAGGTGGTGCTCGCGCTGCGCCGCGTCAAGCACCCCGAGCCGGCGCGCGTCGACGCCGCCGTCGCCCGCGCCGAGCGCTGGACCCTCGGCATGCAGTCGAGGAACGGCGCCTGGGCCGCCTTCGACGCCGACAACACCAGCCGCTTCCCCAACATGCTGCCGTTCTGCGACTTCGGCGAGGTGACCGACCCGCCCTCCGCGGACGTCACCGCCCACGTCGTCGAGATGCTCGCGTACGAGGGCCGGGCCCAGGACCCCGCGACCCGGCGGGGCATCGAGTGGCTGCTCGCCGCACAGGAGCCGCACGGCGGCTGGTTCGGCCGGTGGGGCGTCAACCACGTGTACGGCACGGGATCGGTGCTTCCGGCGCTCACCGCCGCCGGACTGCCCGTCTCGCACCCGGCGGTCCGGCGGGCCGTCGTCTGGCTGGAGTCCGTCCAGAACAAGGACGGCGGCTGGGGCGAGGACCTCCGCTCGTACGACGACCCGAGCTGGATCGGCCGGGGGGTCTCCACCCCCTCCCAGACCGCCTGGGCCCTCATCGCGCTGCTCGCGGCGGGGGAGCGCGAGTCCGGGGCCGTGCGGCGCGGGATCGCCTGGCTCACCGGAACCCAGCGGGAGGACGGCTCCTGGGACGAGCCGTACTTCACCGGCACCGGCTTCCCCTGGGACTTCTCCATCAACTACCACCTCTACCGTCAGGTCTTCCCCCTCACGGCCCTCGGCCGCTACGTGTACGGGGAACCCGCGCTCCGCAAGGAAAGCTGATGGGCCGCGAGCCCGGGCCGGGGCCCGCGGCCGCCCCGCCGCTGCTGATCGCCTGCGCGCTCGGCATCGAGCAGTTCGCGCTGCGCAGCGGTGACCGGGCCGGCGCCCCCGGACCGGTCACCGTGGTGCGTACGGGGATGGGCCCCGCCCACGCCCGCAGGGCCGTCTCCCGGGCGCTCGGCGAGGAGCGGTGGCGGGACGCGGCGGTCGTCGCCTCCGGCTTCTGCGCGGGGCTCGCCCCCGGCATGCACCCCGGGGACCTCGTCGTCGCCGAGGAGGCCCGGGACACGGACGGCACCACCACCGTGTGCACCGGGGCCGAGCTGCTGGTGCAGGCCCTCACCCTGGCCCTGCCCGGCCGGACCGTGCACACCGGCCCGCTGACCGGCTCCGACCACGTGGTGCGCGGACCCGAGCGGGCTGCGCTGCGCGCCGGGGGCGCCCTCGCCGTCGACATGGAGTCGGCCGCCACGCTCCGTACCGCCCGCGCCGCCGCGGGACCGGCCGGGGCCGCGGGGCCGCGCCCGGTTGCGGCCGTCCGGGTGGTCGTGGACGCTCCGGAACACGAACTGGTGCGGATCGGCACGGTACGCGGGGGAATATCGGCCTTCCGCGTTCTTCATTCCGTTCTCCCCGCATTCTTCGAATGGCACCGTTCTTTGCTGCTCCCCAGGAGGTGAGCGAGTTATGGCCATGCCGCTCCGTCAGTCCGTCCGGGTCGGGACCTACCTCTTCGAACAGAAGCTCCGCAAGCGGGACAAGTTCCCCCTCATCGTCGAGCTCGAGCCGCTCTACGCCTGCAACCTCAAGTGCGAGGGCTGCGGAAAGATCCAGCACCCGGCGGGCGTCCTCAAGCAGCGCATGCCGGTCGCGCAGGCCGTCGGCGCGGTCCTGGAGTCCGGCGCCCCGATGGTCTCCATCGCGGGCGGCGAACCGCTGATGCACCCTCAGATCGACGAAATCGTGCGCCAGTTGGTGGCCCGGCGCAAGTACGTCTTCCTCTGCACCAACGCGCTGCTGCTGCGCAAGAAGCTGGAGCAGTTCACTCCCTCCCCGTACTTCGCCTTCGCCGTGCACATCGACGGACTGCGCGAGCGGCACGACGAGTCCGTCGCCAAGGAGGGGGTGTTCGACGAGGCCGTGGCGGCGATCAAGGAGGCCAAGCGGCGCGGCTTCCGGGTCACCACCAATTCCACCTTCTTCAACACCGACACCCCGCAGACCGTCATCGAGGTGCTCAATTTCCTCAACGACGACCTCCAGGTCGACGAAATGATGATCTCGCCCGCCTATGCCTACGAGAAGGCCCCCGACCAGGAGCACTTCCTCGGCGTGGAACAGACCCGGGAACTCTTCAGGAAGGCCTTCTCCGGCGGAAACCGCCGCCGCTGGCGCCTCAACCACTCGCCGCTCTTCCTGGACTTCCTGGAGGGGAAGGCCGATTTCCCCTGCACCGCCTGGGCCATTCCCAACTACTCCCTCTTCGGCTGGCAGCGCCCCTGCTACCTGATGAGCGACGGCTACGTCCCCACGTACCGCGAACTCGTCGAGGAGACCGACTGGGACGCGTACGGCCGCGGCAAGGACCCGCGCTGCGCCAACTGCATGGCGCACTGCGGCTACGAGCCGACCGCCGTCCTCGCCACCATGGGATCCCTCAAGGAGTCCCTGCGCGCGATGCGGGAGACCGTGTCGGGAAGCGGCGGGTGACCCGGTGAGCGCGGAGTTCGACCTCGGCGCGCTGCTCGCCGAGCGCGGCGGCGAGCGGTACGAGCTGCACGCCCGGTACCTCAACCACCAGCTGCCCCGCATGCTCCACACCATCGGCTTCGACAAGGTGTACGTGCGGGCCGAGGGCGCCCACTTCTGGGACGCCGACGGCGTCGACCACCTCGACATGCTCGCCGGCTTCGGCGTGATGGGCCTCGGACGGCACCACCCCGTCGTCCGCAAGGCCCTCCACGACGTCCTCGACGCCCAGCTCGCCGACCTCACCCGCTTCGACTGCCAGCCGCTGCCCGGCCTGCTCGCCGAGCGGCTCCTCGCCCACAGCCCGCACCTCGACCGCGTCTTCTTCGGCAACAGCGGCACCGAGGCCGTCGAGACCGCCCTCAAGTTCGCCCGCTACGCCACCGGCCGCCCCAGGGTCCTCTACTGCGACCACGCCTTCCACGGGCTGACCACCGGCGCCCTCTCCGTCAACGGCGAGCGGGGCTTCCGGGACGGCTTCGCCCCGCTCCTGCCGGACACCGCCCTCGCGCTCGGCGACCTCGACGCCCTGGAGCGCGAGCTGCGCCGCGGCGACGTGGCCGCCCTCGTCGTCGAGCCGATCCAGGGCAAGGGGGTCCACGAGGCCCCGCCCGGCTTCCTGCGGGCCGCGCAGGACCTGCTCCACCGGCACGGGGCCCTGCTGATCGTCGACGAGGTGCAGACCGGCCTCGGCCGGACCGGCGACTTCTACGCGTACCAGCACGAGGAGGGCGTCGAGCCGGACCTCGTCTGTGTCGCCAAGGCGCTCTCCGGCGGCTACGTGCCGGTCGGCGCGACCCTCGGCAAGGACTGGATCTTCAAGAAGGTCTACTCCTCGATGGACCGGGTCCTCGTCCACTCGGCGAGCTTCGGCTCCAACGCGCAGGCCATGGCGGCCGGGCTCGCCGTCCTCGCGGTGATGGAGTCCGAGGGGACGGTCGCCCACGCCCGCCGCATGGGGGAGCTGCTCTCGGGGCGCCTGAAGGAGCTCGTGCCCCGGTACGAGCTGCTGCACGAGATCCGCGGGCGCGGGCTGATGATCGGCATCGAGTTCGGCCGGCCGGCCTCGCTCGGGCTGCGCGGCCGCTGGACGATGCTCCAGGCGGCCCGCAGGGGGCTCTTCGCCCAGATGGTCGTGGTCCCGCTGCTCCAGCGGCACCACATCCTCACCCAGGTCTCCGGGGACCAGCTGGAGGTGATCAAGCTGATCCCGCCGCTCGTCGTCGACGAGGCGGACGTGGACCGCTTCGTGACCGCGTTCACGGCCGTCATGGACGAGGCGCACGGCGGTGGCGGACTGATGTGGGACTTCGGGAAGACGCTGGTCAAGCAGGCCGTCGCCCAGCGCTGACCAGGCGGTCGCCCCGTGCTGACCGGGCCGTCGCCCAGCGCTGACCGGCCGTCGCACGGGTCTTTTGCCTCTGGGGCAAGAAACTTGCCTCAGAGGCATGATTCTGGCGCAATGGGCGCATGGACCACCTCTCCGGGGATACCTCCCCGGACCCCGTCGCCCCCGACGTCCTGCCCGACGTCGCCCCGCAGCTGCGCGGGCTGCGCCGCCGCAGGGGGCTCACCCTGGAGGCCGCGGCCCAGCGGGCCGGGCTCTCGCCGGCCCACCTCTCCCGTCTGGAGACGGGGAACCGGCAGCCGTCGCTGCCGATGCTGCTCGCCCTCGCCCGTATCTACGGTACGACGGTCTCCGAGCTGCTCGGCGAGGCGCCGCCCGAGCGGGACCCGGTCGTCCGGGCCGGCAGGTCGGAGCCGGTCGAGGCCGACGGCTGGATCTACCGGCAGGCGGGCGGCGCCGGACGCGCGATGCAGTGCCTGCGCGTCCACGTGCCGTACGCCACCCGGGCCGACATCGTGCGCGTCCATCCCGGCGAGGAGTGGCTCCACGTCCTCGAAGGGCGGGTGCGTCTCGCGCTCGGCGAGGCCGTCCACGTCCTCGATCCCGGGGACAGCGCGCACTTCGACTCGCTCACCCCGCACCGGATCGGCGCCGTCGGCCGCTCCGGAGCGGAGGTCCTCTTCGTCCACACCCTGATGCAGAGCCCCGCCGCCGAGCTGTGCCTCGGCGACGGGACCCCGCACCGGCGCTGACACCCGAAAGGTGCTGCCATGTCCGAGAAGTCCGCTCCGGTCACCGGCGAGGAACGCGGTGGCGGGAAGTTCCCCAAGGGGCTCGTGCTCCGCCTCTTCGCCTACCTCGTCGCCGGACACCTCTTCGCCGGCTTCCTCTACCTGCTCTTCATGCTCGGCGGGCAGAACCAGTAGGGGGCGGGCCCGGCGGGATCCGGAGGAGACGCCTACACCTCCGTGAGCAGCCGCTCCCGCAGTCGCTCACGGGTCTCCGGGGCCAGCTTCAGGCCCTCGGTGAGGTAGGCGTCCACCGATCCCCAGGTCGCCTCGATCGTCTCGAACGCGGCCCGCAGGTACTCCACCCGCGCGTCGAAGAGCGGGCTCAGCAGCTCCATCACCTCCGGAGACATCGCGTCCGGGGCGGTGGAGCTGCGGCGCACCTTGTAGCGGCGGTGCGGGGCGTTCGACTTCACGTAGTCCGCCTCGATCGCCTCCCGCTCGACGCCCACGGCGAGCAGGGTGATCGCGACCGAGAGTCCGGCCCGGTCCTTGCCGGCCGCACAGTGCATCAGGGCCGGAACGCTGTCGTCGGCCATCGCGTGCAGGACCCGGCTGTGCTCGACGGTCCGCTCGACAATCATCTTCCGGTACGAATCGGACATACGGGCGGCGGCCTTGCCGTCGCCCAGGATCTCCCGGAGCTGGGCGAGGTTCCCCCCGCGGACCAGCTTCCAGAACTCCTTGCCGTCGGCCGGGTCATTGAGGGGGATGTTCACGTTCCGGACGCCGGGAAGCTCGACGTCCGCTCCCTCGACCTTCCGGTCCGCCGCGTTGCGGAAGTCGAAGACCGTGTGGAGCCCCAGGGTCGCGAGGAAGGCGGCGTCCTCCTCGGTGGCGTGCGCGAGGTGGCCGCTGCGGAAGAGGCGCCCGGGGCGCACCCGCCGGCCGTCCGTCGTCGGCAGCCCGCCAACGTCCCGGAAGTTGCGGACCTCGACGAGGCCGGGCTCGTTCGCATCGACGGGCGGGACCTGAGGCAGCTGCTGCGTCACGGATGCTCCTGGGGGTAGGCGTTCGAGTGCCCGACGCAGGGTCGGTTCATCGGACAATCATCCAGGTGGGGACCGCGTGGCGCACCCCCTCGGCTGCGAATAGGGCGATCTGTCCGAATTGAGGGGATAGGGGTAACGCGCCCTGGTTATGGGCGAGATGGGCTCCCGCGCGTGAGCAGGGTCATAGAAGTGACGGATCGTGGCCGACCCCCCGCGCCAATTCCCCTGCGGAAAAGGGAAATCGAAGCTCCGCCATCGACGGAGGGTGACCGGAATTCCCGCCGCGAAGATCGGCAAGGAATGGCTCCGGAAAAGGGCGGCTTGTTCCCGCCCACCCGCTCGTCTAGCGTCACGCTCACTCCGGTCGGACCGCCGAATCCTGCCACCGTCCGGAATTCATCCCCATCCCGTTGCGTGGCAGGAGCGGGGGACCCAGGAAGTACGCCGGTCCCGCGACGCAGGACGGCTCGGGGTGAAGCCGCGCGAGAGCGCGGCCGGGCATCTCCAGTCCGAACCCGACAGCTCACCTCGCAGGCGCCGGAGAGGAATTCGCCATGCCCGCGAAGGGTAAGCACCGCCGCACCAGGACCAACCCCCTCACCCGTGGCTTCGTCGCCGCCGGCACCGGAGGCGCCGTCGTCGCCCTCCCGCTGCTCGGTGCGACCGGCGCCCACGCCGCCGAGCAGGCCGCCCCGGCCGCCGCCACCGCCCGCACCGTCGCCTCCGTGGCCGCCGCCCAGACGAAGGCGCCCGCCGCCGCGCCCAAGGCCGCCGCCCCGAAGACGTACACCGTCGTCAGCGGCGACTACCTGTCCAAGATCGCCGTCGAGCACGACATCGCCGGCGGCTGGGAGCAGCTGTACCAGGACAACCGGCGCGTCATCGGCGGCGACCCCTCGCTGATCCTGCCCGGCATGGAGCTCACCCTCGGTGTGAAGAACACCGCCGCCGCTCCGAAGGCCGCCCCCAAGAGCGCCGCTCCGAAGGCCGCCCCCAAGAGCTCCTCGCCGTCCTCCGACGAGACCCGCGCTTCCCGCGACAGCGAGCGCGACCCCGCCCCGGCCGCCACCTCCGCTTCCTCCGGCAGCACTCAGGGCGGCTCCGAGACGGCCTCCTCCGGCTGGGTCGCCCCCGTCGGCGGCGGCGTCTCCACCCCGTACCGCGCCTCCGGCTCCATGTGGTCCTCCGGCTACCACACCGGCGCCGACTTCATCGCCTCCTCCGGCACCACCGTCCGCGCCGTCGGCGCCGGCACGGTCGTCTCCGCCGGGTGGAGCGGTGCCTACGGCAACGAGGTCGTCATCCAGCACGCCGACGGCAACTACTCGCAGTACGCGCACCTCTCCTCCCTCTCCGTCTCGGCCGGACAGTCCGTCAGCGGCGGCCAGCAGATCGGCCTCTCCGGCTCGACCGGCAACTCCACCGGCCCGCACCTGCACTTCGAGATCCGGACCTCGCCCAGCTACGGCTCGGACATCGACCCGCTGGCGTACCTGCGCCAGCACGGCGTCTCCCTCTGACCCGACGTCTCCCTCCGCTGCGACGCAGGCGCACATCCCCGACGGCCCGGCACACCCCTGTGCCGGGCCGTTCGGCGTGCCTGACCTATTCCGCCTTGGGGGAATCTTTATCGGTGGCATATATCACCCGCCGTCAACCCCTCCTTACGGTCGCGTAGGTCACAGCCGAAAGGGAAGGATGTGCTCCCGTGGCAGACGATTCGACATCAAGAGACAGAGACGCATTCGGGTCGTACGCGGCGATCGGTGACAGCTTCACCGAGGGCGTCGGAGACCCGGGACCCGACGGTGCGTACGTCGGCTGGGCGGACCGGTTCGCGGTCCTGCTCGCCGACCAACTGCCGGAGCACGAGGCCTTCCGCTACGCCAACCTGGCCGTACGGGGACGCCTCCTGGACCAGATCGTCGCGGAACAGGTCCCGCGCGCCAAGGAACTCGCCCCCGACCTGGTGACCTTCTGCGCGGGCGGCAACGACATCATCCGCCCCGGCACCGACCCCGACGACGTCGCCGAGCGCTTCGAGCGCGCCGTCGCCGACCTGACCTCCGCCGTCGGCACGGTCATGGTCACCACCGGCTTCGACACCCGCGACGTGCCACTGCTCAGACACCTGCGCGGCAAGATCGCCACCTACACCGCCCACGTCCGGGCCATCGCCGACCGCTACGACTGCCCGGTCCTCGACCTCTGGTCGCTCCGGTCGGTGCAGGACCGGCGCGCCTGGGACGACGACCGGCTGCACCTCTCGCCCGAGGGCCACACCAGGGTCGCGCTGCGCGCCGCCCAGGTCCTCGGCCTGCCGGTGCCCGCCGACCCGGACCAGCCGTGGCCGCCGGTGCCGCCGCGCGGCACCCTCGAGGTCCGCCGCGACGACATCAACTGGGCGCGGGAGTACCTCGTCCCCTGGATCGGCCGGCGGCTGCGCGGCGAGAGCTCAGGGGACCACGTCGAGGCGAAGCGCCCCGACCTCATGCCCCTGTAGCGGAGGCACGGCGGGGATCCGCTCCAGGACCCCGCCGGCGAACACGTCGTACAGCGGCAGCGTCTCCAGGTGGACGTAGCCGATGTGACAGTCGCAGACGGCGAGGGGGCAGACGCGCGGCCGCAGCGCGGCACGGTACGAACCGTCGTACAGGTTGCCGAGTTCGGCCCTGACGAAGTGACAGCGCCGCACCGTCCCCTCGCCGTCCACCGACACCACCGACTCCCCGGTGCGGCACGGCAGCCCGCCCGAGCGGTGCGGACGCCGGCTGTACGGGAAGAGCGGGTCGACCGCCGTCCAGGCCGCGGCCTCCGCGTCGGTGTACGTGCGCCCCTCCGCCGCGTTCACCCACAGGTAGACGTGCGGCGGCAGCTCGGCGCGCAGCCGCAGCGCCTCCGTGTGGTGCTCCGGCAGGCCGACGATCCCCACGCTGAACCGCACCCCCCGCTCGGCCAGCTCGCCGCACTTGGCGAGGAACCGCCCGTACGGCGTCTGGCCCGGGTGGTACGTGCACCACAGCGCGACCGTCTCCGGGTCCGCGTCGGCCAGCCACTCCGTGCGGCAGCTGAGGTTCGTCTGGATCGCCACCCGCTCGACGTGCGGTAGCCGGGACAGCTCGACCAGCGCACGCCGGTACCAGGAGCGGACCAGGCCCTCCCCCCACGGCGTGAACAGGACACGCAGCCGGTCGCCGCTCTGCTCGGCCACCCAGCCGGTGAAGCGTTCGAGCGCGGCCCGGTCGGCGCGCAGCTGCTCGCGGCTGTCCCGGCGCTTGGCGAAGGGGCAGTACGGACAGTCGAAGTCGCAGGAGGAGAGCGGTCCCCGGTAGAGCAGGGTCAGGTCCACCGCCGCCCCCTACTTCGGCTCGTACGCGGCCATCGCGGCCCGTACGGCGGGGGAGAACAGCTCGGGGCCGAGCGCGTCCGAGTGCGCCAGGCCCTCGGCGGAGAGCCGCAGCAGCCCCGCGGGCGCCCCGGTGTCCAGCCACCCCAGGCGCTCGAAGCGGGCCAGCTCCGGCCCGAAGTCCGCGAACGGCGAGCCGCCGAACCGCTCCTCGTACCCGGCGAGCGGCATCCCCTCGGCCTGGAGCAGCGACTGCAGGAGGTGGCGGCGCCGGGCCTCGTCCCCGTCGACCCGCCGCCCGACCTCCGCGCGCGAGAAGTCCTCGGTCCCGGTGTAGACGTCGATGATCGAGCGGACCTCCCGCATGTCGACGGCGTAGTCGAAGGAGTAGTGCAGGGCCGACGTGTACGAGCGGGCCCCGCAGCCCAGGCCGATCATGCCGTCGGTCTGGCAGGCGTAGTCGTCCGGACCGGCCGGACCGGCGTCCGCGCGCCGGAACATCCGCATGGACACCTGCTCGTAGCCGCGGGCCAGGAGGTGGTCCCGGCCGTGGCGGTAGAGCCGCAGCCGCCGCTCGTCCCACTCCCGGTCGGCGGCGGCCGGATCCTGGATCCGGCCCAGGCCGGTGAGCGGGCGCACGTACAGTGGGTAGAGGTACAGCTCCTCGGGCCGCCAGGCGAGCGCGGCGTCCAGGGAGAGGCGCCAGGACTCCTCGGTCTGGCCGTCGATGCCGTAGATGAGGTCGATGTTGAGGACCGGGACGCAGGTGTCCCGGATGCGGCCGAGTGCGGCCTCGACGTCCGCCCGGCGCTGCGGCCGGACCGCCGCCCGCGCCTCGGCCTCCACGAAGCTCTGCACCCCGATGCTGAGCCGGGTCGCGCCGCGCTCGGCGAGGACCGCGAGCCGGTCGGCGGTGGCCGTGGCGGGCGAGGTCTCCACCGACAGCGGCACCGCCCGCAGGTCCGCGCCCATGCGCTTCTCCACGATGTCGCAGAGCCGCTCCAGCTCGGCGGCGGTCAGGAAGGTGGGCGTGCCGCCGCCGAACGCGGCCGTGGCGAACCGCACCGGGGCCGCGTCGCCCAGGGCGTCGCGCACGGCAGCGGCCTGCCGGTCGAGCGCGTCGAGGTAACGGCCGGTCAGCCCGTCCGGTGCGCCGATCCGGGTGAAGAGGTTGCAGAAGCCGCAGCGGACCTCGCAGAACGGTATGTGGGCGTAGAGCGAGAGCGCGTCCTTCGGCTCACCGGCCCAGAGCTCCGCGAGCGCGGGACGGTCGTCGAGCGGGCGGTACGCCGTCTTGTGCGGGTACGCGTAGACGTAACTGCCGTACGGGCGGGGGCGGGCGTCGACGGTGCTCATGCGGCGGCCTCCCGCGGCGCGCCGGCCGCGGCGGGGCCGGGCAGCACGAACTGCGCGTACGGCACCGTCCACACCACCTCGTGCCCGAGCCGGTGCCCGGTGAAGCCGTCCTCCCCGTACGCCGTGCCGTGGTCGGAGCAGACGATCGCGAAGCAGTCCCGGCGGCTGCTCATCGCCGCGAACAGCCGGCCGACGTGCCGGTCCACGTACTCCAGCGCGGCCGCGTGCGTCGCCCGCGAGTCGCCGGCCTCCCGGGTCGCGCCGGGGAGGTGGAACCAGTTCGGCTGGTGCAGCGCCGAGACGTTGACGAAGAGGAACAGCCGCCGGTCGGGCGGGAGCGCGGCCACCACCTCCTCGGCCCGGGTCACCTGTGCCTCGAACGAGGTCGGGGACGTCACGCCGAAGGACGGGTCCCAGTGGCTCTCCTGGAACAGGCCGGGGAGCACCGAGCCGAGCGGCGGCCGCTCGTTGAAGAAGCCCACGCCGCCGACGCACACCGTCCGGTACCCCTCCCGCGCGAGCGCCGAGACGAAGTCGGGCGTGTCGTGGACGTAGGTGCCGTCGGCGGTCGTCTCGCTGCCCGCGAACCGGGCCGCGAAGAGCCGGGGATGCGGACCGGGCGACGCCGGAGTCGGCAGGAAACCCGCGAAGATCGCCTGGTGGGAGGCGTACGTGAAGCTGCCGGGCGCGTGGCGCCGCTCCCACCGGCCCCCGGGCAGGTGACGGGCCAGGTTCGGCAGCCGCCCCTCGGCGGCCAGCTCGGCCGCCACGTCGTACCGCAGCGTGTCGAGGGTGACCAGGAGCAGATCGTGGCTGCCGACGATCGCGTTCATGTCGGGCTGGTTCACGTGGTGCTCGTTCCTGTGGTGCGGGTGGATCGTGTGCGGGTGGATCGTGTGCGGGTGGGCGTGCGGACGGGGGTACGGGGCCCGGTGCCGAGGAGCGCGGCGACCTGCGCCCCGTAGGTGTCCAGGCCCTCGGCGCCGCTGCCCGGCAGGCCCGTCAGCCCCGGCAGGAGGTCACCGAAGGCGTTGACCTCGCCCACGGCGAAACGGCGCCAGCCGCTCGTGGGCAGCAGGTCCACGCCCACGCAGTGGGTGCCAGGGAAAGCGGCGGCGGCCCGCTCGCACACGTCGAGCGCGTCCTCCCAGCGCGCCCCGGCGGCCACGACCGCCGCCCGCGCCCCGGCGAGATCGCCCCGGGCACCGCCCAGGTGAAGATTGGTCATGGGGGAGCGGCTGGTGCGGACCACGGCGTGGGTCGCCCGGCCGTCGACCACCACCACCCGCAGGTCCGCCGACCGGCCGTGCTGCGTCGCCTTCGGCAGCCAGCGCTCCACGTGGAGCCCGTCGGGGGCGAGGGCGTCCACGAGCGCGCCCACCTCGCGCGCGCCGGTGTAGCGCCGCACCCGGAGGGAGTTGAACAGCCGTCCGCCAGGGCCGCGCTCCACGGAGGTGGTGGCCTGCACCCGGTCCTGCCCGGCCGCCTCGACCGCGAGCACCCCGGACGCCGAGGAACCGTGCGCGAGCTTCACGAAGACCCGGCGCCACCTGTCCCGGCCCATCAGCGACGCCAGGTCGTCCCAGCCCCGCACCGGCGGAGCGTCGGGGCCGGAGGTCGGCGAGGCGGGCACCGGCACCCCGGCGGCGGCGAGCCGCCCGTGCCCCAGCCGCTTGTCGAACAGGACGGAGAGCTCGTCCGGGTCGTCGACCAGCCGGGCCCCCGCGGCGGCGACCTCGCGGGCGAGTTCTGCGACCGCGGCGGTGAACCGGGCGTACCACAGGGCGGTTCCTTCGACCCGGGCCGGATCGTCGAGGTCCCGCAGGAGCCGGTCCACCTCCGGCTCCTCGCCGGGGGAGTCGAGCCGCACCCACTCGCCCGCCGCGAAGCGGGCCCTGCCGTGCAGGACGTCCGGCCAGGACACGACCCGCACCCCGGGCAGCCCGGCGGACCGCACCGCGTCCCGGAAGAACGTGACGCGGCGGCCCGCCGGATCGCCGACGACGACCAGCGGCGGCCGCCCCGGGCGCGGGCCGGAGGTCATTCGGCGACCGCGACGTAGCGCCAGACGTCCCCGTCGCCGTCGTCCTCCGCCTCCTGGGCGTCGTCGAGGACGACCGTCACGCCGTGCGGCGCGAGCGCCTCGGTGAGCCGCGCGCGCAGCGGCTCGGAGACGTAGTGGTGCGAGAGGTCGAGGTGCGCCAGGTGCGTCAGCGGCTGGCCGTCGAGCAGGGCCTGCGCGCCCTCGTCGGTGAGCACGCCCATGGACAGGTCGAGGCGCTCCAGACGGGCCACCACCGGGGCCCCGGCCACCGCTGCCGCGACCGCGTCCTGGATCACGCTGTTGCGCAGGGCCAGCCGGCGCAGGGCCGGGAACGCGGTGCCGGAGAGCAGCGGGGCGAGGTCCTCGGGCCGGCTGTCGCCGCCGTACTCGTCGGTGCCGAGCCAGAGTTCCAGGTTCTCCAGGGCGGGCAGGTCGCTGCCCACGATGCCGCGCACCACCTCGGCGCGCAGACCGCCCGTCTCCACCACCAGGGTCTCCAGAGCGGTGTGCCGGACCGACGGGAACGCCAGTCCGGTGCCGCCGCGGACGCCGAACTCCTTGAGGGCCGGGTAGGCGGCGAGCAGCGGCGTCACGTCGGACTGGACGATCCACGAGATCTCGCAGTCCTCGAAGGTCATGTCGGCGAGGAAGAGCGCGTCGAGGGCCGTGAGCCGGTCGTTGGCGGCGATCAGGGCGGTGACGACGGCGGCGGAGGAGGTCTCGTACGGCTCGTCCCAGCCGCCGACCACCAGCGCGCGGACCCGGCTGGCGTCGACCGTCTTCAGGAAGCGCTCGAACTGCGGCGCCCACAGCTCGTCCTCCGGGTCCGCGTACGTCGGAGCGGAGATCCGCCAGGCGACCGCACCGGCGTCGGGCAGCTCGACGGTGGCGTCCGGACCCGGGAAGTCGAACACGGAAAGGCCGTGGAATTCCTGCAGGTGGGCCCCAATGGTCATGACGATGCTCCCGAGTACGAACGGCGCCGGTCGGCTGATGCTTGAAGTTCTACCAAGCGGCACCGACAGCGCCCTCCGCCGGGTCGGTCCGGCGGGCTCCGCGGACCGATTGTCAGTGGCGGCCTCTAGCGTCGTTCTCGTGTTCGGGCACACCGCGCCGAACGGGGAGGGGAGAGCCATGTACCGACAGGGAGACGTGCTGCTGGCGCCCGTCGACGGGACGGCCGTGCCGGACCGGGCGCGGCGGGCTCCGGGGGAGCCGAGGGACGCCAGGGGCCGCCTGGTGCTCGCCCTCGGCGAGGTCACGGGGCACGCCCACGCGATCCCGGGCCCCGGGCGGCTCGTGCGGGAGTCCGGCCCGTTCGGACCGCTGCTGCTCGAACTGCCCGAAGGGGGCCGGGTGGTGCACGAGGAGCACGCCCCGATACCGCTGCCCAAGGGCTGGTACCGGGTGGTGCGCCAGCGGGAGTACGTGCCCGGGGCGTACCGGATCGTCGCGGACTGAGACGTCGAGGAAGCAGGGGGAGCAAGACATGAACCACACCGTCGCGCAGGACAAGTGGCGCGCCGTCGCCGCCGCCACGGGCCCGGCCGACCGCGCCGCCGCCGAGGCCGGCCTCCGGCTCGCCTACCGCACGGCAGGGCTCGCCGCGCCGGAGCGGGTGCTCTGGGCGGACTCGCCGCTCGCCGCCGTCGCGCTCGTGCGGAGCCTGGCGGACCGGGGCCGTTCGGTCCGGGACGACGTGCGCACCCGGCCCTGGGCCGACGAGCGCCGCCGCCTCCACGACCTGCTCGGGCCGGCCGGGTGGGCCGCGCACTGGCAGGCGACCGGAGCGGCCCTGTGGGACACGACGCGGGCCCTCGCGGAGCGCATACGGGCGGCGGTGACCGCGGAGGTGGTGGCGGGTACGGGGGCGGGTACGGGAGCCGGTTCCGGCGCCACGGGGGAGGGGGCCGGTCCGGCGGACGGGACCGTGGCCGGGGCGGGGGAGGGCCCGGCCGACGGGACCGCCGTGCGGATGGTGCTGCTCGACGCGGTGCTCGGCCAGCACGACGCCGCCTGGCTCGCCGCCTTCGACGGCCGGGGTGACCGTCTCGCGGGCCTCGCCGCCGTCGCCGAGCACGCCGGCTGGTGGTGGCCGTACGAGAACGTGGCGGTGGTCTGCGAGCGGCCGGCCGAGCTGCACCGGGACGAGGCCGGACGCCTCGACCGGGGCGACGGCCCGGCGCTCGCCTTCCCGGACGGCTTCGCCCTGCACGCCTGGCGCGGCATGCCGGTCTCCGCGGACTTCCTCGCCCGACTCGCCGACCTCACCCCCGAGCGCATACGGGACGAGGAGAACGCCGAACTCCGCCGCGTGATGCTGGAGTACTACGGCTACGACCGCTACCTCGCCGCCTCGGCCGCCCGGCCCGTGCACCGTGACGAGACCGGGGTGCTGTGGCGGATCGACCTGGACGACGACGAGGACGTCGCCATGGTGGAGGTCGTGAACTCCACGCCCGAGCCCGACGGCAGCCACCGCACGTACTGGCTGAGGGTGCCGCCCGCGACCCGCACCGCCCGCGAGGGCGTGGCCTGGACCTTCGGCCTCGCCGCCGAGGCGTACGAGCCGCTCGTCCAGACCTGACGGTGCCCCCGCTGGTACGGAGAGGTGAAGGCTGCGGCCGGTCAGGAGTGGCGCCCGGGAGGCGGGGGCGCCGGGTGCTGGGATGGGTGCCCGCCGGAGCCTCCCGGCATCCACCGTCGAAGGGACCGCCCATGACGCTCCGCCGGCCGGGGAAGCCCCGCAGCGCCGCACGCGCCGCCACCTCCGCCCGACTCCTCGCCGCCGCCGCCGTCCTCGGCGGTCTCCTCACCGGGACCGCCGCCCCCGCCCTGGCGGCGGGACCCGAGCGGCCCGCCGCCTCCGGCTCCGGGGCCGAGCAGAAGGAGGCACCGGCGACGGTGACCGTCAGCGGGAGCGGCAGCGCCGCCGCCGCGCCCGACCTGGCGATCCTCTCCCTGGGGGTCGAGGCCGGCCGGCCGACGGCCCAGGAGGCGATGGCGGCGCAGACCAAGGCCGCCGAGACCCTGCTCGCGGTGGTCCGCGAGCAGGGCGTCGAGGACCGGGACATCCGGACCGACAGCCTCTCGCTCAATCCCGTCTACGCCCAGGCGGCCGACGGCCAGAGCAAGGTGACCGGCTATCAGGCGAGCCAGTCCTTCTCGGTGAAGGTCCGCCGCATCGACGAGACCGGGCGGATCGTCGGCGCCGTCAACAAGGCCGCCGGGGACGCGGGCCGGATCAACGGCGTCGTCTTCGACGTCGCCGACCCGAGCGCGCTCCGCGCCAAGGCCAGGGAGGCCGCCTACCGGGACGCCCACGACAAGGCCGAGCAGCACGCGAAGCTCAGTGGCCACCGGCTCGGCCGGCTGGTCTCCCTGAGTGAGGGCGAGTCCCTCCGCCCCGGCCACGGAGCGGTCCCCGACATGCCCGCCGAGTCCCCGTCCGTACCGACGGCCCCCGGCGAGATCGAGGAGCACGTGACCGTCTCGGCCGTCTACGAGCTCCTCTGACGGTCTCCGAGCCGTCAGGGGCGGTGCCCTGCCTGTCAGTCCGGGCGGCGTCCTGCCTGTCAGGGCGGGGACTTACGTGGTGGCCTCCGCCGTCCCCGGCGCCTCCCGGGCATCCAGGCCGGGCACGTCCGGGCCGTCCGGGCGGGGCCGCAGGTCCGGGAGGTCCAGTTCCCTCGCCAGGGCCGCGTCCGCCCAGCGGAGCATCGTGGTCCGGGGGAGGGGACCGGCGTAGGCCGTCGTCTGGACGGCGAGGCCGTCGAGGAAGGCGGTGAGCCGCCAGGCAGCGGCCTCCGGGTCCGGACAGCGGAACTCGCCCGCCTCCTCGCCCTCCGCGATGACCCGCGCGAGCGCGGCCTTCCACTCCTGGTCGAGGGAGGCGGCGACCCTGCGCAGTTCCGGGTCGCGCAGCGCCGCCGCCCAGCTCTCGATCCAGAGCCGCCAGCCCTTCGCCCGCCCGGTCGGCGCGTACCAGCGGACGGCGGCCCGCAGCCTCCGCACGGCGGGGGCGCGCCGCCCGAGCAGGCGGCGCAGCTGGGCGAGGTCCGCCTCGGCCGCGTGGGCGAAGGCGGCGGCGACGAGCTGTTCCTTGGTCGAGAAGTGGTAGAGCACCAGGGCGTTGCTGACACCGAGCGCCGCGGCGACGTCGGCGACGCGGACCGCCGCCACACCCCGGGACTCGATCAGCTCCGCCGCGGCGCGGAGCAGCTCCTCCCGTCGCTCCGCCCCGCTCAAGCGCACTCTCGCCACACCGCGCAGCCTACACAGCACGTGACACGGGCATGATCATCCCGCGTACCAGCCGTAACGCTCCGTGATGAGCGGGAGGCGCTCGGCGACCAGGGCGTGCGCCGCCGCGCGGGGGCTGGTGCCGTCCGCCTCCGCCCGGTCGAGCACGCCGCCGACGAGGGCCCGCATCGCTCCCCGTACCCGCGCGAAGGCCTGCTCCGCGTCGGCCTCGACGTCACCGAAGAGCGTCCACCACCACCAGGCGTTGGTGCACGAGTTCACCACCACGTCCGGCAGGACGGTCACCCCCCGGGCGGCGAGGGCCTCCTCGGCCTCCGGCAGCACCGGCATGTTGGCCGCCTCGGCGATCCAGCGGGCCGAGATCCGGCCCTGGTTCCCGGCGTCGACGGCGTACGACACGGCGGCCGGCACCAGGACCTCCGCGTCCGCCGCCAGCCAGGCGTCCCCGGGCGCCTCCCGGTCGGCGGGCCGCAGCGCCGAGCGGTCCACCGCTCCGTGCCCGTCGCGGGCCGCGAGCAGCGCCTCGACGTCCAGGCCGTCGGGGTTGACGATCGTGCCGCGCACGTCGGCGACGGCCACCACCCGCAGCCCGGCGCGCGCCAGGAACCGGGCGGTCGCCCCGCCCATGGTGCCCAGGCCCTGGACGGAGACCCGGGTGTCGCCGTACGCCCGGCCCGCCCGGTCGAGGGCGACGAGCACGGACTCGGCCACGCCGAGGCCGCCCACCAGCTCGTCGAGGCCGATGCCGTCCACCTCGATCGCGAAGGCGTCGGCCAGCCGCTTCCGGGCCGCCGCCTCGTCGTCGAGCAACGGGTACACCGCCTGCACCGAGGAGACGAGCCCCGCCTCCGCCGCCGCCCGGTCCACCAGGTCCTGGGTGAGCCCCAGGTCCTCCCCGGTGGTCCAGAACCGCTCGATGTACGGCCGCATCGCCCGCAGGTAGCGCACGAGGACCCCGTACGCCTCGGGGGAGCGCGGATCGCAGTCGATGCCGCCCTTGGCGCCGCCCAGCGGCACGTACCGGCCCCGCGGGTCGTAGTGCAGGGCCTCCTTCATGGTCATCCCGCGCGCGAGCCCCGCGACCTCCTCGGCCGTGCAGCCCTCGCGCATCCGCAGGCCCCCGCTCGCCACCCCGCGCACGAGCCGGTCCACGACGAGATGGCCCCGGCGGCCGGTGACGTGATCGGTCCATCCGACGGACAGCAACGGTTCGGCAGGCATCGGCGTCTCTCCTGGGTGCGGGCGTGACGACGGGCCGGAGCGAGGGCGGACCCGCCGGGTTCCCGCCCCGCGCGAAGGGCAGTACTGAATGACGGTTCAGTATGGACGACCGTCCCCGCCGTTCGCCGCGCGGGCCGCCCATAATGGAACGACCCCCAGAGATCAGGAGGCCCTGTGACCGGCACCGGCTCCGACCGTGCGCTCCGGGCACGGCTGCGCGCACTGCGCCCCGAGTCCTTCGGCGCGGACCCCACGGGCGAGCGGCTCGCCCGCATCCACCGCTCGCCGAACTTCGCCGACGGGGTCTTCCAGAACCCCGAGCCCGCCCGGCGCGGCCCCTCCGGCTCGACCGTCGACCTGGCCCGGATCTACTTCGAGAAGGAGGGACGCGCGCGCCGGGCCCCCACCGGCGCGATCCCCGTCCATCCGACCACCGTCGCCGATCTCGCGAAGCCCCCTGTCACCGGCCTCCGGCTCACCTGGGCGGGGCACTCCAGCATCCTCGCGGAGATCGACGGGCAGCGGGTCCTCTTCGACCCCGTCTGGGGCGACCGCTGCTCCCCCTTCCCGTTCGCGGGCCCCAAGCGGCTCCACCCCGTGCCCGCGCCGCTCGCCGCGCTCGGCCCGGTCGACGTCGTCGTGATCTCGCACGACCACTACGACCACCTCGACCTGCCGACGATCAAGGAACTCGCCACCACGGACACGGTCTTCGCCGTGCCCCTCGGCGTCGGCGCCCACCTGGAGCACTGGGGCGTGCCCGCCGACCGGCTGCGCGAGCTGGACTGGAACGAGTCCACCGAGGTCGGCGACCTGACCCTCACGGCCACCCCGGCCCGCCACTTCTGCGGCCGGGGCATCCGCAACCGGCAGCACACCCTGTGGGCCTCCTGGGTGGTCAAGGGGCCCCGGCACCGCGTCTTCCACAGCGGTGACACCGGGTACTTCTCCGGCTTCAAGGACATCGGCGCCGAGCACGGCCCCTTTGACGCCACCATGATCCAGATCGGGGCCTACTCGGAGTTCTGGCCCAAGAACCACACGGACTATACGCCGATGCCTGGGGCGTGGCCAGACATTCACATGACGCCCGCGCAGGGGGTCCAGGCCCATCTTGACCTGCAGGGAGGCGCTCCGGCCGGTGTGATGCTGCCGATCCACTGGGCAACCTTCAACCTGGCTCCGCACCCGTGGGCGGAGCCGGGGGAGTGGACGAAGGACGCGGCGGAGGAGGCGGGGCAGGCGGTGGCGTTCCCCCGTCCCGGTGAGCCGTTCGAGCCGGCGGGCAAGCTGCCCGCGGATACCTGGTGGCGCGGGGTGTCTCGGCCGATCGCCCGTCCGTGGCGCCGACCGAAGCCGGCGCAGATTCCTGCCGAGGTGTCCGAGCGGGATCTCGACCTGGCTGGTGACCGGTGACGTCGGGCGAGGAGGAGCTGGGCAGGCTCGTGGCCCTGCTGACCCGTCTCTCGGCCGACGAGCGTGATCGTGCGCTGCGTGCTCTGGATGGTCCGTCCCGGAGAAAGCCTTCCGCGAGTATCCAGCAGTTCGTGCCCTTGCCCTCCCGGGCAGCCTCGTCCGCGGTTGTCGTCCGAACATGCATCGTAAGTTCGTGAGCATGAACCCGGAGGGGCCTCGCCGGTTTGGCGGCGGGGCTCCCTTTTCGTCCTGTATCGGGTTACTCGGGTGCAGCTGAAGCGTTGAGGCTCTTCGTTGCTGACGCTTTCGGTGAGGGTGACGGCAGTGATGGTGGTCATGTGGTTGGTCACTGCGGAGGACGCGAGTGCGGAGGCTGCTGGGTATACGGGACGGTCGCCCCGTGCTCAGAGAAGGGCCCGTGTCGCGCGGCTGGTCCGTGCGGAGTGCGACTACGACCCCGCAAGTTCACCGACGGAGTCCCCGCTGCCCCACGAGGTACGGCTTCCCTAGGAGTTGTCGTCAAAGTGTCAGGCCCACATCAGGATTGACGCGAGGGTGACGGCGGCTTTGTAGGACTGGGCGGTCTTGTCGTAGCGGGTGG